>JAFLKR010000106.1 GCA_019163135.1 Desulfobulbaceae bacterium | reverse complement strand
GGCCAGATCAGCAGGGCCGCCAACTCCTTGCGTTGTTGGACACCACCGGCAAGGACCGCAAGATCGAGCCGTTGTCGACCGGTCATTTTTCGCTGCAGCCGACGTCGCACTCCATCCACGCCCTTGATCAGCAGTCGACCGAGCAGGACATAAAGCATCGTGGATTCCATAGGGATGCGCCGCATCCGGCGATAGAGCAGAAAAACAGTTTGCAGACCGAGGAACCCCAGCTGCATCAGCACGAACAAAGCAAAATAGGCAGAGACGTTGAGGGGCGCGGTCCCCGTATACATGAGAAATGTTCCCGCCATGCCCATCCCGGTCAATAATCCGGCGAAAAAAAACAAACCCCGACAGATTACCATTAATTCCCGCCACACGGTTCCCGGCAGGACCATCCCCTCGTGGCCCCTTTCCTGCAGATACTGCAATCGCCGAATGGCCAGCCATTTCCGGACCAGCAGCCGGGGCGGAATATCGTCGGCCTTGCCCAACTGCGGTTCGATCTTGGCGAGAAAAATGATCCGGTCACGTTTGGCCAGGGCCCCCTCCCCCAGGCGCAGCCGCAGGGCTTCATCGGTCTGAAAAAAATAGTGCAGATCGATAAGATCGGCGATATTCCAGAGACGTTTCACCACCAAAACTCCAGGGATCGGTTCAGGGCTTGGAGGCCTCGACTGCTCGCTCTGAAGTCCGCGACAACTGGCGGCACAATCATGGTCGGCATACAACTTGAGCAGCGTACCGGGAAAGAAATGCCGGCCAGCTCAATTTTGCTGCCTGCCTACAAGGAAATAGGTGGACTGCAACCCCTTGCCCTTCATGTCCACATGCCGAGGGGCGGAAAACACAAACGTCTTGCGCAAGCGTCGATGGACTTCGTCCGAAACATTGATGCACATGGGCACGGAGAGTTCTTCCAGTCGGGCGGCAAAATTGACCGTATCACCGAAGATGTCATACAGATATTTTTTGGTGCCGACGATTCCGCCCACCACCGGACCCGAATGCATACCGATGCGCACCTGCCATTGCAAAGCAGCCGTCCGGTTGCGCTCCGCCAGATAATCTCGCATCGCCAAAGCAGTATCCGCCATCGCCTGAGTATGATTTGGATTACCCTCAGGGATGCCGCAGACGCAGAGATAGGCATCGCCGATGGTCTTCATCCGTTCGCACTGGTTGGCTTCGGCGATCCGGTCAAAAGCGGTGAACAGGATATTGAGCTCCCCGATCAGGATTTCCGGATCAAGGGTTGCAGCGGCAGCGGTGAACTGGACGAGATCGACAAAACAGACGGTGACCTCGGGGAAGCATTGGGGGGCGCAACTGCCCTTTTCCATGAGTTCCCGTGCCACCCGCGCCGGCAGGACATTGAGCAACAGGGCTTCTGATTTCTGTTTTTCCACTTCCAGCAGCCGATTTTTCTCTTCCAGTTGCCGTTGCAACCGACAAAGTTTAAGATGGGTGTCGATCCTGGCTAGCACCTCACTGGGATGAAAAGGTTTGGTAATATAGTCCACGCCCCCGGCTGCAAAACCGTTGAGTTTGTCAACGGTATCATCAAGGGAAGAGATAAAAATAACCGGGGTATCGCGGGTTGCCTCCTGCTGCTTCAACAGCCGACACAATTCCAGCCCGTCCATCCCCGGCATGATGATGTCCAAAACGATCAGGTCCGGAATCGCTTCGTGCAGCAAGGCCAAGGCCTCCTGGCCGTGATCGGCGGTCCGGATGTGATAGCCCTCCTTTTCCAGCAAATGCTTGAGAATTTTCCGGTTGATCGGGGAATCTTCAACAATCAAGATGGAGGCGGTGCCGTTATTCATCGAGAAGTCGGTGCGCGCCGGTCAATTAAACCGGACAGCTGCCCCGGCGGGCCCGTTGCTGCAACGCCAAATCCAAAAGCACCAGGGCGGCCATGGATTCGACAATCGGTACCGCCCGCGGCACCACGCAGGGATCATGGCGTCCCTTGGCTTCCAATATTACCTCCCGGCCGTCGAAATCGACAGTCTCCTGGGCCAGGCCGATAGTGGCCACCGGCTTGAATCCCACCCGAAAAACAAGGGGCTCGCCATTGCTGATCCCGCCCTGAACGCCGCCGCTATGGTTGGTCCGGGTACCGAGCTGCCCTCCCTTGGTGACAAAAAGATCGTTATGCATGCTGCCGCGCATCCGGGTGCCGGCAAAACCGGAACCGATATCAAACCCTTTGGTGGCGGGTAACGAGAGCATCGCCTGAGCCAAGCGGGCCTCGAGTTTGTCGAAGACCGGTTCGCCCAGACCGACCGGGACATTACGGCAGACGCAGGTGAGGATGCCGCCGGTGGAGTCCTTGGCAGCGAGGATCTCTTTGATCCGCTCCTCCATGCGCGCGGCGGCGGCGCCATCGGGACAGCGCACCAAAGTAGCGTCAACCTCCGGTCGGCTGATCCGCTCCAGATCGACAGCCGGTGCCTCGATGTCACCGACCGCGCTTACCCAGGCAACAATCTCAATGCCGTAGGTCAGCCGCAGCCATTTTTCGGCAATGGCACCGGCGGCCACCCGGCCGATGGTTTCGCGGGCGCTGGAACGTCCGCCGCCGCTTGAAGCCCGGACGCCGTACTTCATCTGGTAGGTAAAATCGGCATGAGAAGGACGCGGGATCCGGCTCATCTCGCCATAATCCTGGGGCCGCTGATCCTTGTTGTTGATCAGGAGCATGATGGGAGTGCCCAAGGTCCGACCGAATTCGGTTCCCGAATAGATGGTGACTTGGTCGTCCTCCTGTCGGGGGGTGGTGAGATCGCTCTGGCCAGGCCGCCTTCGCGACAACTGCGGCTGGATATCAGCCTCGGTCAGTTCCATGCCCGGCGGACAGCCGTCGACAATCGCCCCGACCCCCTTGCAATGCGATTCACCAAAAGTTGTTACTCTATACAGGGTTCCCAGCGTACTGGACATGAAGCCACTCCTTGCTCTGTTGACGTAGTCTGCGGATTACACAAATCTTTTAATATACCAAGCGGTGGCCTTATCAAGCCCGGCCCGCACTGAAAATTCAGGATGATAGCCCAGCTGTTTCCCGGCCTTGGAGATATCGGCCAGCGAATGACGGACATCGCCGGCTCGAAAATCTCGATGGACCGGTTCCGCCGCTCCGGCTGCCGGCACGCTCCCGGCGACCCGCTCCCGGATGAGCCCATACAACTCGTTGAGACTGGTGCGCTCACCGAAGGCGACGTTATACACCTGATCGGCGGCGGCCTCGTCTGCGGTCGCTGCCAGGATGTTGGCCTGGACACAGTTGTCGATAAAACAAAAATCGCGGCTGGTCTCGCCGTCACCGTTGATAAAAACCGTTTCCCCCTGGAGGAGACCGGCAAACCATTTGGGGATCACCGCGGCATAGGCCCCGTCCGGATCCTGGCGCTGCCCGAAGATGTTGAAATAGCGCAGACCGATGGTCGCAAAGTTATAAGTGCGGGCAAAAACCGCCGCGTAAAGCTCGTTGACCAATTTAGTCACCGCATAGGGCGAAAGGGGGTTGCCAATGATCTCCTCGACCTTGGGCAGACCGGGATGATCGCCGTAGGTCGAGCTGGAGGCGGCATAGACCATCCGCTTGACCTGGGCATCCCTAGCGGCCACCAGCATATTGAGAAACCCGGTGATATTGTTTTCGTTGGTATTGAGCGGGTCCTCGATCGAGCGCGGCACCGAGCCCAAGGCGGCCTGATGGAGGACATAATCAACTCCGGCGCAGGCCTTGCGGCAGGCTTCCAAGTCGCGGATATCGCCACGGATGCATTGGAACCGCTGCCAGGCCAATGGGGTCACTCGCCCTTCGACCTCATCCAAATTGTGTTGAAACCCGGTGGAAAAATTATCCAGCCCTACCACTTTCTGCCCCATTTCCAACAAGGTTTCGAGAAGGTTGGAGCCAATAAAGCCGGCGACGCCGGTTACCAGCCAGGTGGCGGGTTGTTGGCGGAGCTGTTCCTGCCGGGCCTGATAGACTTGCATTTTGCTTGTTCCTTTGGGAGTCGGTTTGTAGTACATTATGCGAAATTTTTCACGGTCTGCCTGGCCGGATAATAGCGCTGATAGCCGTCAGCGTCAATGCCGATCGGCAATTCAAACCGCCCCCGAAATCAGCGCCGTTGCCATGCCTCTGCCCCGGAAAATCATTCACATCGATATGGATGCCTTTTTCGCCTCAGTCGAGCAGCGGGACTGCCCCGAACTGCGCGGCAAACCCGTGATTGTCGGCGGCGATCCCCAGGGACGGGGCGTGGTGGCCGCCTGCTCCTACGAGGCCCGCGCTTTTGGCGTCCATTCGGCCATGGCCTGCGCCCGTGCCCAACGGCTCTGCCCCCGCGCCGTGTTCCTCAAGCCCCGGATGGAAGAGTACCAACAGGCCTCCCGGGAAATCATGGCCCTTTTCTACCAGGTCACCCCGCTGGTGGAACCGCTTTCCGTGGACGAAGCCTTTCTCGATGTCACCACCAACCTCCAGGGGGAGCCGTCCGCCACCCGGATTGCCCAGGGCCTGCGGCAAGCCATCCACGCGGCCACCGGGCTCACTGCTTCCGCCGGCGTCTCCTGCAACAAATTCCTGGCCAAGATCGCCTCCGGCCATAACAAACCCGATGGCCTCACCGTTATCCCGCCGGAACGGGCACTGGCCTTCATCAACACGTTACCAGTCGGCAAGTTTTACGGGGTCGGCGCGGTCACTGAAAAAAAGATGCAAAACCTGGGGATTTGCACCGGCGGCGACCTCCTCCGCTTTTCCCGGCAGGAATTGGTCAGGCTCTTCGGCAAATCCGGCCTGTTCTTTTTCGATATCGCCCGCGGGCAGGACCACCGTCCGGTGGAGCCGAGCCGGGTTCGCAAATCCATCGGCACAGAAACCACTTTTGCCGAAGATATCGCCGAGTTTGATCAGGTGCTGACCATCCTTTCCGACCTGGCCCACCAGTTGGCCCAGCTCCTGGAGCGCAAAAAGACCGGCGGCCGGACCCTGTCCCTCAAACTCCGCTACAACGATTTCACCACCATCACCCGCTCCTGCAGCTCGCCCGCCGGTTTTTTCGAAGCCGCCGAGATGCTGACCCAGTTACCCCGCCTGCTGGCGGCCACCGAGGCTGGAAGAAGAAAAATCCGCCTGCTCGGAGTCACCGTCTCCAACCTCTTCCAGACGGATGAACGGTTAATTTTTCGGGGTTGTCAATTGCCCCTGCCCTTCCCCCCGGGCCGTTTTTTCGGCGACGGCTGCAGCAAGGCTTCTACAGCAGCAACGGTCCGTCCTCATCCATTATCAGGGGCCTGATCCCTGCCGGTATTTTTCTGAACGCCTCGCTGTTTTACTTGCGTTGCAGCGGCCAGAACCTCAACCGATCATCAAACCGGCGGCCACAACCAAAGAGCCTCGCCAGCAAGATGGCCAGCCTTACCCGCCGCTTTTTTTCCAGGAGCAGTTCCAGGAACCAGGCCACAACGATTCGACGAGTAGAAGGGTACGGATTTCCTCGAGACTCTTGGCCACGGCATCTTCTTCGGCGACAAGCGGCAGGTCGGCCAGCCGTTGGGCCAGATCGGTTTCCGGCTCCGTCTTCCTGGCGGTGAGGATGCTTTCCACCAGGAAAGCGGTCGAGGTCAAGATACGGTAGCTTTGGTCGATCTGGCGAAAGCGGTCCGGATGGAATTCGGGCGGATAACGCTGGACCAGGCGCTGGTAAGCCTTTTCGATCGCCTCTGCCGAGGCTTCGGGAGACAGATTGAGAATTTTCAGGGCTTCTGCTTGTGTCAGCATGGGAGGGGACCTCCGGTTCAGCGTTTGAAGGGACGCCCCGGTCCGCGTTGGCCACCGGCCATTTGCCGTAGACCATGGTCCAGGGCATCGCGCAGGGGGGCAAATTCGGTCTCGCCGGCGGACACCCGGGTGCAGAGGGCATTGTAGGTTCGGATGAGCAAGGAGCCAAAATCGGTCAGCTCTTTGAGATGGGGATACAAGGTTTCCACCAGGAGACGGGCGCTTGCCAGGGGGATGCTGCGAAAATCATCGGCATGCTCGCGGAGAAAATCGATCAACGCCCCGGTAAAAAGCAAGCGGTTGGCCACAGCGGATAACTTCCCCACTTTACCAGGGCCGGGGACCAGATCTAAAACCTTTGCTGACTCTGAGTCACCGATAATAGACGCTTGGGCGGTGGCAATGAAGAGGGCGTAATCTCCTCCTTTCCAGGTCTCTTCAAACCATTGCCGCAGGCTCTTCGCATCGATCCGGCCCGCTGGAAAGATGGTCAGGTAGTGGCGCAGGGGTTCTAACTCCGCCACCTGCCCGGCCAACTCGACCAGTCCCTTGCGCACCTCCGGAGACAACTGTTCCGTCGCGGCTGCCCGGTGGCCCGCCCGTCCCCGAGCCTCGCTGCCGGGCGGGGCAAAAGTCTCGACCTCCGCCCAGACGGCCTTGACCAGACTCCGCACCAGGAGTTCGTTGCCCCGGATCCGGTCGAAAAGGGCCTTGAGGAGGGCAGGAAAACGGATAACCAGCCGTCCGTGTCCCCTCATCAGCCAGTGGAGATCCTCCAGTCCCGGGACCGGCGCCTCCTCCACGGCCTTGAGGGCCAGGGCTCCGAGCCGCTTGTTTCGATCCCGGATCGCCATCAGGTAGGCCACCTGCGAAAGCCGGGTTCCCAGGCAGCCGGCCTCGGCGACCTGGAGCAGAAAATCGAGAAGGGGCTGCTGGTCGCCCAATTCCATGAACAAATCGCCCACGTCATCGGCCAGGATCGGGTCGATGACCGCAATCAGGGCCCGCCCCTCACGGGGTGCGAGGTCCGGCAACCGGCGACCGATCTCCTTGAGCACCTGGACATGGAAACGAAGGAGCTGCTTGGCCATTGCTTCGCTGTCGTCATCATCGAAGAAGTCGACGAAAAAGGGGCTGCCCGGTCCCCGGGCGAGGGTCGTCTGAAAGGCCTGACGGAGGTCGCGGAGCAGGGTCAATTTCCCCTCAAAGGGGGCGGTGGCGAAATCCTCGGCCATCTTTTTGAGATTTGCGCCCGTCAAGAGGTCCTGGTCGTCGTCAAAGAGCTGGGCGCAAAGTTCCGGCGGGACCATATTCCCGGTCCCCCGCAGAAAGGTCAGCTCTACGGCCTGGACCAACGCCTTGACCTGATTGGCCGCCGGCAGGGGATCGCACTGGCGCAGGTAGAGCAGGACCTGGTAGGCAAAGGGCAGCAAAACCAGCCGTTGCAGCACCAGGGAAAACGATTCGGTCACCAGCCCCAGGTGATGATCTGCCAGATCGAGCTCGTCCACCAGCCTGGCGGCAAGGGGCTTGTGGAGGTTGGCCTTGTGGTTGAGCTTGCGGAAAACGACCATGCCCTCAGCCAGGACCGCAAAGGGTTGCGCCAGAACCGTGCCGCTAAAGCGCTCCGCCAGATCCTGGTAGTGCCTGCGGGTGGTTTTTCCCGGCTCGCGGGCCATCAGGGTCAGGAGGCCGGTAATCCCTGGCCAGTCCCGGGAAACACCCAAGGTAGCGCGCATATTCTTTTGCGCCGCCAGATGGGCTCCGGTCAGCCCGGTGACGGCCAGGACGGTCGCCTCCGCCTCCGCCTCCCTGTCGCCGGCTATCAACCTCCTGAGCGCCATTATAAAGGTTATCTCCGGGGTGTCTGGCACCCCCTGGAGGTGATCGATCTGGGTGTGAAACTCCAAAAATGTCTGGGGAGTCCGCAGGGTCCGCCGCTGGACCTCCTGCCACGCCTGGTCCAGTTCACGCTTGAGTTCAGGGGTGAGGGGCTGCCCCTGCACCTCCGCCAGCCACTCCAGGTGGCGGCCGGCACGCTGCAGTTTCTCCAGTTCCCTCTTGACCCTTTTTTGTTTTGCCTTAGCCAAGGTTGTCCCGCTCCTCTTCCAGAGCATCCATCAGCGCCACCAACTGATCTTCCAACTCGTCCACCCGATCCTCGTCCTCGCCGTTGACCACGGCCGCCTCATACGCACAGGCCAAGGCTTTAAGCTCGTGCAGTGAGGTGGCTGCAAGACGGCTTTCCTGAAGCAGTTGCCGAGCTTTCTGGGAAAGATAATTAACCGGTTTATCAGCGAGCTCCGGCTCCCCGCTTGCCCCTGCCTCCGCCTGCTTGGCCGCAGCCTTGGCCTTTTTCAAATCCACCGCCACCGTCTTGGTGTTGCCATACCCCTTCTGGGAAACGGTGACATGGACAATCCCTTGCAGGTCATAGGAAAATTCCATGGTAATGGGTGAGTGGATCGGTGCCGGTCTAAGGTCAAAACGAAAGGAATCGACCAGGGTGTTGTCCCGGCAGGAGGGGCTCTCGCCCTGAAAAACTTCCACCTCGACCCGCTTTTGATCGGGCTGCATGGTGTAATACACCTCGGAACGGGTCACGGGGATGCGGGTGTTGCGCCGGATGATGGTGGAAAAATAGTCGGCATCTCCGGTCTCCGGATCCACCTCGTCGATGGTGCGAGTACCCAGACTGTGGGCGGACACATCGATCAGGATCTGGCGGAGGGGCTCGCCGGTGATGATCCCGGCCTGGACCGCAGCTCCCAGGGCAACGCACAGGTCCGGATCAACCGAATGCTCCATGGGCTGCTCGAAGAGTTCGGCAAGCATGTCCTGGACTGCAGGCAGGCGCGTCGAACCGCCCACCAGCACGATCCGGTCAATATCCTCGGCAACGACCTTGGCCTCATCCATGGCCTCCATGACCTTGCGCCGGGTCTGCTCGACCAGATCCTCGGTCATCTCCTCAAACTCGCCGCGCCCCACCTCAACCGCCAGATTGACCGGCTCGCCATCAATAACCGTTACCGCCACCTCGTTGATCGCCACGAAGGGTTGAACGGAAAGGGCAATTTTGGTCCGCTCGGCGATGTCTTTGAGCCGCACCTGCAAGGGAAAATCTTCGCTCAGGTCGCGATCGCACCGTTGCTGGAGAAGCTCCAAAAAATGCTCTTTAAGCCGCTCGTCGAAATCATCTCCCCCTAGAGCGGTATCGCCGCAGGAGGCCAGCACCTCTTTGATGTCGCCCCGGAGTTGAACCACCGAGACGTCGAAGGTGCCGCCGCCCAGGTCGTAGACCAGGATGAGCTCTTCTGTACCCTCGCCGCTGACTGCCGGACTTTCGTAGACAAAAGCCGCCGCCGTCGGCTCGTTGATGATGCGCATGACCTCAAGCCCGGCCAGTTCACCCGCCCGGATGGTTGCCCGGCGCTGGGCATCGTCGAAATAGGCGGGAACCGTGATCACCACTCGACGGACGGGCTGTCCTAAAACACGCGAGGCCTCGGCCGCGAGATGCTTGAGCAGCATTGCCGAGATCTCTTCGGGGAGATAGGTGGCGTCGCCTACCGTGATGGGTTGTTCTTTGCCGATGAGGCGCTTCACCGATTTCACCGTGTGGGAGGGAAAAGCCACAAAGCGGTTGAGCGCCTGAGCGCCGAAATAGACCTGTCCGTTTTCAGGATCGAAACTGACCACCGAGGGGACAATGGCCTGTCCCTCCTCAATGTCGATGGCGTGTGGGATGCCCCCTTGCAGGCGGGCAATAACCGAATTGGTGGTTCCGAGATCAATACCGCAACAGATATCTTTCATAGCATTTTCTCTTCTCTTATTTCCTGTTCGTTGGTTGCAGGCCCCAGAATAACCTTGGCAGGTTTGCGCACCTTGCCGCCTTCGATAAATCCGGCCTCCAACACCTCTGTCACTACAAGCTGGCGCGCTCCGGATTCATGGGCCAACACGGCCCGGTGGAGTCGCGGATCAAAGGGCACGCCCTGCTCCCGAATCATCTGGATATCCTCCCGATCCAGCAGCTGCTCGAGTTGGAGCCAAAAAAGAAAGACCGCCTCCCGGCGCTGCGGGGAACTGAGCGCCTGGTCGCGCAAGGATTGGTCGAGATGGAAAAAAGTCGAGGCCATCTGCATCAACCCCTCCCCTGCGCGGTCCTGCCGTTGGGGTTTGGCAGCTTCCCCCGACCTGGCCCGCAGTTCTTCAACAACCAGGGCTTGCTTGCGCAGAATCTTTCGCAGTCCGCGAAATTCTTCGGATAGCAGGGCCTGCACCTCTGCCAACGTCGGCCCCGGATCTTCATCGCCCTTTAATACTTTCCCGGCAGCAAAGAGATTACATCTCGTTATACGATTCCAAAAAGTATGCAACATCAAAATAATAATCCTCAAAAAAAGCTCCCCGCCCTTTGAGGGGCAGGAAAAATCTTACTCTTGCTCGTTACCTGCTCATTAAAAAATGCCGCCCGGTGCGGCCTGCAGCGAATCACCCGCTCCCGCCATCACCCTTGGACAAGGGGGTTGCTCCACGATTTTCCGCAAATGGCCTCACTGCACAGGTCTTCCAACTGCCCCATGACCTGCTCCAGCTCACCGGGCTCCGGCAACGGCATTTGCTTAAATCCTTCCAGCATGACCGGCGATTGCAGCCTGGAGAGTTCCGCCTGATCTTCAATCTGGTCGACCGCCATACGGATGGTAATAGTGACGTATTCATCCGCACGGGGCGTCAGTTGCTTGAATTGGGGTCGATCCCTGAACCGTTTAATCATAAACTCGCCGATATCGTACAGGCAGTAACTGGCCAGCCCGCTGCCGAACCCGACCATCATGGGCAGGAAGGCAATGGTGTGGGCGTACTGCTGCATCATCGGCCGGTTTTTGGTCCGAATAACTGTCACGATCAACTGATAGAGCAACCGCACGTAGGAATGCAGCAGTATTTTATCTACTGATCCAATCTTTTGACTGTCAATCGCGTGGAGGCCGGGCTGATCCGTATCGAGCAGCTGCCTGGTAATCGATTCGAGGGTACTGTCACGGGCCGCGTCCAAGGCATCACACAACAGTTCATGGAGCACCAGATGCGGACGGTCCGTTTCCTTGCGGAGCATAGCCTCATTCCATTCCTGCCAGAGTTTCGGATTCTTTTTCATATTCTCGATGAGAAAGACCAACCGCCGAGTAATGGATTTGCGAAGGGTCGGCCGCCATGACAGTGTACTTCGGGTCCGGGAACTATCGGCGACCAGCTGCTGATCGACGTATTGCAACATCCACAGCTGTTCAAAAGGTTGCCTGCCCTGCAGGCGGGCGAGGAGTTGCCGGGCTACAATCATAGGCCCGAGCAGCCATTTACTGACAAAAAAAGGTTGAATATTCTTGTTGTAATAATACTGGGTGGCGATCCGAAAGAGTTCCAGGTGAGAAACCGTGCCATCCGGACCGGCATTAAAGATGCAAAGCCGTTCCAGTTCGTCACTTTTCTCGATCACCCGCAGCAAGCACTGCGCCAGATCCTGGACGTGAATATAGGGGATGGCGGATAGCCCGTGCCCGGCGATAATATGCGACTCCAGCAGCTTGCCGGAGAGCCAGTTATTGAGAAGGGTGTACAGAGGCGGATACTCGCACCAGTCGCTAAATACTGCGGCTATCCGGATAATGGCTCCGGGAACCCACTGAGCATACTCCCGGACCAGTTGTTCCCCAGCCCGTTTGCTGCGCGCGTAGGGGATATCGGCATCGGGCAGGGTTTCCTCGGTCACCACGGGTCCGAACGGACAAGCGGCCTGCGAGCTGGCAAAAAGAAAGCGTTTGACCCCAAGCGCCTTGGCCACTTCCAACATGTTTCTGGTGCCCTGGATGTTGGTCCGGGTGTATTCGGGATGATCCTGATTGGTGAAATCGTAATACCCCGCCAGATTGACGACATAATCGACACCGCCGCGGTCCCGAACCCGTTTCACCAGATCCTGCATTTTTTCCCGGTCGGCAATATCCACCTGAATCCAGCGAAGATTGTCATCCGGATGCACCCCGGCTTCCTCCATGGACCGCCGACCGATGCAAAAGAGCCTGAACTTGCCGGTAGCCGCCTTGATAAAATTCCTTCCCACAAAACCGGAGGCACCGGTCAGGATCAGTCCAGGCAGCGTATATTCCATTGCAGTCCTCCTCTTTTACCTACTCCCCCCGTACGGGGTACTCATCCCTTTTCCTCTGGCCGGATCGACCCTTTCGCCCACCGTTCCGGATGTCCGGCCAACGATTTTTCTGCTTGTCTCATCGATAGTGAAAGATACGAATTATGTCAAGAAAAGGGAAAGGGGGCACGGCCACTGCAATGCAAAATCGCCTCATGCCGCCGAAAGCTCGTCAGCCAATTTTTTCAGAGCGATCTCCTTGGCCTTGGCCTCCACTTCGATGGTGATCCGCAGGTGCCGCCAGCATTGCGGCAGGTCATCGATGTCGATAAAATCATGGTGGGGCCGAGGATTGGCGGCCTGCCACCCTTCTTTCGGGCTGGAGAGATGAAACAACGGCTCTCGGGCCCAGGTCGAGCACGCGCGCTCGCTCACCTCTTCGATGGCCAGCCCGTCCGGATGGCAGCGGTGATGATGGACATCATAAATAAAGGGAATACCGGTCGCGGCGCAGACCGGCAACAGGTCTGCCGGGGTATAGACCCGGTCATCATTTTCCAGGGCCAGGCGGGAGCGGATCGAGTCCGGCAAGCGCTCGATCAGGGCGACCACCCGACCCAGGGCGGCGGGTTTATCGCCATAGCCACCGCCGCCGTGGAGGGTAATGACATCGGCCCCGATACGTTCCGCCGCCTCCCCGTGATACGCGAGCTCTGCCAGCGAACGGGCGGTGACCCCGGCGTCCGCCGAAGAGAGCAGGGTGAATTGGTCGGGATGAAAGGTTAAGCGGATATCCAGCCGGGCAGCAAGCACCGCCGCCTGTTGATAGGTTTGGTCGAGCAGGTCATACTCCGGCAATTCCTCAAGAAGATAGCCCAACTGGGGATGGGTCTTGAGCGGAAAAATACGACTGTTGACCCGAAACCCTCCAATCCCCTGCCGGTGGCAGAATTCGATCGCCCGGATCAGGGAATTGCCGTTATGGAGAACGGTGGCCGAGAGTTGCGCCAACTGGCGGGGACGATCGAGTTTCCCGAGGTGGGTCGCCTGCCGGATGGCAAACGTTATCGGCTCTTCCTTGAAAAGACAGCAGAGCCCCCACCTGATGCCAAGGCGCTGGTTGCTCATTCTGGAACCTGGCCGTCCCCGACCAAGGGCAGCACTTTGGTCACCCGAAAACGCACCAGATGCTTGGGTCCTTTGGCCCGATCCTCTTCCGGGCTGAGATGTCGCCGAGTCATGGCGGCAATCAATTCAGCATCGTCGGATTCGTCGATCTTTTCCAGATAAAGCCGAAGGCCCTTGTGGCCGTCCCCCTGTTCGAGAAACAAATAACTGGCATGGCCGTTGGTCTGAAGATTGGCATAGCTCAGCCGTTCCCGCATCAAAAAAGCGATACTGTCGTCGGCGGTACTATGCGGTTTGGCATAGATGGCGGTGGTCACTTCTCCGGATGCCGCGGCCGTCGCCAACACTCCCGTGCCTTGAGTCTTGCTGAAATATTGTTTGAGTTCCATGTAGTACGCCTCCTGAAAGATGCTTGAATGTTTGGTGGTCAGGCGACAAGATAATCAGGGAAACCGTCTGCACAATGATAAATAACACATCAATGAGCGACTAACGCGCCGCAGATCTCCAACAGATGCCAAAGGTGGTTGTGCAACATGCTCTCTGCTTGCGTTGTCCTTTGCACTCAACTAATATAATCTTATACAAATCCACCTTGTTTCGCCTTACTGACACAGGAGTCTCCCATGGCCGACAGCCTCTACATTGCCAACCTGGAAAAAGATTGCGGGAAACTGGTCGTCACCCTCGGCGTCATGGAGTTATTGTCCCGGCGGATCGACCACATCGGGTTTTTCAGGCCAATTACTCCCGGCAACGGCAAAGACGACAACGATATCAATCTGATCAAGCAGCGCTACAACATCAATATCTCATACGATGAGATGGCGGGCATCAGCCATGATGAGGCGCGGGCTCTGATCGCGGGCGGTGAGGAACGCCAACTGTTTCGCGAGATTGTCCGCAAATTCAGCGAAGTGAGGAAAAAATGTGATTTCCTGCTCTGCGAAGGCCCCAATATCGTCAGCATGTCCGAGGCCTTTGACTACGATATCAGCATCCGCATCGCCCGGGAACTAGGGGTTCCGACCCTGCATGTCGCCAACGGTCAGAACCGTACCGCACTGGAAATACTAGAAAACATCCAGGTCGCCGAAAAAATTTACGAACAGCACCAGTGTCCGCTGCTCGCCATCTTTATCAATCGGATCGATCCCGCCCTGCTGGCCGCAGCCGAAGCCGAAATCCGCCGGAGCCATCAGAACAAGAGCTATCGCCTTGATTTTTTGCCGGAGATGGCGGGATTCAGCATGCCCACCATGGAGGAGATCACCGAAGCCTTGGGGGCTCGTCATTTCACCGGACCGCGTAAAGGGTTGCAACGCGATGTCCATGCCATCAAGGTGGCGGCGATGAGCCCGGCCAACTATATCGATTTCCTGGAAAAGGACGACCTGGTCATCACCCCCGGCGACCGGCCTGATATCATCTTCGCCACCCTGGGGTCGATTGCCTCCCGCAATTATCCTTCGCCGGTCGGCATGCTGCTCTCCGGCGGCATGGAACCCAGCCCTTCGATGGTCAGGCTGCTGGACGGGATTGACGACCTTGCCCTGCCGATCTACATCGTGCCCAACGACACCTACCTCACGGCCATGCGCGCCGGGGAGGTCAAAGGTACCCTGCGACCCAACAACCAGCAGAAAACCGCCAGGGCCCTGGGTGTCTTCGAGAGCCATGTCGATACCAACGGTCTGGAACAACAGGTGATTGAGACCGTGTCCACCACCATGTCGCCGCTGATGTTCGAATATTCGCTCTTCCAGCGGGCCAGGGGCGACCGCAAGCACATCGTCCTGCCCGAAGGATGCGAAGAGCGTATTCTCCAGGCTGCGGAAATCCTCCGCGCCCGGGAGGTGGTCGACCTGACGCTGCTCGGCGAGGAGAAGGTCATCCGCAACCGGGCGGCGGCCCTGGGCCTGAAACTGCAGGATGTGGCCATCATCGACCCCAAAACCTCACCGCTGCGCGACGAGTTCATCGAAACCCTCCATCAGCTGCGTCAACACAAGGGTTTCACCTTGGACTATGCCCGCGATGCCATCAACGACGTCAGTTATTTCGGGACGATGATGGTGCATACCAACCGGGCGGACGGCATGGTTTCCGGCGCGGTCCATACCACCCAGCATACCATCCGCCCGGCCTTTCAGATCATCCGCACCCGTCCTGAGGTCCTGGTGGTTTCCAGCGTTTTTTTCATGTGCATGGACACGCGCGTCCTGGTCTATGGCGACTGCGCCGTCAATCCTAACCCGAACAGCGAGGAACTGGCCGAGATCGCCATCCGCTCGGCGGAAACCGCAGCCATGTTCCATATCGAACCGATAGTGGCCATGCTTTCTTATTCCAGCGGCAGTTCCGGCCAGGGCGAGGATGTCGAACGGGTCCGCCAGGCAGTGCTCCTGGCCCGCCAACGCCGCCCGGATCTGAAAATCGACGGGCCGATTCAGTACGACGCCGCCATCGATGTTGCCGTGGCCCACGAAAAAATGCCGGAGAGCGAGGTGGCGGGCCGGGCCAGCGTCTTCATCTTCCCTGACCTCAATACCGGCAATAATACCTACAAGGCAGTACAGCGCAGTTCAGGCGCGGTGGCCATTGGTCCAGTTCTGCAAGGGCTCAATAAACCGGTCAACGATCTCAGCCGCGGTTGCCTGGTGCCGGATATCGTCAACACCGTGGCCATTACCGCTATTCAAGCCCAGGCGGTGCAGCAACCCTAAAACGACAAAATGCCCTGAATTAGCCGCACGGCCCTTCTTCACCAGGCGTCAAAATAAGGGCGAACCAAATGGATTATCAGGAGAATCGAGGGAAACTTTTCCTCTTTTTTAACAATCGGGAGACAGAATTATGACGGAAGAGAACAGGGAAATGGAAGAATTACTTGAGGAAATCGGCAAGGTCCTGGCAGCGGCTGAAAGCAATGACCTGGATGCCATCTTCGACCACCGGGCCGCCATCGTCTCGATGTACGCCCAGGCCATGGTTGAGTTTCATTTCGAGGAAAATCAGCTGGATTGGCTCAACGAGATCCTCGGGGCGGTGGAAACCGATGATATTGCCGCCTGCCGCCGACTCCTGGAGCAGGAAACCGATAACGACACGATCTTCCTTGCCACGCAATTCGCGGCTATCATGGCCGGTTTTTTTCACCACGACGAATGCCTCACCGTGCTCCAGGCCATCGGACTCCAGGCCCTGCTCAAGGATATGCAACAGACGGATGAAGACGAATAAGGCGGTAGACTAAAAGTCCCAAACCGGCTTGCGGCTCCAGTCCAGGCAGGAAAGCGTTGCGCCTCCCTTGTCCCCATAAACCGATGCCGCTCATTTTACAAAAAAATGCGCGGCATCGACCGCTTTCTCACCCCACCTCAAACCTTGAAACGGTTGACCATGGCGTTCAGCTCTCCCGCCAGCCTGGAGAGATTAGTGGCACTCTCATTCACCTGGGTGCTGTTTCCGGACATTTTCTGGGCAGCATCTTTGACCTCGCTGATATCCTGGGCAATCTGCGCGGAAACCTCCGATCCCTGGGAGACATTCTGATTAACCTCGCTGATGCCCATGGAGGCCTGGCTGATATTGCTGGCAATTTCCCTGGTGGCGGCGGATTGCTCCTCAACCGCCCCGGCAATGACGCCGACAATCTGATTGACCTCGTTCACCACCTTGGTAATGGTGGTGATCTCCGCCACGGTTCCCCGGGTCGAATTCTGAATACCCTCAACCCGCTGTTTGATTTCACTGGTGGCGTGTGCCGTCTGCCGCGCCAGTTCTTTAATCTCATTGGCGACCACTGCAAAACCCTTACCTGATTCGCCCGCCCTAGCGGCCTCGATGGTGGCGTTGAGTGCCAGCAGATTCACCTGTTCGGAAATATCGGTGATGGTCTCAATGACCTTACCTATATCTTTGGCCGATTCTCCCAGTTCGCTGATCTGCAGTGAGGCATTTTCGGTCTGCTTGACCGCCCCGGCGGTAATCTTGCTCGCTTTCTCTGCATTGTCGGCGATCTGGGTGATGGTGGACGTCATCTCCTCAATGGCGGCGGCCACCATGCTGACATTACCGGAGGCCTCGGACATGGCTTCGGCCATCGAGCCCATGTTGGCACTCATTTCTTCGCCGGCAGCGGCCACGGTGTTGGCTTTTCCCGAGGTCTGATCGGCACCCGACGACATCTGATTGGCAATCCCCAGCAACTGCTGCGAGGAACCCTGGAGATGCCCGGCATTCTGGGCCACGTCACGGATGACAGCCTGAATTTTCTCGATAAAGACATTGAACCACTTGGCCAACTCGCCCATCTCATCCTGGGATTGCACATCCAGCCGATTGGTCAGGTCGCCTTCCCCCTCCGCAATATCCTTCAACCCCGCCACCACCTGTTGCAGCGGTCTGGTGATTGCTGTTATCAAGAAAAAGGAAAGCACAAGAAAGGCCATAATGCCGATGCCCACAATAATATAAATGGCGACCACGGCCGCCTTGGTCTGCTTGGCAATAATCGTGTTGGTCAAGCTGACCACCGCATCCACCGGTTCGATCGCCTTTTTACCGGCGTAGTCCAGCTGCTTGATTGCGTCCCGCTCCTTAACTCCCATTGCCTGGGACTGCTCGATGAGTTGGAGAAAAATTTTAACCGTTCCCTTGATCTCCTTGACTGGTTCGATTGATTTGGCATTCTGCAGGGCGACAGCAGTTTCGTGCAAGGCCGGAATATTGTTATTGGCGATAGCATCGGCGAGTTTCTTGAAGGTGGAAGTCAGAGCGGCGTCCCCGGAGAGGAGAAATTGAAACTGCAGATTTTGCAATTGCAAGAACCCTATCTTGCAATCCCGAATGATATTGAGCATCTCGTTTTCAGTAGCACTGAGGTCACGACCTTCCATTTGCAGGCTTGCCTGGTGAGCTTCCAAGTCGCTTTGAATCACCCCCAACAATTCCAAGGCCCGCAGCAGGGGCTGCATCATATCTTTTTTCAGTTGTTCCTGTTGCCCGTGGGTTTTGACCACCTCTCTAAATATCTGCTGATACTGACCGAACAGATCCTTGGCCGAAGACAAATGCTTGGCGATCTCGGGATCGCTATTTTTCTTGGAAACGGTTTCAAAGGCCTGGCCGGTGTCCACTCCCAATTGCTCGAATTTCCCTTTCATTTCCTCGGAAAAAAATTGCAGATAGGTCTTCTCGGCAATTCGGGTATCCTGCAAAATGGTTATCAGTCGGTTGAAATCGGCCTTGGTGGTGTTAGCTTTATTGATATTGCCATAATAATGGATACCGGTCCCCACAAGCACTGCAATGATCACTACTCCAAAAAGCACTAACCCGTACAATTTGGTTTTCAGACTTTGAGCGAAAAAAGAAAGTGTCATAGCGAGGTCCTGTCCCAATCAATCAATGAAGGTAAGAAGACCATGGGAAATGCACCCATGGCAGAGGAAGAAAAAGCGGTTTTATGGACTGGCGGCAGTGTGCAAGAGACGCGGCGGGGTCCCCGGAATCGACATGGCGCCGTCGAAAACCGGGGACATTACCCTTACAGCACTAAGGGGTTATTTGATATCCAGCTTGGCCATGGCGGCCGGATCGCCGTTATAAATACCTGCGCCGATGACCACATCGACGCCGTCGGACATTGTACATTTTTTAACATAGGAGACCTTGCGAACGATGTCCTTGGAACCGGGCACCGGCCAGAAATACTCAACCCAGCCTGCTCCTTTCTCGTTGGCGACATTGTTCATGGCCACGAAAAACCGTTTGCCCTTTTCGTCTTTCAGGCCGATGAGTTCATTACCCTCCATTTTGAATTTGATCGGGTGCATGAGCATTTTGGTCTCTTTGAGGCTGTGAATCCAGATATAGGTCCCGTCAAACAAAAAAGCGCTTCCTTTGCCCTTGAACTTGGGAAAGGCCGCCGGTCCTTCCTTGGTCAGGAGAACACAGGCCTCGTCGACTTTGGCCACAATGGTCTCAGGCATGGTAGGAGTGGTTTTCTCGGTGGTTTTCACATAGGCCTCGGATTCAACCGCGAGTTCCTCAGGCGTCTGGGCAAAGGCCGGGACTGCCAGCAGAGAAAAGAGAAGAGCAACTACCAGTGTGTTGACGATTTTTTTCACAACAGGCCTCCTTGAAAAAGGATAGGGAAAGACTTTTCCGTGATGCAGGAGCAAAAGCGAGCCGGTGGCTCAACCGCTCCCCGTTCATCCACTGCCGCGACCCCTTGTCGAACAGACCGAAAAAGCATCGTATAACTGTTTTTAATTATATTACAAAACCTGGTTCACAGTCAAGGCACCTCTTTGTTTTTTATCCGTAGCAAGGGCATCTATTGAACCCCATGGAAGCCATCCCGTTCCCGGTTGCTCCCCGGAAACCATCGCCTAAAATCAGGGAGGATGCTATGTTGACCTTGCCGATGTCACTTTGTGTTGGCATCCAGACCTTACGTTACGGTCTGCCTTTTCGGCAAGGGCACCATGCTGAGCGCAAAAACTACCAACCCTATTGATTGCCATGCCCAGACTCATTATATGCCAGGACGCCCAGGATTATCGGGTGATCGAATTCACCACCACGGTCACTATCGGGCGGGATGATGATAACGATATCGTCCTGGCCTCGCCGCAAGTCTCCCGACGACATGCCTCCATCAACCGACAGGAAAACGGCAGTTTCGTACTCTTTGATCACGAAAGCACCAATGCGGTGTGGATGGAGCACAAGCAGATCAACGCTGTCCCCCTTGCCCACGGCATGACCTTTCGCATCGTTGATTATTTCTTCACCTTCATTAATGAAGTCGACGACCGCCGACCTTCACGGGTCTTTGCCCACCCAAACGCCCCAACCACCCCACTGCCCTCGCCGATCGACTCGGCGACCATCCTTTTCAGCCTCGAACCGACCCCCATGGAACCACCGTTCCTCCCGGTGGCCCTTTCCAGCTCCGATGAGGGCACGAAGATGGCCTCGCTCGCCGATTTTCTCCGCGAACTGCATCAAATCGATGAAGAGCAGGTGCTGGGCGAACGGCTGCTGACCGATGCGACGGCGCTGCTGCAGGCAGAACGGGGCTTCCTGGCCCTGCTGAACCCCAAGAATGAACTCATCTACGCGGCCACCCATCACTTTGACCCGCAGAAAGAGAGCCGGGAAGTCCGCCAGGATATCGTGCAACGGGTGATGGATCAGGGCTGCACCGGCACTGCCGGAGGCGAAGCCGCAGGGGAAAAGAGCCGCAGGGACAAGGACGGCCGCGAACGCTCGGTGCTCTGTGCCCCCCTGTTGCGGGAAGGTAAGGCGATGGGCTGTCTCTACCTCGACCATCGCGATCAGCATTTTTTCAAGGCGAGCGCCCAAGCCGCTTTGATAATCCTGGCGCTGCACGGAGCCGTGCTTCTCGACAACCTGATCGGCCGCAAACGAATGCACCAGGAGCGGGAAGCGCTAAAAACACGCTTGGCCAGCAAGGACGAAACCATCATCCGCAGCGAAAAAATGGTCAAACTCTATGAAGATATCCGCACCATCGCCCCGATCAACGTTCCGGTGTTTATTTCCGGCGAGGCCGGCAGCGGCAAGGAACATGTCGCCGCCGCCCTCCATAATTTTTCCCAACGCAAAGGCGCCTATATTCCCCTGAACTGTGCCGCCATTCCCGAAGGTCTTTTTGAAAGTGAACTCTTCGGCTCGCGCAAAGGCGCCTTTCATGAGGCCATCGACAAATCAGGCAAGTTGGAACTGGCTGAAGGCGGCACCCTGTTTCTGGATGAGGTGGCCGATATGTCGCTGACCCTGCAGCCCAAGTTGCTCCGCTTTTTGGAAAACGGCGAAATCAGCCGTCTGGGCGACACCAGGGTTAAGAAACTCGATGTGCGTGTAGTGACCGCCACCAACCGGGACGTGGCGGACATGATCCGCGCGCAGACCTTCCGCGACGACCTCTTCCAACGCCTCTCCTGCTTCACCCTCAAAGTGCCGCCGCTACGGGAGCGGGTGGAGGATATCGAGCCATTGGCCCGCTATTTCCTAGGGAAATTCTCCGCCGAATATCACTGGAAGGAGCCTCGAATCGCGGATAACGGCATGCAGTTGCTGCTCCAGTACCAGTGGCCGGGCAATATCCGCCAGTTGCGCAATGTGCTCTTGCGGCTCGCGGTCCAATCCCAGGGGCGATTGATCACCGAGCGCGAGATCCTCGCCCTTTCCGAGGAATTCGGCGTCATGAAACCGGCTGGGATCGAGGTTTTCCCCAGCCTGGAAGAGATGGAGAAAAACCATATCAAGGCGGCCCTGGATCGCGCCGACGGCAATATCTCCGACGCCGCCGGCCTGGTGGGAATCGCCCGTTCCACCTTGTATCAGAAAATGAAAAAATACAACATTTCAGCCTAATTACGCACATCTTCCGTTTTTTTGTAGGATAAACGGACAGCCAATTTAAGCAGCTGTCCGCTTATCCTACAATCCGCTCTTTTCGTCTAAAATACATGATTTCGAGGCGTTATATCTTTAGCGCTTTTCTCGCTGTTCGATTTTCGGACATTCCGCTATTGCCCGCACCGGTATCCCGAGCGGACTTGCCCGGCTTGTGGCGCCCCGTTTTTCCACCCATCCTGGCAACCCTTTATTTTAACGGCTAATTTCCAGGCACTAACCCTGAAAATAATTTCTGGCATTGCCTTTGCTTTAAGGTAGCCAGCAAGCAGTATTTCACCGCAACCAATAACAAACACCCATATGGAGGTTTCCCATGCTCAAAAAGACATTTCTGGCAACTGCCCTTATCTTTGGCCTGTCCGCCGGCATAGCGCACGCCGATTCCGGCGATTCCACCCTGAGCGGATCGTTCAATCACAATAAACGCAAAGGCCCAGCCATTCACCACAACACCTTTGTCGCGCAACCGATCACCAATACCAACACGATCACCGTCAATACCACCGCGACCCAGACCGCATCTTCGACGGCAACCGCGACCGCCCCAACCACCCAAACGACCAACGCGACCGCCGGAGTCGGCAGCAGCACTACGCCCGCCACCACCACGCCCGCCACCACCACCGATACCACCACGGCAGCCACCGATACCGGAGCCGATGCCACTGACACCACGGCAGCCACCGACACCGCTGCCGAAAGCACCACCGGGACAACCGCAGCCGCCACCCAGGAGCCGAGCACCAGCCCGACCAGCTCCAAGGCTGAAATTCGCAACGAGATCAAGCGGGCCGGCAACATCTCCAGCACCATCACCGGCGGCAACAACAACCTGGCCAACGCCGCCTCGATCTCCGGCGGCGGCAACGCGCAGACCGCTGACTCGGTCGTCAACAAGGTTAACACCAGCGGTAATATCAGCAGCATGATCAAGAACGGCAACAATAACAGTGCCAATGCAGCCTCCATCTCGATGGGCGGCGGCATAGCGGTCAAGGGACGCGTGATCAACGAGGTGGAAAACACCGGCAACATCAGCTCCTCGGTTGAGGGCGGCAACAACAACCAGGCCAACGCCGCCTCCATCGCCGTTAACTAAAGCCCCTTTTCCCGTGTTGCTGCCGGAATGGGTCGCAACACGGGGTCTCCAGAACTGCATGCGTCAACCTGCCTACGGAGCAACAAAATGAAAATATTACAATTAATTACCATCGGCGCCCTCCTGGCCACCCCGGCGATCAGCCAGGCCGATCTGCTCGGCCTCAAGGCGGAAAACCGGGTACAGGGCGGTGAATACAGCGCCCGGGCCAAGGGGAACAACAACGTCGCCAATGCCGCCTCCATTAACATGAACGGCAGCAACGCCCGTGAGGTCACCAATCGGGTCCGGGCCACCGGCACGGTTTCCGCCTCGGCCACCGGCAACAACAACACGGTGAACAGCGCCTCGGTCCACCTCCAGGATTCCAAAGCCGGGTCAGTGTCCAATACCGTCAAGGTCGATTCCATCGGCAATACGGTTCAGGGGAACAACAACACTTCTAACATCGGCTCGGTGATGCTGCAGAACGCTTCGGCCGGAAAAGTGGTCTCTTCCGTGACCGGCGGGCAACTCAACGGGGTGATTGACGGCAACAACAACCGCCTTAATATCGGTTCGGTTCAACTGAACGAAGCCCAGCGCGGCGAGGTGATGACCAAGTCCGATCTGGGTAATGTGTCGGTTTCGATGTCGGGCAACAACTCCAACGTTGCCGTCGATTCCGTGGTGGCGAACTAATCCATAAGGGAGAAAAGCACGATGCGAGCGCTCACCGCAACCTTGATGTTTTTGCTGCTCCTGGGGCAGGTTTGCCTGGCTTCCCCATGCCGGGCCGACGATCTCAATGACGGGATCGAGGCCGACGACGCCATCGGGACGTACAGCGAGATCAGCGGTTCGAACAAAAATTTCTCGTACCTCGCCCAACGCGCCAGGGGCAAAGCCGCCTCGGGTTCCGGTGGCGTCATTCTGGCCGACGGCGGGGCCCTCAACAGCGTCATCCTAGACTCGGGTGCGGAAATCAATGGAGATATCATCATCATCGATGATTCCAAGGGCGATAAAACGGTCATTTCCAAATAAAACTGACGTCAAGGAACGAGCATGCTTTTTGCCATACCAAAACTCCGAATCCGAATAAACCCAGCCTCTTGGCTGCTGATCCCGCTGGTGGTCTTCAGCCTGGGCGCCTGCGCCAAGATCGACCCCCGCCAGGTGGACGTCGATATGCCTTCGGATATGCCGGAGATCAAGGAAACGAGCTTTGACCAACCCCTCGCCGATCTGGGTCGAATGACCCAGATTTACGGCAAGCGGGCAATGATCATGGGCAAAGACATCACCGATTTCACCGGGCTTTCCCAATTCGGCTTCGGCGAGATCCCACGGGATATAACCGAGATGACCAAGAGTTCGCTCAACGCTATCGGCGGCAATGTCGTCTATATCCCCTACAGCCCGGTGTTCATCAACAACCAGATGGTCACCGGTTATTCTAATTTTCAGGGGAAATACATCCCGGACATCGTGCTCTCCGGCGGGATCACCGAATTTGATCGCGGCCTCGAAACCCATGGCAGCAGCACCGATTTCGGGGTCACGACCAAACCCTTCAACGTCAATCAATCCTGGGTTCCGGGCGACACCATTTCGGTCGATTATAACCAGGAAAACAAGGACAGCCTCGCCCGGATCACCCTGGATTTCAACCTGCTCGATTTCAAGACCATGTCCGGCGTGGCCCGGATGCAGACGGTCAATTCGATCAATGTTTATAAGGCCGTGGCGGAAAAAGAACTCGGCTTCACCATCTTTGGCCCGAGTTTCGGCCTCAAAGGCACGGTCAAGAAGGTCCAGGGACGACATGCAGCTATCCGTCTGCTGGTCCAGACCAGTGTGCTCCAGATTGTCGGCAAATACCTCTACCTGCCCTACTGGAAGCTGATTCCGGAGATGAAACCCGATCCGTTGGTGCTTGAACGGATCCGACAGGATTTCAGAAACCTGAGCCCGAGCGACCGAATCGGTGAGATCCAGACCTGTCTCTACCTCAAGGGGTACGACGTGCCCATCACCGGACGTCTCGACAGCAAAACCCAGGCAGCGCTGTCGAGCTTTAAACCTGATTACAAACCGGCCCAGGGCGTCAACGATCCGGAGTTATATGTGGCGCTGTGGAGTTCGCTGGGCGACCAGATGGAGCAGGTGTCCCGTCGGCGGGAGATGCTGGCCAAGGCCCTGGAAAGTTCCAGCCCGGTGGAAGCCGTAGCGGCAGCCCCGGTGAAAAAGGCGCCGGCCAAGGCCATTGCTAAAACAGCAGAGAAGTCCGCCCCGACCCAAGTGGTTAATCAGCAAAAGGCGAGCAAACCGGTACAGAAAACCGCACCGGCGGAAAAGGTCAGCGCCAGCCCTGTAGCCGTGGCCTGGACCAATGCGGACAAACCTCCGACCGGCAAAGAGACGGCCGCACCGGCCAAACAGCAGGATGCCCAGGAGGGCGTGGCCCAACTGTTGCGCAGTCAAGCGGCTTTCGGCAATAAGATTTCAGCGGAGGCTTTGATCAATGAGAGAAATAGGGGCGAATAATTTTTGGGCCGGGTTACTGCTGGGCGGCTTGGCGCCCCTGCTCATCGGTTTGCTGATGGGCGCGGTTATCAACGATGGCCCCTCCTTGCCGGTGGCGGTGCTGGACCCGAACGAAAGCAGAGCGATCCCGCTCTCCAATACCGGCCGATTTCAGATCAGCGCCTGGGAATCGGGCGGCGGCTACGGGGCCTTTGTCCTTGACACCTCCACCGGAGTAACCAAGATCGCCTACAGTTCGGTCAAAGGGCCGGGCGGCAAGACGATCAATAACCTGGGCAAACCCTTTGCCCAGATGCCATGAAACCCGACAGGGTTCTTTTGAAGGAGATAGGTATGAAATGGTTGTTGAAACGGTGCCTGACGGCCCTGCAGCCCCTGGCTGCCGAATTGATCATCCTGGGACTGGTACTGGCAATCGGACTGGCGGCTAAAATTTCCCATGCCGGGACCGGCGCCACCGGCCAGCAGGGCTACGGCCTGAAGATATTCAAAGTGGAATCGGCCCTCTACCCTTTCGTGCATGTCTATATGCGCACCTTTGATCAGGATATGAATCCGCTGGTCAACCTTAATGTGCTCAACATCGGGGTGATGGTCGAGGGGCGGGCGTACGATCCCAAAAAGAGA
This sequence comes from Desulfobulbaceae bacterium, assembly GCA_019163135.1. GTDB lineage: Bacteria > Desulfobacterota > Desulfobulbia > Desulfobulbales > Desulfobulbaceae > Desulfobulbus. The sequence continues at coordinate 12,283 of JAFLKR010000106.1, read as the reverse complement.
CAGTACCTCATCCAATCCATCCAAAACCGGGAAGAAGCGATCCGCTCCATTCTGGTCCTGGATACCAACAAGAACATGAAGGGCCCCGATTTTGAAGCCATGATCCGGGCAGCGGCCCGCTTCATCGATGCCAAACGACCGCAGGATCAGGTGGCCCTGATCGCGTTGGATAACAGCAGCGAGGGCTACACCGTGCTTTCCAATTTTGACCGTGAACCGGGCATCCTGGGCCGACGGCTGGCCGATCTGCAGCCGCGGGGCGAACGGACCCGAATCTATGACGGGTTAGCCGGGGCCATGCAACTGGCCGGCGGAGTCGGGGCCGGGGGCAGTTCGTCCAGCGAAGTCGACTACATCGTCTCCACCTCGATTGTCGTTCTGGGCAGCGGCAAAGACGAAGACAGTGCCGTCAACAGGTCCGACCTGATGACCCGGATCTCCAGCCTGAAAATTCCGATACCGATTTATTCTCTCTGCTTCACCGGCAAGGACGGCAAGGATCAGCGCGATCTCCAGGCACTTTCCAAAAACTCCTTTGGTAAATACTATGCCATCGGCACCGCCTATGACACCATCACCCGCAGTGTCGAGGATATCCAGAACACCATGCAAAGCGATTATGTGCTGACCTTCCGGTCACCGATTCCGGTGGACGGGGCTATGCATAATGTCAAAATCGGGGTGGAATATCCCACGGGCAGCGGTATCATGTATTATGACACCTCGATGTTCGAGACCATCGAACCACCGACCTTTCCTCGCATCCTTGAAGCCCAGCAGAAACTCGACAAGGCCATTCCCGCCTTGAAAGATGAGGAGTTGTATCTGCGCAACCCCTTTACCCCGGTGGCCGGTGCCTCAGCAGCGCGGAAGAACTGACCCATGCCATCTTCCCGGCAAGATCGGGAAGACCGGCACCTTGACCCTCTCCTGAGCAGTCTCCGACCGTCCCCCATGCGGTCGGAGGCGGCAGGCATTCCCGACTCCCGAAAAACCGCCATGAAAGCCTCTGAGACCCAGCCGCCCTGCCCCGATGCACCGGCTTTTCTGGTTGCCCTGGATGCCGGTTTTTCTTACCGGGAATACCGCATCACTGCTCAAGGCGTCACCATCGGCCGCGATGGGGGCCAATGCGATATCGTCGTCACCGGGGCCTGCGTCTCCCGTCGTCACGCGCACATAACCATCGATCTCCTGGGGCACTTCCAGCTCGAAGACCTCGACTCCACTAACGGCGTCTTTCATAATGGCCAGAGGGCAATCGGCCGAATCGCGCTTCAGGATGGCGATCTGATCAGCCTCGGTTCCGACAGCGCCAACCACCTCCGCTTTCAAACCCGCAGCAGCCTCGAGCCCCGACAAATCACCCTGCCTCCGCAGCAACAATGGGTGATCGGCCGAGCCCCGGGCAGCGATATTTCCCTGAGCTTTGAGCCGATGGTAAGTTCGAGGCACGCTATCCTCCGGCAGTACGAGGACACCCTCCGCCTTGTCGACCAGCACAGCCTCAACGGTACTTGGGTAAACGGACGCAGGGTGCGCGAAGTCAGCCTGACGGCCGCCGACACCGTGGTTATCGGCTCCACCCATTTCCGATTCCAGTTAGAGCACGATGGTGCGCTCACTGTGCAGCAACGGGAATGCGGCCAGGCGGTCAAACTGGAGTGCGTCGGCCTGACCCGGACCGCGGTCAACGGCCGGGCCGCGACTAAAACGCTCCTGGATGGTATCACCCTTTCTTTTGAACCCGGCGAATTTATCGGCATCCTCGGTCCGAGCGGCGCCGGCAAGACCAGCCTGCTCACCGCCCTTAACGGCTTTACCCGGCCGAGCCAGGGGCAAGTTTTATATAATGAGATCCCTCTGGACACGGCCTATGCGATGTTTCGCAACACTATCGGCTATGTGCCGCAGGATGACATCCTTCACCCGGAGTTGAGCGTCGAGGAGAGCCTCGGCTACATCGCCAGCCTCCGTCTGTCCCCGGATATAGACCCCGCCCAACGGACCAACATCGTCGACGGCACCATCGAAACCCTGGGATTATCGCAAGTCCGCCACCTGCCAATCCACCAATTGAGCGGCGGCCAGCGCAAACGGGTTTCCATCGGGGCCGAACTTATCGTCCGCCCCAGCATCCTCTTTCTCGACGAGCCGACCTCCGGCCTTGATCCCAGCACCGAGGATCGGCTGATGCGTCATTTCCGCAGCATGGCCCACAACGGCACCACCGTGGTGATCACCACCCATGTGCTCTATAACCTGTCCCTGCTCGACAAGGTGGTCATCCTTTCCCAAGGGAAGCTGGTTTTTTTTGGTACTCCGAACGAAGCGACTAAATTCTTCAGCGAGGATACCATGCCGCACATTCGGCCGACCGGCATCTTCGACCTGCTGACCGGCGCCGAGGGAAAGCCCGCAGCCGGTACCACCGACCGTACCGCTGGCGAACAGGAAAGGATCGCCGCCCGTTATGCCCACCGTTACCGCCATTGCCAACTCTATCAAAAAAACATCGAAGCACGCCTTTCCCCCTTAGCCCGGGTGATGGAGATCCACCAAAAAAACGGCTCCGACCAGACCCTGACCGAACCACCCGTCAAACCAAAACCCGAGGGTCGCAGACGGGTTTCCGCCGACTGGCCTGACATCGGATCGCTCCGCATCTGGCGCATCCTGTCGCAACGACATCTACATATTCGCTGTGCAGCACCCAAACGCTTATTGCTCTTTCTCTGCATCCCCGTCGTCCTGGCTCTGGTGAGTCTGTCGCAGCACATCAACGGTGTGCGCACCGACGAGGAGGTTCGTGTCCAAAAACGGCCTTTCCTGGAAGTTGCAGTCATGGGGGGGACCGCCATGGACAGCCAACTCAAGGTGCTCCTCTCCCCGGCCGGAATCTTGGACCCGCGTTCTGCCCCCGACCTGCTCTACGCCCTGCGCTTTGAGGGTGTGGCAAACCTGCCGGTGCCGATGAGCGTCCTGCTGATGATCGTCATGACCGCAGTGTTCTCGGGGACCTTTATCGCCTGCCTGGAAATTTCGCCGGAGCGATCCATCTATCGGCGCGAACGGATGTCGCATTTGTCGATCCTCCCCTATTTGGGCTCGAAGCTGCCCTTCTGCCTGGCGATCACCGCCCTGCAATGTCTTCTCTTTCTCGCACTCTGCTGGTGCAACCCTGCCCTGCGCCCGACCGCCTTTATGCCGGTCTGGCTGGCCATGGTCGCCATTGCCTGGAGTTCGGTGGCCATAGGCCTTTTCCTGAGCACCATCGACCCGACCGCGGGCCGGTTTTCGGTGCTGCTGGCCATAGCTGTGGTGCTGCCGCAATTAATTCTCTCCGGCGGCCTGGGGCCGGATTTTTATGCCCGGATGAGCAGCGGCCTCCGGTGGGCTGCCGACCTCCTGCCGGCACGATCGGGGCTGGCGATGGTGTGTACCGCGATGTTTCATTCGTTTACAGGCGAAGGGGTGGGATGGATTCCCGGGCTCATCCGGGAGGTGATTGGTTTTGACTTCGGCCGATCGGTCTATTATACTGGCGGCTGTCTCCTGATCACCCAATTCTTCCTCTGGCTTTCTTTCTCTGCATGGTTCCTGAAACGTCGGGACACCCGTTGAACGGACTGAAAACACTCATCGACACCACCACCATTCTTCGTCCGGCACCCAGTATTTTCACCGGCTGCAACGACCTTATCGCCGGACGTTATCGCCTCATTCAACCCCTGGGAGAAGGGGGCATGGGCAACGTCTACCTCGCGGAAGATCAGCGCCTGGCCCGGCAGGTGGCAGTCAAAACGATTCGCCCTGCATTAAGCAGCAATGCAGAGGTTCGGGCCCGAATTGAACTGGAATGCCGGCTGCATGCCGCTATCGGAGTCCATCCCAATATCGTCACCCTCCACGACACGGTGGAGGAAAACGGGCGTCTCTATCTGGTGATGGAATATTTTGTCGGCGAGACCCTGGCCGGAGGGCTGGCCGCCACCTACCGATCACCCGGCTATCCGCTGCAGCTGACCCTGGACATCATCAGCCAGATCCTGGGAGCGCTGTCCTGTATCCATGGACGAGATATGGTACATCGCGATATTAAAACAGCGAATATTCTCCTCCAACCAAGGGCAGACGGCCGATACCTGGTCAAACTCACCGATTTCGGCATTGCCCTGATTGACACGGAGTCGGAGGCCATGCATCGTTTGACCTCACTGGGTACCCAAGGACCCGGCACCCCGATATATATGGCGCCGGAACGGATCGATCCCCAGACCTTCGGCGCCATCTGCCCGGCCACCGATCTTTATGCGGTCGGCATCATCCTTTATGAACTCCTGACCGGCGAGCCGCCTTTTAAGGGGTCGATGACCGAGGTTTTCACCGGACACCTCATGCAGCCGCCTGCCCTGCAGAAGCTGTCTCCCGCTCTTCCGGCCGGAATCCACACGGTGCTGCACAGAGCCCTGGCCAAAAAACCAGGGGATCGCTATCAGGATGCCCAAGCCTTCCTCGATGATCTCAAAACCCTTGAAGCAGGCCTGACCTCTTTACCCAGCCCTTCCACCGTTATCCAGGCGACCCTGCTGGCGACCACGCATGAGGAAGCTGCGGCGAGCGCCAGTTTTGAATCCACCATGCTTAATCCGGCCGTTGGCCGGGACCGATCTCTTCCACCATCCAAACGGAAATGGCTGTATATTTTGGCGGTACTGGTGATGGTGATGGTGTTGGTGTTTGCCGGTTACCTCCTGCGAGCCCATTGGCTGAAAGTGCTTGGCACTCCCCAGTCGCCCTCCGAATATGCCCCAACGGCCACAGTTCCGGCCAAGGCAGCTCCCATGTCAGACCTATCTCCGGTTGGCAGGGAACCAGAAAAAAAGCCCTCTGCCTTGCAAACCGTCGAAACCCTCCGGCAGGAAAACAAGGCCGACTCCAAGACAACCGGGTCCGAAACGGGCGCATCCGAGCCACAGGAATGGCAGGTCATAGAAACCCACTCCCGTAAAATTCGCTGACAAGGCCTGCCTGATTCGATGCCGATAAAACTTTTCTTTGCCTTGGTAATGCCCCTCATGCTCCTGCTGGCCGGTTGCGCCCCTTTGATCTTCACCGCCGGGGCCGGCGCCGGTTATGTGGCGACGCAGGAGGAGCCACGAAGCAAGGTGGGGGCTTTTTTCGATGAATTGGGCAGGTCCATCAAACAAACCACCCGAAAATTAACCGGTGCGAAACCCACTCGAAAACAATCGGCAGCTGTCAACTCTGGCGGGTTGACCCTTACCATCAATAATGCCACGGTCGCACCGACCAAAGTTACAATCGGCGATCAGGTGAAACTGACCTTGCAGTATGTCGTTTCGGGCGCACCTGAAAAGGGTTTAAAGGTCAGGGAAAAAACCTCACTTACCAGCAGCGGCCAAGAGTTGACGGTCCTCAAGGATGAAACCGTCGTCAAAGAAAACGGCACCTGGGAAAACACCCTTACTTTTGCCATTCCGGGCTCAGCTAAACCCGGTAAATACACCGTGGCCCAGCAGATTAGCGCTCAAGGAAAAACCCGCAGTTCGCGACGTTCGTTTACCGTACAGTGAAGAGTTTGCGTTCTATGGTTGACGGTTTATCCAAAAGGAGGGACTGACAGATGGGCCTCATGCAAGGAAGCTGTCGGCTCTTGGGCTGCCAGATTATCTATGCCGGCATGACCAATACCGGACGTGTGCGTCGGTGCAATGAAGATGACCTGCTTATGCTGGGCGAGGTCGGCGTCTTTGCTGTGGCCGACGGTCTGGGTGGTCTGGATGCGGGCGACATTGCCAGCAAGACGGCTCTCTCTCATCTGCAGGACCTGTATATCAGACGATCGAGGATGGGCATCCCGCCACTTCAGGAAATAATCGCCACAGTCAATCTCCGCACCCATCAGCATAAAATCGCCTTGGCCAGGAACATGGCCACTACCTTGGCAATGGTGCAACTCTGCGGCACGACGGTCGGGATTGCCCATGTGGGCGACAGTCGGGTCTACCATTGGCGCAACACCGTGCTCAGCAGGGAGACCGGCGATCACTCCCTGGTCAATGAGTTGATCCAAAAAGGGGCGCTGACGGTCAGCCAAGCCGAACATTCGCTGCAACGCCATATCATCACACGGGCAATCGGTGCCGAGCCGACGGTCACCCCTACGATCTTGTATCGGCCGGTGGTTGCGGGGGATATGCTGCTGCTTTGTACCGACGGCCTGACTAGTATGCTGTCGGATGCCAGGATTGCGGAGATCATCGGGGACCGACCCGGTTACGTGGATGAAACGGTCGAAGACCTGGTCCAAGCCGCCAATCAAGCGGGTGGCCGCGACAATATCACGGTGATTCTGGTGGCTATCAAGGGGTAGGGGCATATTGGGTGGGAAGGGGAAAGACTGCCGGCGGGAGGCATGGCGTCAGCCGCCGTGCCGATGAGCCAGCCTGGCCAGAGGGTGACCGGAGGCACTGCACACAAAAGGGGCGTCCCGGTTTCCCGGAACGCCCCTTGAGACATCGTGTGCTTGCTGCCGATGTTCAGGCGTTAAGCGTGGATTTTCTCCGGTGCCTTCAGCGTGAAGAGAATGATAACCGCAATGGCCAAGACGACTGCGGAAATCACAAACGGAATGAAGAAGGATCCGGTCATAGCCTGGATCTTACCACCGAGGAAGGGGCCACAGAAACCGGCAACACCCCAGGCGGTGAACAGCAGACCATAGTTCGAACCTTGTGCGGTCGGGCCGTAGTAGCTGAGCAGAGTAGCCGGGAACAGGGTAAACATCGCCCCGTAGTTCCAACCGATCAGACCGGCGCAAGCCGCCAGCAGAGCTGCGGTGTTGCCAGCCGGGAAGAGCATCAACATGGCGCCTGCCTGAAGAATGAACAGGGTAATGAAGATTTTCTTGGTGCCGATCTTGTCAGCCAGAGGACCGATCAAAATACGAACCGCGGCATTAAAAATAGCCAGCATAGCGGGTGCACCCGATGCCGCCATAGCAATTTTCTTGGCTTCGTCAACAGGGATTTTCGTAGCTGCATCGAGGCCCATTTTTGCCTTGTAGGCAAGAGTCATGGCATCAATACCATGGCTTGCAATCAAGCCGATAACCATAAGTCCAGCAAAGGAGCCACAGAAATAGGCACACCACAGCAGCCAGAATTGAGGAGATTTCTTGGTCTCTTCATAAGTGAAGTCGCGATAGGCCTTGGGAGCGCCTGGTCCAGTGGCAGCAGCAGGCGGATTCCAACCTGCCGGTTTGTAGCCGACCGGCGGTACCTTCAAGCACATAGCAGCACAGACAACCATGATGCCCATGGCGATACCGACATATTTAAAAACAGGAAGTGCACTGCCGAAATGATTGATCATTCCGGTTGCCATCGGAGCCATGATGAAAGAACCAAGTCCCAGACCAACAACGGTGAAACCGGTAGCCAGGGCCCGACGATCCGGCCACCATTTGGGTGCAGTGGCTATCGGTGGCAGATACACGCAACCACCGCCTAAACCGCAGATGACACCATAATAGAGATAAAGGAGATAAAGAGGTGTTCTGTTGGCGGCCTTGAGAGCCTCGCCACCAGCGGCAACGATAGCAGCATCAGGTGGGGTGATGGTGGAAACCATGAAGAACCCGAAGGCCATGACGAGTCCGCCGATGAGAACGACGTTTCTCGGACCAACCTTATCGCTGAGACGCCCGGCAGGGAAGGTCACCAGTCCGAAAATCAGACAGATGAGCGCATATGCCATAGCAACCTCGGGAACAGTCCAGCCAAATTGCTTCATGAGAGGTTTGATGAAAACACTAAAAGCGTACAACAGTAAACCGCAAGTGGTGCTGCCTAAAAGACCCCCAAGTAATGGTATCCATCTTGGAAACGTTGTTTGTGTTTGAGACATTTATGCACTCCCCCTTTTTTTTAGTTTTGTTTAACTGCATGCAGCATAGTACTTCGCAACTCTAGATAAATTCACCTCCTCCTTTTGTGCTGAATATCCTTGATGTTGTCTATCTATAATTCTACCAATCCCAATGTAGCGGTGACTATAAATGAGAAGGAAAGCACTGTCAATGGCCAAAACCATCACATTCACCTCGAATATTGGGTTTTATCCCGAATCGTTCCCGCATCTTGGCGGGATCACGTCATTGAGAGGCCGGATGATTAAACGATTTTGGCAACTCGCCCAGCGCGTTCTTCTCCTACAGCGTGGCCACAAAACACTGAACCGCACGACGCCCCCAACAACCCTTTCCTGGCTGAACGCCTCTTGCTGCCCTGCAAATCAGGGGTTTGCCGTCTCCCAAAAACCGACCGCGATCAACCAATAAAATCAAAGAAAACAGTATGTTAAGATACTCGTTCCCCCCAAACTGGCGCCCCTCTCCGCGGCTGGCGGGCAAGGAGGCGCGCCCAGTGGCACAGGGATCACGGGGTATCGACAAACACCTGGGTGCTGTAATCTTTGACCGGCAACTTGGTCAACACTTTGCTCGCCCCCGGCAGGTTTTCGACATATTGCAAAAAGGCCTCCGCATAATCGAGGCCGACGTCCACCCGGCGCTCACCCGTGATATTTTTTAACGCAGTATAGGAATCGTTGCCGTCGGCGAGAAAACTGATGGTGGCCACCTTATAGGTCTGGTTGAGCGCAAAGGGTTGATACGAGCCGTCCGCAGCCCTGAGTTCCAGCTTTGACAAACGCGACCCTTTGGGCTTATTCAGGTCCAGGTTCCAGCGCAGGCCTCCGGTATACGGATAACAGCCGGTATTGAGGGCCGGCCCGACCACCCCCTCAACCGCATCTTCCAGCGCTGCTTTGATTTCAGTGCCGGTGGCGTTCAATTGCACCAGGGTATTTTTAAAAGGCAGCACCTTATATATATCCCCCACGGTAATTTTCCCGGCCGGAATGTCGATCCGTACCCCGCCGCCGTTTTGAATCGACAGATCCGCTTGAAAATAGGTTTTCCCCTGCTGCAGGAAGGCTTCGGCAATGACCTGCTGGATATCACCGCCATGGCGGTTGACCGCTTCATTTTTATTGCAGACATCCCCCTGGGTCGACCGCGAGGCGTCACGTTGTGATCCCGGCACCCGACGGAGGCAGAGATTGTCGCGGGTCGTGGCTACAACTTTGGCGCCCAGCGCATCTTTTTCCTTTTTATAGGGTGCCAAGAGGGCGACGGCCTCTTGGTCCGGAACGGTGCTCCGCAACAGCTGGCCAGCGGCAATGTCGGCCCGGATGGCGGCAGTCTCTTCGGAGGTCAGTTCCGGGGCCTCGGGGCGGCTGAAGGTGTCGCCGATGACAACCCATGGCGTCCCCCCGCAATGGATCACCGTCCCTTCCCGGTCAAAATTGACCTTGGTCTCGCCCACCACATACCCGTATTGCCAGGCCTGGACGATACAGACCGGCTTGCCATCTTTATCCGTGCTCCTGGTGGGATAGGGGCCTTCCGGCGAGAGGCCGTATTGCTGCAACGCCTCCGGGCCGAGCAGGCTATGGGAGTCCGCCCCCACCACCACATCAACGCCGCTGATTTTTTTCACCAGGGCCTGGTCCGCCTGGTACCCAATATGGGTTGAAAGGATGATTTTGTTGATGCCCAGGGCTCTGAACCGATCTATTTCCGCCTGGGCGGTCGCAGCCTCATCCAGAAAGGTGGTGTCGCTATTGGGCCGGGAAGAATTTTTGGTCTTGCCGGCCACAATCAAACCGATCACGCCGATCTTCTGGCCGTCTCGCTCAATCACCACCGAAGGCACCACGGTTTCGGGGACCACGGTGCCGGTCATGGGCGAACTGGGCCCAAACCTTACATTGGCGCTTAACAGGGGCGTCTGACAGTCACCGGCATGCAGAAACTCCAAGAATTTTTTCACCCCGGCATCGGTATTGTCGAACTCATGGTTGCCGAGATTGAAAGTATCAAAGCAGACCGTGTTCATCAACTCGGCATCAGCCTTGCCTTCAGTCAAGGTGTAGTACAAATCGCCGGTGCTGGCGTCGCCGCTATGAATTTTGATGACATGGGCATTCTTTTTTCCCAGATCCTTGATGGCCGCCGTTACCCGCGGGAAACCGCCGCGCTCAACCTCGATGGGTTCGCGTTTTCCGGGGCCGGTGGCAAGCTGCAGGGTCGTTTTTTCTGCATCAAGATGCGAATGATGATCGTTGATGTGCAGCAGGGTCAGTTCCATCGGGCGGGACGCTGCAAATGGTTCGACCGACTGCTGCCCCGAATCACGGCGGCCGCAACCAAAACTCATGGCGGCCAGGAAAAAAATGAGCACTTGGGTTGTACGGTTCATGGTCACTCCATTTTTGTGCAAAAAAATTGGATGCACGGTTACCCGGCCTGAAAGCCGGCTTGGCGGTTACCTGGACAGGCACGGGTTTCGACTGTCGAAATCGTATAACCAACATACCTAAACGATATTATTATTTAAAATAAGGTGTCTGATTACCAGATGTTAGTCAATTAAAACCACAACCATATTGTTTCCCGAAAGATACCATTTGCAAATACATGACCGGGTTAACCGGCAACGTGCTGGTCTTGTTCGACATAGCGTCCTCATATTAGAAAAAACTGCCGGACTAAGCGGTTTATGGGTGAACGCCGCCGGTAAAACCTGCTTGAATTTTACCGGTCTTTCGGGTAGCCTTGTCAAAATTTTTTTAACCTTGCCCTCTACTTACAGGGAATTTTGTGACTGATTCAACCCAAAAGACAACAAAATCGGTACTTCGAGAGAACATAGAGGCAATTTTCATTGCGGTCCTGCTCGCCTTATTCATCCGCACTTTTATCATTCAGGCCTTCAAAATTCCCTCGGGTTCGATGCTGCCAACCTTGGAAATCGGTGATCATATCCTGGTCAGCAAATTCATCTATGGCGTCAAGATGCCCTTCACCGGCTCGACGCTGATCCCCATTTCTGACCCTAAACCCAACGATGTCGTGGTGTTTCAGTTTCCCAAAAACCCGGACCTGGATTACATTAAGAGGGTAATCGCCACGGCCGGCGATAGCGTCGAAATCCGGGATAAAAAAATCTTCATCAACAACAAGCCGTTCACAGATCCCCACGGAGTCTTTAAAGACACGCTTATCCTTCCAGCCGCCACCGCGCCACGCGACAATTTAGGACCGATAACGGTACCGGCGGGCAAACTCTTTGTCATGGGGGATAACCGGGACAATTCCTTTGACGGCCGTTTTTGGGGTTTTGTCGATCTCAAGGCGGTTCGGGGCAAAGCCTGGATTATCTACTGGTCGTGGGATGTGCAGCAACCCCTGTTCTCGCCAGCCCGACTTCGTTCCATCCGCTGGAGTCGGCTGGGAGATCTCGTTCATTAACCACCGGAGGAGCCATGGCAACCGGCTATTATTTTTCGCATCGCCATATCCTGGGTATTGAACAACTCTCCAGCGAGGATATCTCCTATATCCTCAGCACCGCCGATTCATTCAAGGAAATTTCCGCCCGGCCTATCAAGAAAGTACCGACCCTGCGCGGCCACACCATCATCAACCTCTTTTTCGAGCCCTCGACCCGGACCCGGTTGTCCTTTGAGATCGCCGCTAAACGGATGAGCGCTGATACGTTCAATATCACCGCCTCCACCAGCAGCGCCACCAAAGGGGAAACCCTCATCGACACCGCCAGGAACATTTCAGCGATGCATCCGGATATCATCATCATCCGCCATTCCAGTTCCGGAGCGCCGCATTTGTTGAGCCGCCATGTCAACGCAGCGGTGATCAACGCCGGAGACGGCGCCCATGAGCACCCTTCCCAGGGCTTGCTCGATCTTTTAACGGTCAAGGAACACCGGGGCACCTTAAACGGACTGAAGATCGCCATCATCGGCGACATTTCTCACAGCCGGGTGGCGCACTCCGATATCGTCGGGTTCACCAAGATGGGGTCGGAAGTCTTTGTCTACGGCCCCTCTACCCTGATCCCCAAGGGCATCGATCAACTCGGCGCCATCGTCTGCACCTCGCTGGAGCAGGCGGTTCGGGATGCGGATGTGGTGATGACCCTGCGTATCCAGAAAGAACGGCAGAACGATCCGCTCCTCCCTTCTCTGCGCGAATACTCCCAACAATTCGGTATTTCCCGCTCGGTGCTGACCCTCGCCCGCCCCAACGCGCTGGTCATGCATCCCGGCCCGGTCAACCGAGGGGTGGAATTGAACCCGGATGTTGCCGACGGTCCCCAGTCCGTTATCCTCG
>JAFLKR010000017.1 GCA_019163135.1 Desulfobulbaceae bacterium | reverse complement strand
TTATCCGCATTGATTGGGATTTTGAAATAAAATTGATGGGTTCGCAAAATAGAGGGAAACCTTCGTTTTGTCATTTCGAACGCAGAGAGAAATCTCTGAAATAATTGAGAGATTTCTCGTCGTTTTGCTACTTGAAATGACAGAAATCACCTTTTTGCGAGACCATCAAAGTTGGAATAATGCGCCAATAAAGTTTGCCTCACCGCTTTTATCTTTCTCGTCCTTCTCGAACGAGCGCGACTATCTCTTCCGTCGTTATTTGTGCCTTAATTGTGGGGACGTCTAAAGGGGAGAAGGCCATTTTTTCCGGAGTCAGGGAGAAGGTCCTGCCGTCCTTTCTGCGTATTATAACTTTTCCTGAATTTTCAGCTTGTTCGAGGAGTAGTGCAAGTTTCTGACGGGCTTCTGAATAGGTATAGACTTGCATGTTAGATCTCCATGGTCTCGATGTTTAAATTTTGCGCAGTGGCCTTCAGCCGTCGATCCAGCGTCAACAGGGGTGCTTTAAGCCTAAGGGTGCAACCATCAAGTTTCAAGAGGTGCAATGGTAAAATTTCGAGCAGGCAAATCAGGTCATCCACCACGGTCTGGGTAGATGAAGGGTCGCGCGTCTTGAAAATTGATTGGATACTCGCAAAGATAGTAAAAAAAAACGATGGGGAAGGAAGGGATTCCGGCCCCCCAGGTGCGGGGAGACCGGATATTGATGGACTTTGGGATTTATTCGCCGATGGATATCTCGGGTTTGATTTTTTCGAGATTTTTGCCGCCCAGTCCTTTAACTTTGGCGAGTTCCTCAACCGTGTTAAAATTACCGTTGGCGGTACGGTAAGCCACGATAGCTTCCGCTTTCACTTTTCCGATACCATTAAGGGTTGTCAGCTCATTGGCGGTTGCGGTGTTGATGTTCACCTTGGCAAAGGCTGCCGTCGCAAAAAAAAGAACGAGCAAGAACGTAATGTACAGCTTTTTCATAAGTACCTCCTTTTGGGTAATTAATAGGGATGAAGCGGATGGATTGGGGTATGATGTCTGAAAAAGCAGTTCGTGTCAACGAGTAAAATTTTATAAGTACACGATATGTAATATAAAATTTCAGAGTTTCGTTGCCCTGCAACGGATTCAGGGAAGATTTTTTTTTGGGTCCTATCCTTATCGCCGATCCAATGGGCAAGCGTAGGGTCTTCGTGCCGCATCGATGAAATACCATACCTTTCTCAATCCCCTTTTGATCGGGCTCCTGCTGCTCATTGCCCCCTTTTTTTTCCTGGGTGGTCCGGGGTATCATTCACCACGTTCCTTTCAGTCTTTCTGGGATCTCGGGCATATTTTCTATTTTTTCCTGCTGTCCTGTTGGCTCTGCCGCACCCTGCGGGGCAGATTTGCCCAGCTGTCGCCGCTTCGGCTTTTTGTTTGCATCGTAACTGCCGTGTTTCTTTTCGGATTATTGGTCGAAATATTACAAAATTTTACCAGCGGCCGATCACCCGATATGTTCGATGTGTTGCGCAATCTGCAGGGGTGCCTGATCGCCTTTGCTTTTTTTATCCGCCCTCCGCTCTTGAATAGGCCGTGGCAACAGCAGGCATTCCGAGCGATGGTGCTGATCCTGCTGGCTATCGCGCTTTGGCCGCTGACCAGATCGCTGATCGATGAACACCTCGCTGCACGGCAATTCCCGATGCTGGCCGATTTTGAAACACCCTTTGAGCTTGATCGCTGGGTCAATCGGCCGCAGTTGCGTGAGGAAACGCAAAGGGTGCGGCATGGCCAAAAGTCGGTGCGGGTGCAGTTGTCCACCGCCAAATATTCCGGGATTTCGCTGTTTCATTTTCCCGGTGACTGGCGGAGTTTTCGAACCCTTCGCTACAGCGTCTATAACCCCCAGGACGGCGGGCTGGTTCTCAATTGTCGCATTAATGATACCCATCACAAAGCCCATGGGCAGGAGTTTAGTGATCGTTTCAATCAGCAGTTCATCCTCCAGCAAGGGTGGAACGATTTGATCATTCCGCTCGACAAGGTAAAAAATGCCCTCAAGGGACGAACTATGGATATGGAGCATATCGAAGGGTTTGGTTTGTTTGTGGTGCAACAGGCCCGCCCGATGGAGATCTATCTTGATTATGTCTACCTCAGCGAGTGAAGCCTTGTGAGCCGCCTCTATCGTCCGCGATCATTCTTTTCCCTGTTGCTGAGCGGGTTTATTTTTGTGGCTCTGCCCCTGGTTATTGCGCTGGTCAGCTCTATCCAGATCCTTGACGGCCTGGTGCAGCAGGGGGCGGTGGCGGTGTTTCGTTCGGTCAGCCGGATCGATAGCAGCAGAAAGGTGGCGGAACTGCTCCGGGCACAGGAGCGGACGGCCCGATTATTCATGGTGCTGGGTGATGCGGAGCAGTTGAAGGAGGTCAATACCGGTTATCGGGAACTGGAGGAGTTGCTGGCCCAGTTTGCCGCCCTAAATACCGAGAACGACCTGGCCCCGTTGATCGAACAGTTGCAGGTCAGGGAGCGCCACCTGGTGACGGCTCTCAATGATGCCGCCGGCAACCCTGAAATCGGCAAGCAGGGACAGGAAGCCGCGCTCACCGGCTACGGCGAGATCGGGTCACTAGCCTCGCAACTGGAACGGCTGAGCAACACCCTGATGATTCGAGAAGTCGATCTCCTCAAAGAACGGGTGCAGAGCAATAAAAAAGCCCTGGTCTGGCAAGTGTCCGGGCTGATCGGCTTTAGTGTGCTGCTTATAGTGTTTTTTATTTCCCTGATCAATAAACCGGTCAGTCAGCTGGACCGTGGAATCGAGCGGTTGGGAGAGGGCGATTTTACCACCCCGATCATCGTTTTGGGCCCCCGTGACCTGGAGGTGATTGGCGAAAAGCTCGATTGGCTGCGAAAAAGGCTTAACACCCTGGATCGCGAAAAGGTGAAGATGCTGGCCCATATTTCCCATGAGTTGAAAACACCGCTTTCCTCCATCAAAGAAGGGGCCGGTCTGCTCAAGGATGGCCTGGTGGGGCCGTTGAGTCCCAATCAGGCTGAGGTGGTGGCTATCCTTGATAAAAATTGCAATAAGTTACAAAAACTTATTCAAAATATTCTCGATTTTAATATGGCCCAGGCCAAGGAAATCCCCCTTGATCTCCAGGAGCTCCGGTTCGATGCCCTGATCGACGAGGTTGCCGGGGATCATCGTCATGCCCTGCTTGCCCGAAATATCCGGCTGACCACCCAACTGGAACCGGCGACCGTCACTGGTAACCGCAAACAGCTGAAAACCGTGGTCGACAATCTGCTGGCCAATGCCATCAAGTTCACCCCGGATAACGGCGATGTCGGCATCTATATGAAAGTAAAAAGCAACAAGGTCAATGTGCTGATTGAAGACACCGGTCCGGGAATCAGCGAAGAGGATCACTCCCAGATTTTTCAGCCTTTTTTTCAAGGAAGCCAGGAAAATCGGTCGGTGGTCAAGGGCTCTGGTCTGGGACTTGCAATCAGTAAAGAGTATGTACAGAATTGCGGCGGCACGCTGCGACTGCTACCCAGCAGCCAAGGCGCCCGGTTTTCGGTGACCTTGCCGCGGGCAAAGGATGGTGTGGAATGAAAGCGATTGTATGGTTGGTTGTTACCTTGTCGGGCCTGTTGGCGGGCGGTTGTGCGGATGGGTTTTGGAAGGGATCGTCCCCGGAACCCGTCAAGGAAGCAGTGGTGTGCCCGCCGTCGGCCACCAATCAGCTCATGACCTGCCTGACCGAGCGCCAGAAGATGTCGCGCAAGGAATTCAAGGAGGCCTACAAGCTTGCCTCGGCCCGGGCTGTTGGGGGCGAGGCTGCCGCCACCTTGCAACTGATCTGCCTGAGTCTCCATGACCATGCCAGTTACCGGCAGTTTAAATCCGGGATGGAAATCCTGGCGAAGTACCTGAAATCGCACCCTGAGGATGGAGCAAGTCTTCAGGGGATTCATACGCTGATGGAGCGGATTGATCGGGAAAAAATGATTAAAAAAATCCAGGGCAGCAAAATCCTCGATGAAAAAGAGGAGTTGGGGGCTGAGAATAAAGAATTGCTGGAGCGGAATGAGGCCTTGGAAAAAGGGGCTCTCCTTGATCAGGGGAAGATTCAGGAGTTGCAGAAGCAGATCGAAGAGTTGAAAAATATAGAAACTATTATCAAGAACAGGGAGCGGTGAGATGGGGCGTTATTATAAAGTACTGCTGGTCGACGATGAATCCGATCTGCTTCGTCTGTGGAAACTACGCCTGGAAAGTAAAGATTATCAGGTTGCGGTCGCCGGCAGCGGCGAGGAGGCCCTGGCCACCTTTTCAGCTTTTAAGCCCGATGTTGTGCTGACCGACCTGCGTATGCCCGGGATCGACGGCTTGGCCCTGTTTGAGGCGATTCGCAATCTCAACAAGTCGGTTCCGGTTATCATCATTACCGCCCATGGTTCGATTCCCGAAGCGGTCGAGGCCACCCGGCAGGGGGTATTTTCGTTTTTGACTAAACCGATCGAAGGGGCGGCCCTCCTGGAGGAGGTCGATAAAGCGATCGAGATGACCGGCGGCGGCAGCAGCGACGCCGGGCAGGATCGGGAAGAGTGGCGGCAAGATATCATCTGTCAAAGTGCGGTGATGGAGGAACTGCTTTCCCGGGCCAAACTGGTCGCTGAAACCGATTCCACCATCCTGATCCGTGGGGAGAGCGGTACCGGCAAGGAACTGCTGGCCATCGCTTTACACAAAGCCAGCAATTTCAGGAAGGGGCCGTTTATTCCGGTCAACTGCACCGCCATTCCCGAAACCCTGCTGGAGTCGGAACTGTTCGGGCATGTCAAGGGGTCGTTCACCGGGGCGGTCAAGAGCTATGCCGGCCTGTTTCAATCCGCCCATAATGGCACCCTTTTTCTCGATGAAATCGGCGACATGCCGCTCCATATTCAGGTCAAGCTGCTGCGAGTCCTCCAGGATCGGCAGATTCGGCCGGTGGGGAGTTCCCAATCGGTCACGGTGAACGTGCGGATTATTTCCGCAACCCATAAAAACCTGGAGGAGGCGATCCGCGAAAACAGCTTTCGCGAGGATCTTTTTTACCGGTTGAACGTGGTCAGCCTGGAATTGCCGCCTTTGCATCGACGGAAAGAGGATATCCCGCTGTTGGCCGAGCACTTTGTCACTATCCTCACCGAAAAAAAGGACGGGCAGGGCAAACGATTCACCCCGGAGGCCATGAAAGTTCTGGTGGAGGCCCCGTGGCCGGGAAATATCAGGCAACTCTACAACGTGGTGGAAAACGCGGTGGCGCTTACCACCTCGTCCTTGATCTCCGAAGACCTGCTGTATGACGCCATAAAGCAACACCAGAAAAAAATTCTGCCGCTGGCCGAGGCAAAGCGCCAGTTTGAACAGCAGTATCTCATTCAGCTCTTGCAGACGACCCAGGGCAACGTCTCCCAGGCTGCCCGTCTGGCCGAGCGCAATCGAACCGATTTTTATAAGCTGCTCAATCGCCACCATATTGTGCCTGCGTTGTATAAGGATTGATCGTGCCGGTTTGCTGTCGCTTTTAGGGGACAGTGAAAACTGAGGACTTCTGGTTTGAGCGTCAAATCAGGGGTTCTTGCTGTTTCTCTTTTGCGACAAGGGTAAGCGGTGGTCTGTAGGGGAATTTGAGGCTTACGTGCGAGGGGCCGGTTGGCAGGACGGGCAATAATAGGTGGCACGACCCGCGAGGGTTGTTTTGACCAGATGGTGGCCGCACATGAGGCAGGGCAGGTCTTTGCGGCCATAGACCTTGAACTGCAGTTGAAAATAACCGGGGTGGCCGCTGGCTCCGAGAAAATCGGAGATGGTGGAGCCGCCGGCCTCAATGGCCGTCTGTAAGACCTGACGGGCTTCGGCGATGATCCGTTGCCACTGGAGAGCCGAGAGTTGGCCGGCGGGGGTCAGGGGATGGATGCGGGCGGCGAACAGCAATTCGTTGGCATAGATATTGCCGATTCCGGCGATCAGACGGGCGTTCATGAGCAGGGACTTCACCGGCGCCTGCCGGTTTCGGGCAAGCCGTAGCAGGTTTTCCGGGGTGAACTCGTCGCCGAACGGCTCCAATCCTTCCTTTTCGGAGAACGCCTGTTCGCAGGCGATGACGTGTTCCGCCGGCCAGACCGCGATGGTGCCGAACCTGCGGCTGTCGTTGAAACGCAGTTCCAGGCCATTATCCAACAGCAGCAAGAGGTGATCGTGTTTGTGTCGGCCTGTTTCCTGCGGCATCAGGCCGAGTTTGCCGGTCATGCCCAGATGGATCACCAGAGTCGCGTCGCTCGCCATCCGCAGCAACAAATACTTGGCTCGTCGGTCAATGGTTCGGATTTGCTGTCGGGCAATTTGTTCCTCCAGCAACCGGTGGGGGATCTCGGTGCGCAACCGGTGGACGCTCCAGGTTATCTGGTGAATCGTCCTGCCGGTCAACGGTGCCAGCAGGCCTCTTCGGGTTACTTCCACTTCCGGTAGTTCAGGCATAAGGCTCTCCTGCGGTGCAGGCGATGAGGTAGTCGTCGAATTCGGCGATGCGGACCGTGGCGGTGCACCCGTCCCGGCCCGTCACCCGGCAGCCGACCTTCCAGATCGCTCCCTCCGACTGGTAGGCGACCTCCGTCAGGCTGATCCTGCCAAAAAAGGTGGGTTGGTCAGCGAGCAGGCACTTTTTGACTGCTTCCTTCGCGGTCCAGAGGATACCAAGGCGGGTGCGGAGGTCGTCTACCCGGTCCAGTAAGGTCAATTCCTCTTCTGTGGCAAAACGTTCCTGCACGGTGACCAGTTGGGCGCTTTTTTGTTGAATATCGATGCCGCAAGGTCCGGTTGCGACCACCAGCGCGGTGGCATATTCCCGGCTGTGGCTGATGGAAATCGCGGGAATTGGTTCTTGGGCCGGGTAGTCGTGGAGGCTCGGGCGGCCGCTTGCATCGGGCAGAAGCGAGTAGTCACGGTACCAGCATGCGGCCGCCGGTTCGGTCGCCTGCGTCCTGCTGAGGCCGCGCTTTGCCGCAAGTCTGCCGCCCAGCCACTCCCGTCTTCGTTTGGGATAGGTGAACCCGGCCAAGAGCCGCTCCTCAGCGGAAGAGAGCAGGGAGACCAGGAAACGGAATTCCTCGTCCTGGTCCATGAGCGGCTTCAGCCGGGCCAGATCAATGATGCTGAGGCAGCCTATCCCAGCTGCCAGAGCGGAAAATCGGGCGGTGAGCGCCTCCATATCGGCAAAAAGGTCCCTGGCTCTTTTAGGGATCGGATCAGGGCAAATCCTTGTCATATCCAATTGATCCGGTATAATCGTCGAGTTCATAACCGCAGCGGGGAGGAGCGCCGGCTCAATGCCGGAGCGCACCGACAAAAGGGGTGGTAAGGGTGCCGAGCCGCCGAAACGGTTTGACCCTGCAACAATCAATTTCGACAGAGACACTATTTTCCACGAGCATGTATGCCGACATTTAATGATTTGACCTATTTTGACCTGGTGGTTGCATTTATTTTTTTGTTCTTCCTGGTCAGGGGGGTATGGATAGGGTTCATACGCCAATTGGCCGCTTTTTTTGCGCTGGTGGGGAGCTATTATCTGGCCGGCCAGTATGCAGCCCGAATCCTGCCTGTTACCGAACGGTTTGTTGACAACCCGAAGCTGACCTTTCTGGTCAGCTTTGCCCTCATCTTTCTGGTGGCGGCGCTGGTGTTCACACTGATTGGCAAGGTGCTGTATCGCATCATGCAGATTACCCTGCTCGGCTGGTTGGACCGAAGTTCCGGGCTGGTTCTTGGCGCCGCCAAAGCTGCAGTGGTGGCCTCGCTGCTCTACATGGTGGTGGCTTCCAGTTTGTCGACCACCAACGATTTATTGCGAAAATCCTACACCAGCCCGTATTTGAAACAGGGGGCGGCGTTACTGCAGTCGTTCATCGACGATCCCCGCTTGCGCAAGTATTTCCTGCAGAAGGAGCCCGCCATCCTCCCCAACCAACTGCCGGGAAAGCCTGAGCCGAAGAAAATCGACCCGCGGAAGCCGGTGTGACTCTTCAGGTGTTGTGAGGCTGTGATGGATTGAATGCTACCGGCAGCGGTCCGTTTTGGTTTTTTCATTTTGACCTTTTTTGCCTGACCGGCTACAGCTTGCGTCGTGTATATACTTTATTTTCCCTTTTCTTTCAAATACGGTTTGGGTGTGCATTGCCTATGAAACCTTCGTTGCGTTGTTTTACTGCCTATGATGTCCGTGGCAAGGTCCCGGATGATTTCGACTCGGAGATCGCCACGCGGATCGCCTTGGCCTTTGCCCACCACTGCCAGGTGCGGAAAATGGTGGTTGGTCGTGACATGCGGCTGACCAGCCCGGAGATTGCCGAGGCGATCATTACCGGGCTGCTCGCCCAGGGGATCGATGTGGTTGATATCGGGCTTTGCGGCACGGAGGAAGTTTATTATGCCGTTTTCAGCGGAGTGAGCGCCGGGGTCGAGGGCGGCATTATGATCACCGCCAGTCATAATCCCGCCGCCTATAACGGGATGAAGATCGTCCAGCGTGACGCCCGCCCGGTTTCTGGCGACTCCGGTCTGCACGAGATTGCAGCCATGGCCGCAGATGACCGCTGGTATCAAAGCTTGTGCGCTCAAAAACCGGTGAAGGTGGGGCTATGCACCTCGGGGACAGATAAGACCGCCTATATCGGCCATCTGCTCGCCACCGTTGATTGCAAAGGCATGCGGCCCTTGCGGCTGGTGGTCAACAGCGGCAATGGTTGTGCCGGGCCGATCATCGATCTGCTGGCGCCCCATCTGCCGTTTGAGTTTATCCGCATGCATCATGAACCCGACGGCCGGTTCCCCAATGGAGTGCCCAATCCCCTGTTGCCGGAAAAGCGTGAAGCTACCGCCCGAGCTGTTCGGGAGCATCAGGCCGACCTCGGCATTGCCTGGGATGGAGATTTTGACCGTTGCTTTCTCTATGACGAAAACGGCCGGTTTATCGAAGGGTATTACATCGTCGGCCTGCTGGCGGTGGCGATGCTCCAGCTGCATCCGGGGGCAACCATCCTCCACGATCCCCGCCTGACCTGGAGCACCCGGGAGTTGGTGGAGGCTGCCGGGGGGCGTCCGGTCATGACCCGCACGGGGCATGCCTTTATCAAGGAACGCATGCGGGCTCTGGACGCAGTCTACGGCGGCGAGATGTCGGCCCATCATTATTTCCGGGCGTTCGGCTATTGCGATTCGGGCATGCTGCCCTGGCTGCTGGTGTGCACGCTGATGCATCGTTCCGGCAAAAAGCTTTCCGAACTTTGCGACGAGCGGATGGCCGCCTACCCGGTGAGCGGCGAGATCAATTCCAAGGTGGGCGATCCCGATGCGGTCATCGCCCGTATTGAGCAGCGCTATGCCGACGGCGTCAAAGATACCACCGACGGCATTTCCATCGAATATCCGGACTGGCGCTTCAACCTGCGGAGTTCCAATACCGAGCCCGTTCTGCGGCTCAATGTCGAGACCAGAGGAGATGCGGAACTCCTGCAACGCAAGACCAACGAACTGCTGCAGTTGATCCGATCGTGAATCTGGAAGCGACCGGTATTTTTTCGAAATAACCATAAAAGATGAGGTGATTGAGTGGCATTGCAACCTGTTATCCTGGCCGGCGGTACCGGCTCTCGGCTCTGGCCGCTTTCCCGTGAGCTCTACCCCAAGCAGGTGATCCGCCTGACCGGCGAACGCTCCTTGCTCCAGACCACCGTGCAGCGGGTAACTGCCCTTGAGGGGGCCGTTGCCCCCATGGTCGTGGTCGGCGAAGAGCACCGCTTCCTGACCAAAAATCAGATCGAGGATCTCCATCTTCTGGCCGATTTCCGCATCCTGCTTGAACCCTTTGGTAAAAATACGGCCCCGGCTATTTGCGGGGCAGCGGCCTATGTGGTCAATCAGGGCCGGGGCGGAGATGTGCTGCTGGTGCTCCCGGCCGATCATCTGGTCCTTAAGCCTGAATCGTTTGCGCAAGCGGTTCGTGAGGCGGTAGTTCTGGCCCAGCAGGGACGCATTGTCACTTTTGGGATCGTGCCCGATCATCCGGAAACCGGATACGGCTACATTGCCCGCGGCGTGGGCAATCTGGTGGAAAGTTTTGTGGAGAAACCGGATCTGGCGACTGCGGAGCAGTATCTGGCCAGCGGCAAGTATCTGTGGAACAGCGGCATGTTCGCTTTTACCGCCGAAACCCTGCTGGCCGAAATGGAACGCTTTGCCCCTGAAGTGGTCGCGCACATGACCGAAGCGGCCCGCAAAGGAAAACCCGACGGGCTGTTTTTTCGGTTTGATCGTGAGGCCATGGCCGCCTGTCCAGCGGATTCGATCGATTATGCCTTGATGGAAAAAACTGGCAAGGCTGCGGTGGTCGAAGCCGATATTGGCTGGAGCGATATCGGCTCATGGCGGGCGCTCTGGGAGGTTGCTGAGAAGGATAGCAGCGGCAACGCGGTCTCCGGCGATGTGATCCTTGAGGATGTGCACAACTCGCTGATCCGCTCCGAGCATACCCTGGTCGCCGCCATCGGTCTTCAGGACACCCTGGTAGTCGAAACCGCCGATGCGGTGCTGGTGGCGCCGATGGATCGGGCGCAGGATGTCAAAGCCATTGTTGCCAGGCTCAAGCAAGAAAAGCGGCCCGAGTTTCATGTCCATCGGACCGTATATCGCCCTTGGGGCAGTTATACCACCCTGGAAATGCAGGATCGTTTTCAGATCAAACGGATTACGGTCAAGCCGGGGGCCCGGCTTTCCTTGCAGATGCACCACCATCGTCACGAGCATTGGGTGGTGGTTTCGGGTACGGCCAGGGTCCAGAACGGCGAACAGTCCATCCTGCTTAAAGAAGATGAAGCCGCTTATATTCCGTGCGGCACAGTGCATCGTTTGGAGAATCCCGGCGTGATTCCGCTGGAACTCATTGAGGTGCAGATCGGCAGTTATCTGGGCGAGGACGATATTGTCCGATTCGACGACGAATACGGACGGTTAATAGAGTAAATTATCGGAATTAAAAGATGATCTTTCCAGACATGGTCAGTGCTCAATAGCCGGCATGGGGTGCTGGTCGGTCTCTTCGGCATAATGGGTATGAAAAGCTGCCACATAATTGTCGAGGATGCGTTTGTCGCTGTCGGAGACATGGAAGAATTCAATCCCGTTCTGGTAACGGCCGGAAGAACTGGTCGTGTAGACGATCCTCCCCATTACATCAATCAACTGATCTTCCAGCCCCAAGGTAATCATCACCTGCTGACCTTGGGGCAGTTGGATATGCGTTTCCATTAGAATCCCGCCCTTACTGACGTTCAGGGTCCTGGCCATGGAGTAATTTCCTTGTCGTCCCTGTTCGTCAACCACCAGATAGTCGAGTAAATTCAAAGATTCAGGTCTGATGTAGTGTCTGCGTTCGCTGGTCATAGGGAGCCTGTGCGGGGAAATTGACGGGTTTATTACGGCGAGTTTCCGGTCCTGCTCTACAACTGTTGATACTTAGTGGTTTCGTTGGTTGCCGGGCTGCCGTGCCGTATCGTGATTTTTCTATGCCTACGGAAGCCCGGGGGGCCATTCCGCATGCTGATTTCTTATTAGAAAAAAGTGTACAGTTCCTCAGGCCTTTTGTCAAATCACCCGAGACGGCTAAAGGGCTGATAGACATTTTTGTTCATTCCGTGAATAAATGTGACAAATGTGTAAATTTTTTCTAAAGATACTTGCCGGAAATTCACGATTTTATATGTATAATATTGATTAGTTAGTCGTTTGTTTGTCTACTGGCACTTATTTTGAATTGATAAGAGGACTTGGGCTGCGGGGGGTTGTCGCGGTACCTGTTGCGGACTGTTTTTTCTGGGGTGCATTTATCTGGCGATGGACGGTCTGTCGCAATGGCGATGGTTTGCTACGCTCATCCCCTGTAACTATCCGGAGTTCTGTACCGACGAGCGGGTTGACCGTGGAGAAAGTGTTGACCGGATCCGGGGCCGTCGGGAATGGGTCGCGTGTGGATCAAAAAAAACTTTCAATAATGTAACTTTCAATAATGTAAATAAGGAGCAGGCAATGATCAACGGCGCAGACACTGCGTTTATCTTAGCGGCAGCCGGTCTGGTCTTGCTGATGACGCCCGGGTTGGCCCTGTTCTATGCCGGGATGGTGCGGAGCAAGAATGTGTTGGGCACTATCATGCAGAGTTTCGTCCTGATCTCGCTGGTATCGCTTGAATGGGTTTATGTCGGCTATACCATGTCCTTTGGTCCCGATATTTCGGGTATTATCGGCGACCTTTCCTGGGCGGGTTTGCGAGGAGTGACCAATGCGCCCAGCGCTATCTATGCCACCACCATTCCGCAATCGGTGTTTATGATTTACCAGTGCATGTTTGCGGTGATTACTCCGGCCCTGATTGCCGGGGCCTTTGCTGAACGGGTGCGTTTTCCCGCCTTTGTGATGTTCAGCCTGCTCTGGGCTCTTTTGGTTTATAATCCGGTCTGCCATTGGATCTGGGGGAGCGGCGGGTGGTTGGCAAAACTCGGCGTGCTTGATTTTGCCGGTGGCTTGGTGGTGCATGCCACCTGCGGGGCTGCGGCCCTGGCGGCGGTGCTGGTTATCGGACCGCGCAAAGGTCATGGGCAGACTAATTTCATGCCGCATAATCTGCCGATGACCATGCTGGGCACGGGCCTCCTCTGGTTTGGATGGTTCGGTTTTAACGGCGGCAGTGCGCTGGCAGCCAACGAAGTGGCGGCGACCGCCTTTGTCGCCACCCATCTGGCCGGGATGTCCGGGATGGCGATGTGGACCTTGATGGAATGGATTAAACTGGGCAAGCCCACAACCTTAGGTGCTGCCTCCGGCGCTATCGCGGGACTGGCGACCATCACCCCGGCGGCAGGTTTTGTTGGACCGAATGGGGCGATTGTTATAGGGTTTATCGCAGGTGTTGTCTGTTATATCGCAGTCAATTTGAAAAGCAGATTCAAGTTCGATGACAGTCTCGATGTGGTCGGCATCCACGGTGTGGGTGGCGTGACCGGAACCATTCTTCTGGCGGTGTTCGCCTCCAAAGCGGTCAACCCCGCCGGAGTCGACGGGTTGCTGGCCGGGAGCAGCGCCCAGTTGTGGCCACAGATGCTCGGGGTCGGAGTAGTCTGCCTCTATGCCTTTGTGGTCAGCTGGATTATTCTCAAGGTCACGGATAAGATTATGGGACTGAGAATCAGCGAAGAGGCCGAGCATCAGGGTCTCGATTATACGGAGCATTCGGAAACCGCCTACAATTAATTTCCAAAGGTTTTCGATCCGTCTGTCTTGATTACCTGCAAAGCCAGCCGCAGCGGGCGTGATCGACCTGAATCAAACGGTACGTTACTGAGGATACCATTATGAAAAAAATTGAGGCAATCATCAAACCCTTTAAGCTCGATGAGGTCAAGGACGCCTTGAACGGGATCGGCATCAAAGGGATGACCATGAGTGAAGTCAAGGGATACGGACGGCAGAAAGGGCACACCGAAATTTATCGCGGTGCCGAGTATGTGGTCGATTTTATCCCTAAAATAAAATTAGAGATCATCGTCGAGGATGAACAGGTCGATCAGGTGATCGATACGATCGTCAAGATGGCTCGAACCGGCAAGATCGGTGACGGTAAAATATTCGTGTTGCCGGTGGAGCGAGTTATCCGGGTGCGAACCGGGGAGACCGGGAGCGAGGCGGTGTAATGGCCTCAACCCTGCGTCTGCAGCAGGAAGCCTTGGCTGAGGCGGGGCGGCAAGGACTCAGCGGTCAGGAAATTCTGCATCGAAGTGCCACTCTGGTGGACGATTTTATTATTCACCAGTTTAAGACGACACCGGCGGTGCAGAACGCCCGCGGAGCCATAGCAGTTATTGCCTTGGGCGGATACGGCCGCCGCGAAATGTACCCTTATTCGGATATCGATCTGCTGCTTCTGCATGACTGGTGGTCGAAAAAATCGATGCAGGCCGTAGCGGAAGGTCTGTTCTACCCGTTGTGGGACGAGGGCTTTGAGGTCGGACACAGTGTGCGCGGGGTCAAGGATGCCGTGCAGTTTGCCCTGGATGATTTTCATTTCCAGGTGGCCTTGCTCGATGCCCGGTTGCTTGCCGGATCCCAGGCCCTGTTCGACGAGTTGCGGGAACGCTACACCAAGAAGGTCTTTGAAGGGCGCCGGCATGAATTTGCCCGGACCATGGAAGCCTTCAAACTGGAACGCTGGCGGAAGTTCGGCAGTCACACCTACCTGCTTGAACCCCATATCAAGGAAGGCAAGGGCGGGCTGCGCGACATTCAGGCCATGCTTTGGGTGGCCAAAGGCGTCTTCGGGCTGCAGGACCTCGATGCCATCCAATCCTCCGGGATGCTGGAAGCGGCCAATCGCCAGGCCTTTGAGAATTCCTGGTCCATGCTGGCCAAGATCAGAAATCGCCTGCACCTGCTCTGCCGCCGTAAAAATGATCATCTGATTTTTGAGTTTCAGGAAGGAATGGCCGAGGCCTTTGATTACCGGGACGAGGGCGGGATGCTCGGGGTCGAACACTTTATGCGGGATGTGTACAGCCATCTGCAGACCGTTTCTGTGGTGACAGATCTGTTCTTTGAACATGTGCAGGAGGTGCTGGGGATCACCACCGGTTCGACGGTGGAGCAGCAACTCGAACGCTCCATCGTTATTCGCGGCGGCACGGTGCGGCTGACCTCGGTGGATGATCTGGCGGAGCGGCCCTATCTGCTCCTGCGGCTTTTCCTGCAGTCCGGGCGGGTGGGGCTGCAACTGCATCACCGCACCCGCCAGATCGTGACCAGCAATCTGGATCTGGTGGATGACCACTTGCGGTCCTCTAAGCGTGCGGCTCGGATTTTTCTTGAACTGTTGACTCAGACCGACCACATCTTTCCGGTTCTGGAAACCATGCTGTCCACCGGGCTGCTGACGCGCTACATTCCGGAATTTGCCGGGGTGGAATCGTTGGCCCAGCATGATCTTTACCATCTGTACACCGTCGATCGGCACCAGTTGCAGACCGTGACCGAGCTGAACCTGCTGAAAAAGAGCATGGTGGATCTGTTCGCCGAGATCGAAGCGATCGAAATCCTCTATCTGGCGGCCCTGCTGCACGATATCGGGAAAGGCAAGCAGGCCGACCACTCGGCTCTGGGGGCGGAAATGGTGGTCGACATCGGGCGCCGGTTGCGGTTGTCGGAGAGCGCCTGCGAGACGTTGGCGTTTCTCATTCGCTATCACCTGTTTCTGCCGGAAAATGCGATGCGCCGCGATTTCAGCGATCGCGAGTTTATCCGTCAGGCAGCGGAACTGATCGGGAATAGCCAACGCCTGACCATGCTCTACCTGCTGACTATTGCCGATTCCAAAGCAACCGGGCCTTCGGCTTGGTCGGACTGGAAATCGAGCCTGCTCTCCGAGCTGTATCTGAGCATAAAAGCCTGCCTTGGGGCCGATTGTCATCTCGACACCGGCGGGCTGGAGGATGAAGAGCAGGGGGTGAGCTGGCTGCGAGAGCAGATTCTGACGAAGCTCGACGGACAGCCGGCCCGGATTGATATTGCCACGCTGCCGGCCGATTATCTGATGAGTTTCAGCCTGGAGGTCGTCATGCGGCATCTCCAGATCCATCGGGAGCAGGCCGCCCGCCTCCGGCAGCAGGTCCTGCTTTTTCCGGAATCGGGGGAGCACAGCTGGTCGCTGTTGATCATGGGTCCCGACAAGGTGGGCTTGCTGGCTAAATTCTGCGGGGTTCTGGCCCTGTATAACCTGAAGGTGCGTTCGGCGCAGATTTTCACCTGGCCCGACGGTACCGTGGTCGATGTCCTTGAGGTCGTCCCGGCAACGGCGCGGACCTTTGCAGAAATGGATTGGCATGCCATGGAGCGGGATTTGAATCTGGCGATCAATTATCGCCTCGATGTCGGCTACCAACTTTATCAGAAGCTGCAGCCGCAGACCCACGGCCCGACCCGGCAGGTGCAGCAGTTGGAGCGCAAGGTCATCATCGACAATCAGACCTCGCAGCACTACACCCTGGTCGAGGTGTATGGCGGTGACAGCCGGGGGACGTTGTACCAGTTGACGCAAACCTTGGCCGATTTCGGCTTGACCATTCATCGGGCCCGCATCGCCACAGAGGTGGAACAACTGATTGACATTTTTTATGTCCGGACCCAATCCGGCGACAAGCTGACCGAGCCATCTGCGGTGGAGAAGGTGCACATGACCCTGATGCGGATCATCAGTGCGGAGGAGGTGGAACTCGAATCCGCCGCTTTGCCTCGCCTTCCGTAGGTCCAAAAGTATCCGGCAAGGCCGGTTTTTTTCATCAATCCACAAACTAATTTCTGAGCTGTAGTACTCATCATTTTCAACCCTTTATGGAGCGTGCACTATGAGTGGAATCCAGGCCCGTCTGAACGCCATTTCAGCAATCATCAACTACCAACCCTCCCATGCCCCCCTGAATTTCAGCGAAACAAAACCCACCGACATCTTTGGATCCAACGTCTTCAGTGACAAGGTCATGAAGGAACGGCTGCCCAAGCATGTTTACAAGTCGTTGAAGAAAACCATCGACTTTGGCGAGAAACTTGACGCCTCCGTTGCCGACGTGGTCGCCAACGCCATGAAGGACTGGGCGATCGAGAAGGGCGCGACCCACTTCACCCATGTTTTCTACCCCCTGACCGGCCTCACCGCCGAAAAGCACGACGCCTTCCTGGTTCCCGACGGCGACGGGGGCGCCATGGCCGAGTTCTCCGGCAAGATGCTCATCCAGGGCGAGCCCGATGCCTCCAGTTTCCCCTCCGGCGGACTGCGGGTCACCTTCGAAGCCCGTGGCTATACCGCTTGGGACGTCACCAGCCCGGCCTATCTCCTCGAGAACCCCAACGGTACCTTCCTCTGCATCCCCACTGCCTTTGTCTCCTGGACCGGAGAGGCTCTCGATAAGAAGACGCCGCTGCTGCGCTCCCTCCAGGCCCTGAACAAGCAGGCCAAGCGCGTGCTGAGTCAGTTCGGCGTCACCACCAAGCTGCCCGTGGGCTCCTACGCCGGCCCTGAGCAGGAATACTTCCTGGTCGATCGCAACTTTGTGTTCTCCCGTCCCGACCTGCTCATCGCCGGCCGGACCCTCTTTGGCGCCCCTTCTGCCAAGGGCCAGGAGTTCGAGGATCAGTACTTTGGCGTGATCAACCGCCGCGTGCTCTCTTTCATGATGGAAGTCGAGCGTGAGCTCTTCAAGCTGGGCGTGCCGGTCAAGACCCGCCACAACGAAGTGGCCCCCGCCCAGTTCGAAATTGCTCCCATCTACGAATCCGGCAACTTGGCCACCGACCACAACCAGTTGGTCATGACTACCCTGCGCTCCGTGGCCAAGCGCTACGGTATGATCTGCCTGCTGCACGAGAAGCCGTTTGCCGGCATCAACGGCTCGGGCAAGCACCTCAACTACTCCCTGGGCAACGCGGAGCTGGGCTGCCTTTTCGATCCGGGTGACACCCCCCACTCCAACGCCCAGTTTCTGGTGTTTTGTGCCGCCGCCCTCCGCGCCCTGCACAAGCACGGCGCCCTGCTGCGCGCCACCGTGGCTTCCGCCTCCAACGATCATCGCCTGGGCGCCAATGAGGCCCCGCCGGCCATCATGAGCGCCTACTTGGGCGAGCAGCTCACCGACGTGTTCGAGCAGATCAAAAAGGGCGAGGTCAAGGGATCCAAGACCAAGGGCATCATGAACATCGGCGTCGACACCCTGCCGCCGCTGCCCATGGATCCGGGCGACCGCAACCGCACCAGCCCGTTTGCCTTCACCGGCAACCGCTTCGAGTTCCGCGCCGTGGGTTCTTCCCATTCCATCGCCGGCGCCCAAGTGGCCCTGAACACGATGATGGCGGAATCCCTCGATTACGTGGCAACCGAACTGGAGAAGTTGGGCAAAGTGAACAAAACCCAGTTCAACGAGGGCGTGCAGAAGCTGCTCCAGAAGATCATGAAGGAGCACGACGCCGTAATCTTCAACGGCGACGGCTATTCCGACGCCTGGCACAAGGAAGCGGCCAAACGCGGGCTGCCTAACCTGAAGACCACCCCCGAGGCCCTGCCGGTGCTCACCAGCAAGGAGGTGGTGGCCCTCTTCACCAAGTACGGCGTCCTCTCCGAGGCCGAATTGAAGAGCCGCCAGGAGATCTACCTGGAGCAGTACGTCAAGACCGTCACCACCGAGGCCAACCTGGTGATCCGCATGGCCCGCACCGTGATCTTCCCGGCCGCCATGCGCTACCAGGGTCAGCTCGCCGCAACCTGCGCCAGCCTCAAGACCATCGGCCACGACATCAAGATGGACACCCTTGAGGACGTCACCGCCAAGCTACGCGATATGCAAGGCGAGGTGGATAAGCTGGAGAAACTTCTGGCCCACGAAGGCGGCGACACCCTGGCCCACGCCACGTACATGTGCAAGAAGGTGCTTCCTGCCATGCTGGCGGTTCGCGGCTACGCCGATGGCCTGGAGTCCGTGGTGGCTGACGATCTGTGGCCGCTGCCCTCCTACCAGGAGATGCTGTTTATCCGCTGATTTCGGTTTTATCGCCAAGGCGTTCAAGGTCGCTCCCGGCAGGGGAGCGGCCTTTTTTTCCCGCAGGACGTAAGCCGCAGTCATCCATCCCTCGTCAGCCAAAGCTCGACGGATGCCAATGCCGCCGAATCTGCCGGCTTCATCCCGTCTCGCTCGAGCGCCAGGGGGAAACCCGTGCGCCACTCCCCAAACCCATATTGGTACTCGGCCAGCTTGCGCAGCTCTCGTATGGTGTCTGCTGATTAAGTGTTCGTTTATTGATCTTTTCCATGTTCAGGATTATACACGAATCAGGTCCAGTGTCGTGTTCGCCGTTTTCGGGGTTCGGTGATCCAGATGAACCATCTGCGCCAGCACCAAACTGCCGCTGAAGCTCAGTTCCTGGGCATGAATCTGTTCTCCCAGGCGAAAGACGACAACCCTTGGCGCAATACGGGAATTGGCAAGGTGAAGAATGGTGTGTGTTCCACCTGTCATACCGTTAGCGCAAGGCGTCTGTCCCGATATCTTGGCGAATTTTGTTATCGTTTCAATTGCCGGTTTCAGTTGGATGCCATGGTTGACCGGCTGGCCACTATGCAGCACTACAACGCAGCCGATCCCCCAGCACCTGCTGACCCTGGCTGAAGTTCGTTGGTAATCAGAATCCACAAAAGTTAAGGAGATGAGTTATGACACGTGACGAAATAATGAAAATTATCAAAGAGAAGAATGTGAATTTCTTCCGCCTGCAGTTTGTTGATATTTTCGGTTTTATGAAAAATATTGCCATTCCCAAAAGCCAGATCGAAAAGGCGCTGGACGGGCAGATGATGTTTGACGGTTCCTCCATCGAGGGCTTCGTTCGGATCAATGAGTCCGACATGTACCTCAAGCCGGATTACGATACTTTTGTGGTCTTGCCCTGGCGTGAAAAAAATGGCTGTAATGCGGCCCGTATTATCTGCGATGTCTACAAACCGGATGGCACCGCTTTTGTCGGTTGCCCCCGGAACAACCTCAAACGAGTGTTGGCGGATGCCAAAAAACTCGGGTACACCATGAATGTCGGGACTGAAGCTGAATTTTTCCTGTTTAGACGGGATGAAGACGGCATGCCCACCACCATCACCGACGATGTCACCGGCTATTTCGATGTGGAACCCGACGATGCCGGCATCGATTGCCGTCGCGAAATCATCCACACTCTCGAGGCCATGGGCTTTGAGATTGAGGCCTCCCATCATGAAGTTGCCGAAGGCCAGCACGAGATCAACTTCAAATATGCCGATGCCCTCACCGCTGCCGACAACACCGTCACCTTCAAGTGGGTTGTCCGTTCGATCGCGGCTGAATTCGGCTTGCACGCCACCTTCATGCCCAAACCGGTTTTCGGGATCAACGGTTCCGGCATGCACACCAATCAGTCGCTGTTCAAACTCGATGGCACGAACGCCTTTTTTGATGAAAAGGGTCCGCTGCAGTTAAGCGAGATTGCCTATAAATACATTGCCGGCATTATGAAAAATGCTCGGGGATTCTGCGCCGTCACCAATCCGTTGGTCAATTCCTATAAACGGCTGGTGGCCGGTTATGAGGCCCCGGTTTATATTGCCTGGTCTGCTTCCAACCGCTCCGCCCTCATTCGTATCCCGGCGTCCCGCGGCATGGGAACCCGTACCGAGGTGCGCTGCCCGGATCCCACCTGTAATCCGTATCTGGCCTTTGCCATGATGCTGAACTCAGGTCTGGACGGCGTCAAGAACAACCTGGAAGTGCCGGCATCGGTCAATGTCGATATTTTCGAAATGACCGCCGCCGAGAAAGTGGAGGCCGGAATCGCCAGTCTGCCGGCAAATCTCATGGAAGCCATCCAGGAATTCAAGGCCAATCCGATTGCCATGGAAGCCCTTGGTCCCCACATCGTCGGCAAATATATCGAAGGTAAGGAGAAGGAATGGGATTCCTTCCGGACCGCGGTCACCGATTGGGAGCTCGATAATTATCTGAGCAAATATTGATCAACGCGTAAAGGAATCAGTAGCACCAAGGGCGACCCATTGCGGGTCGCCCTTTTTTTTGGAGTGCGCCCCAAAGGGTAGGGAAGACGTTTTTCAGAACAGGGGAAGGTGACACCTTGGGTCGTCAGGCCGTAAGGGGACGACGCTGTTTTTTTAGGATTTTCTCCCGCACCATACCGATCTGCACCATGTCCTGGAGGTAGGCATCGGCCCGGTCGAGATAGAAAGAAAGGGCCTTGGAAAAGTTTTTACCGACTATTCCATCGACAAAGACCTGGCTGATCTCCCGGTGCCGCTTGAGCACCAGTTGCGAGCGGTAAAAAATCAGCCACTCCTCGGTGGACATCGCCGCCACGGTCTGTTGTAAGGCCTTCCTGGCCCTGGGCTGATACATCCAGATATACATGAGATCCAAGGCGTTGACGATGAACACCTTCTCCAGATCCCGCGCATCCTGATGGATGGCGGCGATCAAGGTCTTGGGTTTTTGCAGCAGTTCCAGGACATCCTCTTCCGGAAACAGCACGTCGAAGCGGGCAAAGACCGCAAACAGTTGGGAGACCTTCTCCCGGTAATCGATCAGACGGATGCGGACATTGTTTTGCCGGTCTGCCAGGCCCTCGATCACTCCGGCCACGCAATCCGAAGCCAGCTTGGAGATGACCGCCGCCCATTTCTGCATGCCTGCTTCGACCCCGGGAACCATGGCCAGATGCAGGACGCTGCCGATGGCGGAGTTGAAGAGCAGGGCCAGGGGGATGGAGAGGATCGAGCGGAAAAAATTGCCGACTGCGGCACTCTTGGGCAGACCGCGCAGGATGTTGTGGGTTGAGATGTAAATTCCGTTGGCCAGGGCCATTACCGAGTAGAGCAACACCGGATTGGTTGAGGTGGTGATCCCGAACTGCTCTTGCAGCAGCAGGGTTTTCACCAGATAGTCGAGCAGCGGCACGGAAAAACCGGTGTAAAAGAGGGAATCGGCGATCCGGCTCCAGCTGACCAGCGAATTCCAGGGCAATAGAGGCGAACGTTTGAGCCCGCCGCCGCCCAGGATGGATTGGATGATATTGCGGACCCCGGTAATCCCGAACCAGATGAACGCCCCGAGATAGGCCAGCACCCACCAGTCCTTGGTGAGGCTGAAGGTCAGGAAGGCGGGAATAAAACCGACCGCTACCTTGAGGGTGTTGCGCAGATGGGAGTTGAGATAGCGCAAGGGCTGTTCGATTTTTTCCTGGTCTTTGTTTATCGCCGGATGAATATCGATCCGCGGGGTTCGGCGGATACCACCCAGGGTGGCGATATTGCCATCGGTTCCGGGATGAATCTCGAATCGGTCCAGGCTCCAGTCGTTCCAGAGATGCGCACCGTTCTGCCGCAAGCCGGGGATACGATCAGCCAGCCGTCTGGTCCAGGAAGTCGAAACCGGATTGCGGCCGCTGGTGTGCTGGTGTTTGATCATCCGTGCCGTAACCGGGATGAGCTTGCGATGGCACTCTTGGTGTTCCCGCATAACCTTCCGGTAGGCCCGCGGGGGCAGAGTATCCAGCACCACCAGTCCCATGCCGTACTGGAGTTGCGATTGCCCGGTGGAACCGGAACCGATCCGGGAACCGAGGTAGCGTTTATTGTAATGGCTATGAAACGATTCGATATTGAGCAGGATTTCGAGCAGCGCTGCTTTTCGTTCGTTCATCTCCGTCAACTCGACCGTCACCCTGGCCAGAGCTTCGGGTTCGGCGGTTTTTTTCCGGCTGTCTTCAACGTTCTTTTCAACGATCAGGCGGGAGCGCTCGAAATCCCAGATGATGGCGCGAATCGCTCGCTTCAGGGTGATGACATTATCTTCGTTCAAGGCTTTTTGCAGACTGTTGATCAGCAGGTAATTCCGGGCCGGACTGGTGATATCCACCGCTTCTCCGGCAAAACCGCTCCCTTTGACTGCGGCGACCGAAGTCATGCCATAGGCCGAATCCTTGAGGTTGAAGGATTCAATATGGGTGATGCGACCTTCACACTGATAGAGTAATTCCAGGGTGTCCTGGATCGATAGATTGCTCAGATTGAGGGTGAAACGAGAGCTGGAGTGCATGGATGCCAGTCGGCTGACCAACTCGGGGGGGGAGAGGTTCATCAGCGGCGGCACGCCCTCATCGTGCGGGACCGTTGGATCGTGAAGGATGCGATTACGGCATGGCTGCAGAAAACGGTTGATGAGGGTTTCGAGATCAAGGTTTTGCATCTTTTTCGAGCAGGCCTGGAGTTGTTCTTCCAGCTTGGCGCGGTCTTCTGGTTGTTCCTCGCGAATCCGCCGGACTTGCTCGTTCAGCAGGCTATGGTAATTGTTCTGGATATATTTGGCCAGATGGAGGAGCGATGGTTGGCCGGCACCGACAAAATGGCGGAACTCGTCTTCGCCGAGAGCCTGACTTTCCACGGCAATTTCCCGGTCGAGGAGCAGGCGGTGAGTGGCGTTGAACTCCCCGAGGACGTCGAGGACGTAGCGCTGTTGATACAGGGAAACCTCTCGTCCCTGGGCCATCATGTCCTTAACGGTTTGTTCCTGGAGAAATTGGAGCAGATTGTGATTGTCGAAAAAGCCTTCCAACTCCCAGATAAAGCGGACGAACTTGTTGCGGAACCGGGAGGAGAGCTCGATGCCGATGCGGACATGGATATTGAGAATGGCGCTGGCCTCGAGCAGTTCTTCAACCACCTCCTGCTCGACATGGTTGTAATAGACCACGGTCAACTTACGGATGCCTTTAATCCAGGCATCCATCAGCAGGTGGGTGGGGGATTTCCGGCCTTTGGTATTGGCGTCGTGGACATGGTCGTCAAAGGCGAACTGATTCCATTCCTCCGGCATTTCGAGGAGATGGTATTTGGCGAGCTGTGCCCTGACCATGCGGGGTTTGCCGGTGTAGGCCATGCGAAAATCATGGGCCAATTGTAACTGTTTGAGTTCACTACCTTTGCTGCGGACCAGTTCCTTCATGATCTGCATCAGGACCCGGGCGGTATTCTTATGATAAAAGGTGGTGGACGAACTGAACACTTCCTCG
Organism: Desulfobulbaceae bacterium; assembly: GCA_019163135.1. GTDB lineage: Bacteria > Desulfobacterota > Desulfobulbia > Desulfobulbales > Desulfobulbaceae > Desulfobulbus. The sequence continues at coordinate 19,622 of JAFLKR010000017.1, read as the reverse complement.
CAGAGAGAGCGCAGGGCCACAATCCGATCCTGGGCCTTGCCGGCTTCCAGGGATCCCAGCAGGCTGACAATGGCGTAGGCGATCCGCAGACCGCTGGGGGCGGCCATCTCCTTAATGCCATGGGGGTGCATATAGGGGGCCAGCAACGAACTCAGGGTCTGCGGCCGGGTGCCCCTTTTGAGAACGTCATTGACAATGCTGAGTAATTTGTGATCGTTGGGATCAAAGAACAGCCGTGACGGCTTTTTCTTCATGAAGGAAAACTCCTTTGCGGGGTTTAATCATTTTGGCTGCGGGTTGTTGCCGAGTGCGCGGAAAAGCCGGCTCGGTTGCTTCAACTCCAACTTCAGAGCACCGTGCCTTCTGCGAGGAGATATTCAAGCAGACGGTCTCCGGGGAGCGGACGGGAGAAATAATACCCCTGCGCCTCCTGGCAGCCCATGGCGGCGAGGCTGAGCAGTTGTTCTTCCGTTTCCACGCCTTCGGCGACAACATTAAGATGCATCTGTTGGCTGATGGCAATAATGGTGGCCACAATACCGCCATTTTCTTGAAGATCATCAATAAATTGTTTGTCGATCTTCAGGGTGCTGACCGGCATCTTGTTGAGATAGCCCAAGGAGGAATATCCGGTGCCGAAATCGTCGATGGAAAAGAGGATGCCCATCTGGCGGAGACGATGCATAATTTTCAGGGTATGCTCAACGTCTTTCATGGCCGTGGTTTCGGTGATTTCGAACTCCATGTATTCGGGGGCGACCTGGTATCGGCCCAGCAGGTCTTCGACAATGTCGACAAAATCGGCGTTATGAAATTGACGGGGCGAGATGTTGACACTGATGGGCACGGCCACCCGCTGTTTTTTCATCTCGGATTGGAAGGCACAGGTTTCTTCCATCACAAACAAGCATAGATCATCAATTAAGCTCGACTCCTCCGCGACCGGGATAAAGGCATCGGGAGGGATGAGCGTGTCCCCTTTTTTCCAGCGGATGAGCGCTTCCAGCGACGAGGTCTTCCGGGTGATGATATTGACCTTGGGCTGATAAAAGACCACAAATTCTTTGTGGCGGAGTCCCAAACGAATGCCGGTTTCGATTCGGAATTTTTCGTAGACAAGCTCATGCATGCCCTTGGTGAACAGGTAATAGCGGTTTTTCCCTTCACCTTTGGCCTTATGCATGGCCATATCGGCACTCCTGATCAGGTCCAGTCCGGATTTCCCGTCATCCGGATAGATCGATATGCCGATACTGGCATTGATATAAATTTTTTTGCGATCGACTAAAAACGGTTTTTTCAGCACCGTCAGCAGCCGATTGGCCATCAGGTAAATGATCGACTCGTTTTCGATATGCTCCATAAGGAGAATGAATTCGTCTCCACCGGGGCGGCACAGGGTGTCATTCTCACTTAAAACCGCAGCAAACCGTTGGGTTACCTGGATGAGCAGGTCGTCCCCCTGATTATGGCCAAAGACATCATTAACGTTTTTGAAATTATCCAGATCGATATAGAAAACCGCGATTTTGCCGTCATCAGCAGGCATGGCGGCGAGGCTTTTCGCCAGTTTATTCTCCAGATGGGCCCGGTTCGGCAGTCGGGTAAGCATATCATGATAGGCCATGAAAGTTATCTGCTTCTCCCGTTTTTTCAGTTCGCCGATTTCGTAAAACGTGGCGAAAAAGTAGACGATTTCTTTGCGTTCGTTACGGATGGCGTTAATGGTCAGCCATTCCGGGAAGAGGCTGCCGTCTTTCTTTTTATTCCAGATTTCTCCTTCCCAGGCACCCTTCTCGGTCAGACTCTGCCACATCTGCTCATAAAAAAAAGAATTATGGCGTTTTGATTGGAGCATCCTGGGGTTTTGCCCGATCACCTCGGCGAGTTCGTACCCTGTGATGGTGGAAAAAGCGTTGTTGACCGCCAGGATTTTGGCCGTGGCGTCGGTGATCACGATCCCTTCATTGGCGTTGTCGAAGATCTTTTTGTAAATCTGGAGAAAATTTTCGGCGCTTTTCCGAAATTGGACCTCGACGTTGAGTTTTTCATTGGTGGTGCGCAATTGCTGGGCATACTGATTGAAGGCATCAATCAGAAAGGTCGCTTCGCAGCCCCCGGTATAGTGGAGATCCTTGGTTTTTCCCGGAGTTTCGTACCGTTCGGCAAACTGCCTGAGGGGCGTGGTTAGCAGTCGGTTCAGGAAATAGGCGGCACAGGTCGCCAGCAGGGCACCGATCGAAAACAGCAGAACCAAGGCCAATGGGGGGGAGAAGAGGCCGGCAAGGGGCCCTGCCTCCAGGCTTTGGGGGACAATCTTGCTTGGCTGGGTGAAGCCAGCATAGAGAAGGAAGGCGAAAATAATCAGGAGTGGCAGGATAAGAACAAGGGTATTCCCGAAGAAAAATTTTTTCCCAATCGGCCATTTTTCAAAAGTTGATACGATGGTTGACCACCTCGGAACCTGCATTGGACCTTTGATCCTCTAAATGAATGGGAGAATAAGCCTGAGCAAAAAGGCGGCGGGGAACGCTTTGCCGCCAAGCGGACATGAAATCCTATTGCTTTCATAATACTGTATCGAACTGCGGTGCAAACACAAAAGCTTTTTTCCACTTCGAGCCTTAACCTTTTCCTGTGGTAATTTGGTTAAAATCCATGGTTAAAAGCCGAAAATCGGGTTCTTTGACCAGTACAGTGCTTGTCCCGCAAGGCTTTTAACCGGTTGGCGCAACCGGACCGGGAGCAAGGCTTCGGTCGCTTCGCCAAGGGGTGAAGATGAGGAGCCTGAAGCCTCTTGAGAAAAAGTTTGACAGTTATTCTGAGCTCCAGTAGCTTACTCATTTTTTTTTGGCAAGTTGTTGGTGTGTCGACCAATTACAGTGGCCGGCCTGACCAGAGCCGCATGCAGGCCTGATCCTCAAGCCTCTGAGCGACCTGCCTTTTTTATTACGGAACAATAATCAACCAGGTTAAGGGAGTGTTCGACAGATGAAAACGGTGCCCCGTGGGTTGCTTGTTGCTTCCGCTGTGTTGTTGCTCCTCCTGTTGACCGGGGGGCTTTGGTTTTTCCGTACCCAGGAGCAACTGCTGCGCCACCAGGTCGATACGCAATTGGAGAATATCAGCCGTCTCAAGGTTGAACAGATTGTCCAGTGGCGTCAGGAACAGTTGGTCGACGGCCATGTGATCGCTGAAAATCCGTTTGCAACTATCAATGTGGCCAAGTGGCTGGCCGCCCCCAATCCTGCAGGTACAGCCCAGATACTGGCTTGGTTTCGCTCTCTGCAGAAATACTATCAGTATGCCGATATCCTCCTGGTCGATCCCGAAGGAATGATAAGGCTGAGTCTTTCCGGCCAAACCGGATCCCTTGAGGCGGGAGCGGTGGCGACCCTTGTTGACGCGGTCCGGCAACGGCAGCCGATGCTTTCCGATCTGCATCGCCTTGGAGATGCGGATTTGCACCTGGACACGATAGCCCCGATTTTCGCAGAGGGCAGGCAGGGCGTTGTCGGCGGCGTGGTCTTACGGATCGACCCTGATAATTTTTTGTACCCGCTGATCCAGAGTTGGCCGGGACTGAGCGAGAGTGCGGAGACCTTGCTGGTGCGTCGTGACGGCGAAGAGGTCCTTTTTCTCAACGAACTGCGCCATCAGCAGCAGACCGCGTTGCGCCTGCGCATCCCGTTGACTAAAAAGGAGGTGCCGGCGGTCATGGCGGTGACCGGTGTGAAAGGTTTGGTGGAGGGTCGCGATTACCGTGGCATTGAGGTGCTTTCGGTACTCAGCGGCATCCCCGATACACCGTGGTTCATGGTGACCAAGATCAACGCCAGCGAGGCCCTGGCCGAATGGAGAGCCCGCTCCCTGTTGATTGTGGGATTGTTTCTCGGTCTTGGCGCTGCCGTGATCACCGCTTTGGGTCTGGCCTGGCAGCGTCAAGCCAAAAGTTATTATAAGGTTGCCTTCCGGGCCGAAGCCGAACGCCGTCAGGCGGACGCGCGGTACCGCACCACCCTGATGAGCATCGGCGACGGGGTGATTGCCTGCGATAGCGAAGGCCGGGTGACCATGCTCAATCCCGTGGCCGAAGTCCTTACCGGCTGGTTGGAGGCCGACGCCCGCGGCCGGACGATTGAAGAGGTGTTTGTGATTGTTAATGAGTCAACCCGGCAGCCGGTGGAGAACCCGGTCGGTCGGGTGCTCCGTGAAGGGATCGTGGTCGGTCTGGCCAACCACACCATCCTCATTACGCCGGAGGGCGCGGAATTTCCCATTGCCGACAGCGGTGCGCCAATCTTTGACGACCAAGGCCGGATTACCGGCGTGGTGCTGGTCTTTCGGGATCAGAGCGAAGAACGTAAAGCGGCGGCCAACCTGTGGCGAAGCAATCATCTGCTGGTGCGGGCCGAAGAAATGGCGAATATGGGGTGCTGGGAATTCGACTTTAAGACCCGGACGGTATGGGCCTCACCGGCGGCTCGCCAGATTTACGGACTGCGTGGTGAAACCTGGACGATTGAGGAGGCCCAGTTCATTCCGCTCCCCGAATATCGCCATGAGCTGAACCGGGCCTTGAAGGCCTTGGTGCAGGGCGAAGCATCCTATGATGTTGAATTCCGCATCCTGCGGCCGACCGATGGGAGGGTGCTCGATATTCGTTCGCAGGCGGAATACAACCCGGAGGAGGAAAAGGTCTTCGGAGTGATCCGCGACATCACCGCCAGGAAAATTGCCGAAGCCTCGCTCTTGGAAAGCGAATCCCGGTACCGCAGTCTGTTTCAGAACAACCACGCGGTCATGTGGCTGGTCGACGCTGAAGACGGCTCAATCGTCGATGCCAATCCAGCGGCGGTCGAGTATTACGGGTGGAGCCGGGAACAACTGCTCGGCATGCACCTCAATGACATCAACACCCTCTCGCCCGAAGAGATCCAAGTTGCGATGGCAAAAGCTATGGCGGCCCATTGCCATTGCTTCGAGTTCAAGCATCGGCGGGCCGACGGTTCGATCCGGGATGTCGAGGTCTTCGCCGGGCCTATCCAGGTCGGAGGGCGGCCTCGGCTCTATTCGATCGTCCACGACATCACTGAACGGAAGCAGGCGGAGGAGCAGCAAGAACGCCTCCAGGAGCAACTGATGCAGGCGCAAAAGCTCGAATCGGTCGGACGGCTGGCCGGAGGCGTGGCCCACGATCTCAACAATATGCTCAGTCCCATCCTCGGTTACAGCGAGGTGCTGCTGTCGGAACTGGAGGACCAGGATACCCGTCGCGACTATGTGCAGTACATTATCCAGGCCGGAATGCGCGCCAGGGATCTGGTGCGGCAGCTCCTCGCCTTTGGCCGCAAACAGACCCTGGTGGTTGAAACCGTGGATCTCAACGAGGTCGCCGCCGGCTTTGTTCAGCTGCTGCGGCGTACCATCCGCGAGGATATCACGATCGCGGTGACCCCTGCGCCTGCATTGCCGTTGGTGCGGGTCGATGCCGGCCAGATTGAACAGGTCATCATGAACCTGGTGGTCAATGCGCAGGACGCCATGCCCGATGGCGGCAAAATTATCATCGAAACTGGCGTGATGGACCTGGATGAGGAATATGCCGCCTCCCATGTTGGCGTGGTCGCCGGCCGATTTGTGGTCATGGCGGTCACAGATACCGGATTCGGCATGGACGCTACCGTTCGCGAGCAGATTTTCGCACCCTTTTTCACCACCAAAGAGAAAGGCAAGGGGACGGGATTGGGGTTGGCCATGGCCTACGGGATCGTCAAGCAGCACGGGGGAAATATCTGGGTGTACAGTGAGCCGGGACAGGGGACTACCTTTAAGATCTATCTGCCGGCGGTGACCTCGGCCCAGGAATCCAAGGTGAAGGAATGTGCCGTTTTGCCGGATAGCAGGCTGGGCACGGCAACGTTGATGGTGGTGGAGGACAACGATATGGTCCGGCAACTGACCGTGGATATTTTGAGCCGCCGTGGGTATCTGGTGCTGGAGGCCTGCGGGGGCGCGGAATGTCTGGAAATGCTCAGCACGCACTCGGGCCCGCTGGACCTGCTGGTCACCGATGTGGTGATGCCGGAGATGAACGGCAAAATGCTCTACAAGCAGGTCGTCAAAAATCTCCCCGGGCTCAAGGTGCTTTATATGTCCGGCTATACCGAAAATGTAATCGCGTCCCGGGGGGTGCTCGATGAGGGCGTCAATTTCATTCAGAAACCTTTTGCCCCGAACAGCTTGGCCGCCAAGGTTCGGGAGGTGCTGGAGAGCTAGCCACCGTCGTCGGCTACCACCATGGTCGGGGCCAGCAGCAGAAGTACCGCCAGCAGATTGACTGGCTACAGGGTCATTTCACTCCGCAGCCGCTTCTGCTCTCGATCCGTATTCTCGCATCCAGGGCCAGGAGCGTCCCTTGCTCAAAAATCCGTACCGGATTGATATCGATTTCGACAATCTGCGGGAAGTCGGCCAGCAGTTGAGCAATGTTCACGATGCACCGAGCAAAGGGAGTCGGATCGATGGGGGCACGCCCCCGCAGTCCTGTCAGCATCCTCCAGGATCGGAGCCGATGCAGTTTTTCCAGGATTTCCCCAATCGAAGAGGGGCAGAGCACCCGCTCGACATCTTCAAAGACCTCAACATAGATGCCGCCGTAACCAAAAAAGACCACTGGCCCAAAGGAGGGATCCTGGAGGCCGCCGATGAACAGATCGTAGCCGTCGGTCGCCATGGCGCTCACCCGGACCCCTTCCAGCCGGGCGTCTGGTTGATAACGTTCCAGATTATCCTTGATCAGGGCAAAGCCCCGGACTGCTTCGGCCTGCGAATTGATGCCGGTGAGGACCCCGCCTGCCTCGGTTTTATGGATGGCATCTGCAGAAATCACTTTGAGCACCACCGGATAACCGATTTGCTTCGCAATGAGGCCCGCCTCTTCCGCCGATCCGGCCACCTCCGACGGCGGACTGGGGAGACCGTACAGAGCCAGCAACCCGGAGGATTCTTCACCGATCACGCCGTTGCGGTCTTGCAGCCAGGCTTGGGCCGCTTTTCGCTGGATTCCTTCGGCGGGGTCCGGTTGAAACCCCCCGGCCGCCTTGCGAGCGTGAAAGTCCCTCTGGCGCTGCAGGGCGAGCAGGGCTTCTTCCGGACCATCGAAAATCGGGATCGACAATCGACCTTTGATGGCGGCCATAGCCGGACCATGACCATACAGCACCACTGCCAGCGGTTTTCCCGAGCTGCGGATGACCCCGGTGGTCGCCAGCGAGATATCGGTGTTGAATAGGGCGGTAAACACATCCTCGCCTCCCGCCGGCATCTGCGGCCACTGGCTGGCGTAGATGGCGCCGTCCACCTGGTCGTTTGCCAGCACTCGGCCGAAAATGTTCGGGTACTTGTCGATCTGGTAGATATCGCCCATATCCAACGGGTTGGCGAATTTGATAATTCCGGCGTTGGCGACGGTTGCCAGCTCCCGATAGAAATCCTCGCCAGGGTCGGCAAAGGCGAACCCCTGTCGTTCGCAGATGTCGGCCATGGCCACGGCCAGGCCGCCCGCCGGGCTCATGGCCATGATCCGTTTGCCGCGCATCGGCGGCAGGTCAAAGGCCTTGGCGGTGGTGATGAAATCGCGGAAATGGTCGATGCGGATGATCCCGGCCCGGGCAAAGGCGGTATTGATGATGTCGTCGTCGTTGCGCAGGGCGGCGGTATGGCTCATCGCTGCTCGGCTGCCGGCCAGGGTGGTGTTAGCTTTATAGACGATCACCGGTTTGTCGATCTGCTCAGCGATGTCGATCAGACGTTTGCCGTCGGCGATGTTCTCCAGATACAGCCCGATCACCTTGGTCTCGGGATCGGTGCCCAGATATTCGAGGAAATTGTTCTCGTCGAGGTCGAGTTTATTGCCGATGCTGGCAAATTTGGCCATCCCGACCTGTTCGGCCTCCATCAGGTTCCAGAGGAAAAGTCCGAGTCCGCCGCTCTGGGTGATCAGGGAGAGTCCCCCTTTTTTGACCGGGAAGGAGGGAACAAACGGCAGGCAGAGGCCATGGGCAGTGTTGGCCAGGGCCAGTCCGTTGGGGCCGACGAAGCGGATGTTGTGTTTGCTGGCAGTGGTCAGCAGTTGGGCTGCCAGGGATTTTCCTTCGACGCTCGATTCGTTGAAGCCGCCTGCCTGCACCGCCAGTCGTTTGATCCCGGCCTGGCCGCAGTCCTCCACCGCTTCCGGGACATAGCGGGCCGGAATCAGCAGCACCGCCAGATCCGGGATTATCGGCAGGTCGGCGGCACTCCGGTAGACCCTGATGCCATCGACCTCGGTTTCCTCGGTGGCCGGATTGATGCCGAAGATGCGGCCGCGAAACCCCCAGCGCAGGCAGTTCTCAAGAATGATCCGGGGGGTGTTGCGAGGTTTGCCGGACAGCCCGTAAATAGCCAGGCTGGCGGGGGAGAAGAATGTTTCCATGGTAATTGGTAATGGTTCAGGTGGAGGTTCTCTTGGAGGTAATTCGGTTCGCGCACCCTTGTTCCGGTGGGTTACCTTAAAGGTTTATTCGAATGTGCTTACGCCGTCCGTTCTTTGCGGAAGGTGGAAACCGCCAGGCTGACCAGGAACCAGCCGCAGGCGACCAGGATGATGGTGGCGCCGGTGGCGGTTCGGGCCCAGTCCTGAGCGCTCACCAGCAGACCGGTGATGGCCGAGCTGATCCCGACCAGCAGAGCCCACCAGAACATGCTGCCGGCACAGCGGGCAAAATTGCGGGCCGCCGCCGCCGGTACGACCAGCAGGGCGGTGACCAGCAGCACCCCGACCGCCTGCACCGATAACATGACGATAAGAGAGAGCAATCCGGCAAAGATATACTGGTGAGCGGCAACCCGGATTCGGTGCGCCTTGGCCAGGGATGAATTGAGCCCAATGTAGAGCAGGTGGTTGTAGCTTGCCGCCAGGAAGCTCATCAGCACTAGAAAGAGGGCCACCAGGCAGAGAATTTGGCCATCGCTGATGGTGAGGATGTCACCGTAGAGAAACTTTTGCAGATCCCGCGCCAGGCTGCGTTCGCGGCTGACCATGGCCAGGCCGAAGGCGACCATGGCCGAGAAGAACACGCCGATCACGGTATCGCTCGACAGGCTGGAGTGGCGTTGCATGAGCATGATGCCCAGGCCCACCACCAAGCCGAAGACCGGCATGGTCCAGTTGGGATCGATCGAAAAGATCAGGCCCAGCGCTACCCCGGCAAAGGCCGAATGGCTGATCGCATCGGCAAAAAACGACATGCGGAAATTGACCACCATGATCCCCATGGCGGCGCTCATCGGGGCGAGCAGGAGCATTCCCGCCATGGCCTGTTGCATGAAGCGAGCCTGCATGCATTCAAAGGGCAGGAGGTGGGCAATCAGCGCGTACAGCGGCGATAAATCAGGCATGGGGAGGGCGTTGGCAGCAGGGGGCCGTGCAGACGGCACTATCGTTGGGCATGGAACGGGAGTTGACCAGGCCCATGTGCATACCGAAAATGGAGGTGAGCGTCTCGTTAGTCAGGGTCTGGCGCGGCGGTCCTTCAGCCGCCACCTTGCGGTTGAGGCAGATGACATGGGTGGCGTGGTGGGTCACGGTGGGCAAGTCGTGACAGACCATCAACTGGGTAAACCCTTTGAGTCGGCGGAGGTCATCGAGCAGTTCGCAAAAGAGGTGCTCTCCCTGGAAGTCCACGCCTGCCGAGGGTTCATCGAGTACCAGGAGATCGGGTTCCTGCCGGAGAGCCAGGGCCAGCAGCACCCGCTGTATTTCTCCGCCGGAGAGGGCGCCGATTCGGCGGCCTGCCAGATGTTCGGCTTTCACCATGGCCAGGTATTCCAGGGATTGCCGCTGCAGATCGCGGCGGATGCCGAACCACAGCGGTTTCTTCTGGAAGCCCATGGCCAGGAATTCGTTGACCGTCAGGGGCATGCCCCGATCAAAGGTGAGTCGTTGCGGCACATACCCGATAACCGGAAAACCGGTGCCGTTGCCGATGATGTGGATGCTGCCCTGGTAGGAGATTTCATCAAGCAGAGCGAGGAGCAAGGTGGTTTTTCCTGCCCCGTTAGGACCGATAATCGCGGTGCTGCTCCCCTTGGGCACCGTGGCGGTGACCGCGTCGAGAATGGAAATGCCGCCACGCTCAACCGTCACCGCCTCAAAGCGGATCGCGGCTTCACCGGGTTGAGAAAGGGGGTGGGGGTCAGTTGCTGCCAAGCGTTCTCTCTAAGGTATTTAAGTTGGTGCGCATGACCTGTTCGTAATGGTCAAGCGGGGCTTGTATCGGGCCGTTGGCCGCAGGATCCAGGGTGGCGTCGACGATCCCGGCTTCCTGGGCAATGGTTTTTCCAACCGCTTTTGGATACTGTGGTTCGGTGAAAATAGCACCAGCTTTTTTCTCTTTGATGGTCGCGACCAAGGTCAGAATTTCCGAGGCCGAAGGTTCCTGGCCGGCGTGCGCCTGGACCACAGCGACCACCTCCAGGCCCATATCTCTGGCCAGGTAATCAAAGACCCCGTGCTGGGTGACAATCCGATTGTTGGCCAAGCGTTTGCCTAACGTTGCCAGGGTATCGGCCAGACTGTCCATCCGTTGCGCATAGGTTCGGGCATTGGCTGCATAAAGCGCCGCACCGGCCGGGTCGATCCGGGCCAGTTGGTCGGCGATATTAGCGGCGAGCAAGGCCGCCATCCGGGGGCTGGCAAAGAGATGGGGATTGGGCGCCTTGGCATCATGCTGTTGGTGTTTGGAATGGTGTCCGTGTTCCTCCTCTTCTTTCGTGTAGTAGAGGATTGGCTTGATCCCCTGGGAGCTGTCGATGACCTGCAGTTTCGGATTGGCTTTTTTCACCGGTGCACCCATGAATTCCTCCAGGCCCAGCCCGTTGATGATCAGGACCTCGGCCTTGGTCAATTTTCGCATATCCTGCGGGGTCAGGGCGTAATCATGGGGGCAACCCAATTCAGCCGGGATCATGAGCTCCACCTTAACCGTGTTGCTGCCTGCCGTGAGGTTGCGGGTGATCTGGTAGATCGGGAAAGTGCTGGCCAAGAGGTGCAATGTTTTTTCAGCGGCAACACTTGGTCGATGTCCAACGAGCAGGGTGGTGCAGCAAATGATAAGTGCGATCAGTAACCTGGGCCAATTTTTCATAGAGATCTCCCCCTTGAGTGATTCGATCCTGCCTGTTAATGCGAATGGATTTGCATTATACCGGAGTCAGGCCGTTCGTCAATCGATATTGCAAAACCTTTTGCAATAAGAAAGGGCGAAGGCTATAGTGGGACCAATGGAGCCGGAAATATGAAAAGAAAAACATCACAGCGCGCAGCCATCGAGCAGGTCTTCCAGGTTGAGGAACGGCCCCTGGGGATTGAGGAAATCCTCCAGCATGGCCGCGCCATGGTCGAATCGCTCAATCAGGCCACGGTCTACCGCAACCTCAAACTGCTGGTCGACCAAGGCTGGCTCCAACAGATCAACCACCCGGCCATGGGGACCTTGTACGAGCGCACCGGCAAGGGCCATCACCATCATTTTCACTGTCACGACTGCAACCGGGTTTTCGAACTTCCCGGCTGCACCCTCAACCAGCAGGCTGCTGCCCCCGAAGGGTTTATCGTCGAAGCGCATGAAATTTTTCTGTTCGGGGTCTGCCCGTCCTGCGCCGCCAACATGGGGTAGTTCCTCTCCTTGCTTCGCTTCCATTGCCCCTTTCGGGACGTCCCTTGAAAAAACTCGTCGCTGCTTGTGAAAAGCAATATCATGCCCATAGTAAACAACGGGTTGCGGTTCCTCTCTAGCGTGGATTTTAAGAACGAATTATGGGTCGATTGTCAATCATCCTCTGGATTTTTATATTGCTGGGTGGCCTCCCCTTGTTCGCCGGGGCGGAGCGGAGCGTCCTCTTTCTGGGTGATTCGCTGACTGCCGGCTTGGGAGTACAAGCGGAGGAGACCTACCCGCAACTGCTTGGCGCCATGCTGTCCCAGGACGGGATAACCGATGTCCGGATTGTCAACGGTTCCATCAGCGGTTCGACCTCGGCCAGCGCTCTGGCTCGGTTGCAATGGTACCGGGGCAAACTTCACCCTTCGGTGCTGTTTCTGGCCCTGGGGGCCAACGACGGTTTGCGCGGCCTGACCATCGATGAGATGGAGAAGAATCTGGCGGAGGTGATAGCCGCTGCCCAGGCGCAAGGTATGACCGTGATCTTGGGCGGGATGGAACTGCCACCCAATTACGGCGATGATTTCACCGATGCCTTCCGCAAGGTCTACCGCGATCTCGCCGCCCGCTATGCCCTCGAGCTCATCCCCTTTCTACTCGAAGGGGTGGGCGGGGTTGCGGCCTTTAATCAAGCCGACGGCATCCACCCTAACGCCGAAGGCCATCGCCGGATCGCCCTCCACGTCTATCCCTTCCTCAAGCAACACCTAATGGAACCCCATGCGACCAGAAAAAAGTGAGCCTCCTGCCAGGGGTGGAGAGGTGGCGGTGGACCGCCAGATCGTCGAGATCGAAAATCTCCATAAAGCCTATCCCCAGCCGGGGGCAGAACCCCTCCAGGTTCTGGCCGGCATCAACTGTTCGCTGGCGGTCGGCGACACCCTGGCGGTCACTGGGCAGTCCGGCAGCGGCAAGTCGACCCTGATCGCCCTGCTGGCTGGTCTGGACCGGCCGGACCGGGGGCGGCTGGTAGTCAACGGTGCTGATCTGGTCGCCATGGACGAGGCCCAGCTGACCCGTTTTCGGGCGAAGAACATCGGCATCGTGTTTCAGCAGTTTCATCTGATGCCGCATTTATCGGCCGAAGAAAATATTCGACTGCCGCTGGAGTTGTTAGGCCGCCCCTGCCGCCAGGAAACCATCGATAAGATGCTTGCGCAGGTGGGGCTTTCGGCGCGGCGAACCCATCTGCCCGGCCATCTCAGCGGAGGGGAATGCCAGCGGGTGGCGATTGCCCGAGCCTTGGTGGTCGAGCCGGTCATCCTGCTGGCCGATGAACCCACCGGCAATCTCGACGTGGCCACCGGCCGGGAGGTCTCGAACCTGCTGTTTGCGCTGGTGGCGAAAGTTAAGATGACCATGATCGTGGTCACCCACAACCAGGAATTAGCCGAACGCTGCACCCACCGGTTACGGCTCGAACAGGGGGTGCTGCGGTGAGGGTGCTGCTGCGACTAGGCCTGCGGGATCTCTCCCGGAACCTTCGTTTTACCCTGCTGTTCATCATTAATTTGACCCTTGGGCTCACCGGTTTTCTGCTCATCAGTAGTTTTGGGGCCTCGTTGAGCCGCCACCTGGATACCAATCTTCGCGAAATCCTCACCGCCGATTTGGTGCTTCAGTCCTCCCGCCCCCTGACCGAATCGGAAGTGGAGACCTATCGGGCGATCATTGGACCCGCCAGCGCCGTGTCCGAACAGATTTCTTTTTATTCCATGATCAAGGGCGAACAGGTCGCCAAGTTGGCCCAGATTGTGGCTATTGATGCTGCCTATCCTCTGTACGGGTCCTTTCGTTATCCCGAGGAGTTAGCCCATGCCCAGGTGATCGGCAGCCTCCAGCGGGAGCCCAAACTGTTAATGAGCCGGGAGACGGCCCGATCTTTTGAATTGCAGGCCGGGGACACCCTGAAAATCGGGCAGGCGGATTATAAGGCCGCCTATTTTTTTGAACAGGATCCGGGGAGCGAGTTCACCTCTCTGGTGCTGGCGCCGAGAATTTATCTCGGCCTGCCCCAACTGCGCGCTTCCGGCCTGATCCGTTTCGGTAGCAGAATTTCCTATAAACATTTCATCCGCTTGCCGGATACCGTCGATGCCGCCCAAGTCCTCGCCCGGCTGACCACCGCTTTTTCTGGCGATTCCGGAAAAATCCCCGAGGTTCGGATTGCCAATACCGTCAACGTCAACCGTCGTCTAGGCCGGATGGTAGATTATTTCAGCGGATTCCTCGGCCTTGCCGGCATGGTGGCGCTCATGCTTTCGGGAATAACTGCTGCCTATCTCTTTCGAGAGTACCTTCAGGCCCGATTGAAAGAAACCGCCATCCTCCGCAGTCTGGGTGCAAGCCGTCGGCAATGCCTGGTCCTTTTCGCCGGTCAGCTGTCCCTGCTCGGCTTGATTGCCGCCTGCATGGCCATAGCCTTGGCCTGGTTGCTGCTGCCGCTCTTTGGCCAACTGTTCACCGGTATCATCCCTCCTCATCTCCACCTGCGCATTAATCCCGCCAGCGGATTCATCACGGTGCTGGTTGGGGCCGTCGGCAGCCTGCTGTTCTGCCTGCCGGTCTACCTGCGAATTTTCAGGGTCAGGCCGCTCGCGCTGCTCCAGGAGGATCTCCGCACCGGCTCTACCGGGTGGAAAGGGGCGCTGGCATTCCTCAGTCTGCTGCCGGCTCTGGCCATGCTGGTGCTGCTGGCCACGGTCCTCAGCGGATCGCTGCGCCACGGGGCCTTTTTTACGGTGGGAATCCTTGCGGTGGTCCTCTTTTTTTCGTTGATTGCTAGTCTGCTCCTCAACGGCTGTCAGCAATGGTCGCAAACCAGCGGTGTGAGCGCCAGGATCGTTTGGCGTAATCTTGCCCGCAACCGGTTGTCGGCCACGGCGGTGTTTGCGGCCCTGGCCACCGCCCTGTTGCTGATGCACCTGGTTCCCCAGCTTGAAAACGGGTTGCGCGAGGAGATCGGACAGCCGGAAGATATCGAACGTCCCTTCTTATTTTTGGTGGATATCCAGGAACAGCAGCGTGAGCCGTTGCAAGCATTTTTTCAGGGCAGCGGCCCTCTGCTCTCCCCCCAGGCCCCCATGGTACAAGGCCGGATCGTCAGGGTAAATGGGATGGAATTTCTCAAGTGGCTGAGCCGGCTGCAAGGGGCGGAGCGGGGCGTTTTCCAAAGAACGGAGTTCAATTTTTCCAGCCGGGATCAGTTGGACCCTTCCGAAACCGTGATCAAGGGCGTGCCAATGCGCACACTGCCTTGGTCGGGAACGGCGGATGAGCCCTTTGAAATTTCGATGGAGCAGCAGTTCAGCGAGCGGTTGGGGGTAAGCATCGGCGACCGGCTGGTTGTTGATATCCTGGGGATCGAACTGGAAGGGCGGATTGTCAACCTGCGTAAGGTCCGCTGGAACAGTTTTCAGCCCAATTTTTTTATGCTGGTCCAAAAAGGGGTGCTGGATGCGGCTCCTAAGACTTTCCTGGCCTCGGTGAGCCGGGTGGCTTCGGCAGAGAAGCAGGAGGTGATGCACCGACTGGTCAGTGCGTTTCCCAATATTTCGGTGATTGATGTGACCAGGATGGTCGAGCAATTGGGCGATATCGGAGGCAAGTTGACCAACTCACTGCGCTTTATGGCCTGGCTGGCCATGGCAACCGGGCTGGTGGCGGTGATTTCGATCGCACGGCAAGAAGCCCTGCGGCGTGAGCGGGAAATAAACCTGCTCAGGGTGCTGGGGGCCGGGATCAACCGGATACGGATGCTCGTCATGCTGGAGTTCGGTTTTTGGGGGGGAATGGCGGCGTTGGCAGCCACCCTCCTGAGCTATGGCTGTTCCTACGCCGTGGCCTGGTGGCTGTTTGATCGGATCTGGGGCTTCCAGTGGCAGTCGGGCCTGGTTTTGCTGGTTGCGGCTCCGCTGCTCTGTGCTGTGATCGCCGCCCTGGCCGCCGATTCGGTGATCCGGCGCAAACCGGTGGCCCTGCTTGGGTGAGCGCAAGAGGTGGGGACCTTTGAAAATCGAGGGGTGGAGAATCAAAAATTATTTATCGGTCAAGGCGATGGAGAATGGCAATTCAGCATGATCCAGCCGGCGAGTGGCTATCTTGCCTGGTCCCCATTCTGCCAGATCTCCCGGAGAACACCCTCCCGGTCCTCAGGGATCATGACCCTGCATTTGAGGACACCCTCCTGAAAGGTACCATAGGTGGCGAACCGGGGGATGTGGAGGGTGCCGTCGTCATCCAGCGGCACCATGGCAATGACATCGCCGCCGTTGCCGAGGGTAAGTTCACAGGGGACCTTGCGCATTTTGACCTGATCTTGTCGGAGAGTTGTCCGTGGAGGTTAAATGGTTTTGCCGTTCTCACCGGCCAGGGTTGTGCTCTGGGTCTTGTTCTCCGTGCTGGTCCTGCCGAGCAGGGCCGCGGCCTGCGCCTTGGCTTCTGCGATCTGGGTTGATTGCTCCAGTACGGAAGGCGGGCTGTTGAGCGCTTCGAAGATGCCAGGGTCGCGGTCATAAAGGTCGGGCTTGAAGAACACCACCCCGTCCCGGACATTGGTGGTCAGGTAGATGAGATAAATGGGCAGGGGCTGCTTGAGAATCACCGTGGTGGTTTTGCCGGAAGCCAGGATCTGCTCGAATTTTTCTCCGCTGGTCGGGTTGCCGTTGTCATTGGCCAGCAGCAATTTTCCCAGTTCCAGGGGGTTCTGGACCCGGATGCAGCCGTGACTGAAGGCGCGCTGTGTCCTGCCGAACAGAGATTTGCTTGGAGTATCGTGGAGATAAACATGGTAGGGGTTGGGGAAGAGAAACTTGATCAGGCCCAGCGAGTTATCCGCCCCTGAATCCTGTCGAAGGGTATAGGGAAAGTGTTTGCCGACGTACTGGTTCCAGGGGATCGAGGCCGCATCGACTTCCGTCCCGCCGCCAGCGAAGACGCGGAGGCGTTGTTTGTGGAGAAAATTCTGATCCTTGCTGATGCTGGGAACCGTTTCGTTCTTGGCTATCTCCGGGGGGATCGTCCAGGTCGGGTTGAGCACCAGATAGGTAACTGCGGACCGGAAAACCGGGGTCTGGTGAAAGGGTTTGCCGACCATGACCTTGCTGGACCAGACCAGTTTGTCCTGATGGTAGTACTGCAACGCGAATCCGGCGATGTCGACAATAAGGCTGGAACTGGGCATGTCACGGATAACCCAGCGGGTTCGCTCCAGATTAACCCGAATCTGATTGATTCGGTCGGCCACCGGCACATTCATGGTGCTGAGGGTGGTTGGTCCCCCGACACCATCGGGTTCCAGGTGGTGCCGGGCCTGAAAGGTTTTAACTGCCGCGATCAGGGTGTCGTCGAAAACAGCGGGATCACCGGAACCCTTCTGATGTAAATCGCCGGTCACTGCCAGGCGTTTGCGCATGGATGCAACCCGCTGGTCCCGCATGCCCGGTTTGAGGCTTGGCCCCGTGGGAACGTGTTGCCAACCGCCGTTGCTGGCGATTTTCCGGTACTGGGTCAAGGCCTTCTTCAGATTGGTGTAGGCCTGATGCTCGGGGGCGCTTTTATCCAGGGTCGCTCGAACCGTGCCGGTTTTGATGGCGGTGAGATAGGTGTCGCTCGGCAGGTTGCGGGGAGTGGCGGGTTCCAGATTCTTTTTTTCTTCGACTTTGCGGGGATCAACCTTGCCGTAGCGTTTATGCTGGTCGAGCAGGACCATGGCGTCGGAGAGCAGCAGGTCGTATTCCACCAACTGGGCAACGGTGGTGCCACCATTCAAGGCGTTGCCAAGGTGGGTGATGGCCTTGAGATGATAATCGTCGGGGATCAGTCCTTCTTCAGCGCTGTTGATAATGGCGCTGAGCAGTTGGTTGATGTTGTCGAGATTGGTCCAGAGCAGCTGAAACTGATTTTTTCGGTACAGGTCCAGGAGAAAACCAGCGGCATAAATCGGTTCCTGATTGCTTTTCTCAGGCTGTTCTTCAAAACAAAGTTCTTCGAGTCGCTGCTGAATAACAAGAGGGATACTCTCTTCGGCGGTCACCGTCAGCGGCATGAGCAGCAACGATGCGATTAAGAGCATTTTTCCTAAAATTTGCAGGAGGAAAGGGGAGGGGGTGCGGCGTGCGGGCATGGTTTCTCTTGTTGGATTCGGGTGGGTTGCTGGTGCGGTTAATCTCTGGTATGGGGCAGGGCAATGCGGCCTCATTAATTTCGTCTGAAATAATCTATGCTCTTTACGGAAAAACAGCGATTATGACAAGTTCATTAACCATAATTTGCGGAAAAATGCTGCATTCGTGCTTGCCTGCGGCGCGTTTTTTTCTACCTGGTCCATTCACCTCCGATATCAGCCTTTGAGCTGCAGGGGCTCCGGCCTTTTGACGGGCTGTTTTTGCTGCTTGTTCGACCCTGGTGGAAAAGGTATGTTATTTTTATTGACAGGAAGCAGAACCAGGGAATTTCTCATGCACCAGGAGCGCCAGCGATGATCATCGGTATTCTTAAGGAGATTAAAGCAGAGGAAAATCGGGTATGCATGACTCCGGCCGGCGTGGAAGTGCTGGTCAGGGGCGGGCACCGCCTCCTAGTGGAACACAGCGCCGGCATCGGCAGTGGGTTTGCTGACCCACTTTATGCAGAGGCCGGGGCGGAACTGGTTGCAACCCCCGCGGAGATCTACGGGCGGGCGGAGATGATCATGCACGTCAAAGAACCGCTGCTCAGGGAATACGAACTGATCCGGGAAGGGCAGATTCTGTTCACCTATTTTCACTTTGCGGCTTCTGAAGCGCTGACTCGGGAGATGATGGCGCGCAAGGCGGTCTGTATCGCCTATGAAACCATTACCGACCAGCGAGGCGCCCTACCGCTGTTGACCCCGATGAGCGAGGTCGCCGGCCGGATGGCGGCTCAGGAAGCAGCCAAATATCTTGAGCGCAGCCAGGGCGGCCGGGGGATTCTGCTGGGCGGGGTGCCGGGAGTTGCGCCGGCGATAGTCCTGGTGCTCGGAGGCGGGGTGGTCGGCACCGAGGCGGCGCGAATCGCCAGCGGTTTAGGGGCGATCGTCTACCTGCTCGACACCAGCCTGCCCCGATTGCGCCATCTGGCCGAAACCATGCCGAAAAACTGCATCTCCCTGATGTCTTCCCCCGCCGCCATTCGTGAACTGGCGTCCAAGGCGGATGCCATCATCGGGGCGGTGCTGCTGCCCGGCGCCAAGGCCCCCAAGCTGATCAGCCGCCAAATGCTCAAAACCATGAAGCCGGGGGCGGTGCTGGTCGATGTCGCCATTGATCAGGGCGGCTGTTTCGAAACCTCCCGGCCGACCACCCACGATCATCCGGTGTTCGAGGTCGATGGCATTCTCCATTACTGCGTAGCCAACATGCCTGGCGCTGTTCCCCTGACTTCTACCCTGGCCTTGACCAACGCCACCTTGCCTTACGCCGTCCTCCTGGCCGACAAGGGTTGGCGGCGGGCGGCGCAGGACAACCCCGGCATTGGCCTGGGGGTCAATGTCGTCGAAGGTCAGATCACCTGTCAAGCCGTGGCCGAGGCCTTTGGGCTTCCCTACACCCCTTTGGCCACGGTGCTGGCGGGCGGCACCGCCCACTGAGCGCTCATACGGGATATCCGGTGGGTAAGCAATAAACGGCTTGCCCATCCGTTCCTCCCGCTACATCCTGTATGTACCCCGCCTGCTTTTTTTCTCTAAGAGCCTGTCGTCGAACTCGCCAGAACTACTAAGAGATATGATTTCCTAGGCAGGTCCCAGTCTCCAGAGCAGCCCGGATCCAGGGATGATCCAGGGGCACGGCCTTGCGCTTGCCGACAACCTCGGCAAGTTCTACCAACTCCGTGGAC
>JAFLKR010000015.1 GCA_019163135.1 Desulfobulbaceae bacterium | reverse complement strand
CTGATCCCCCAGCATACGGGGAGCTGAAAACAAGTCTCTGGAAATTACTTTGCAACACCTTTTTCTAATGAGTATGAGGAATTCATCTCCATTTCCAGCCACTATCGGCAGTAAATATGGTCATTTTCAGTGAACTTGTTCAGAAGGAAAGCCTATAGATTTTACGATTTCCCGCGCGTCTTCGCCTCCTGCGGCCAGGGTTGGTCATCAATGGTTTTGGAGCCGTTATGTTTATCGGTGGCCACCGTACCACCCACCTGATCAATGCCGTTTTGCGCAGTATCGGCGTTCACTGACCGGCACCCTTCAATCCGGGCTCCCAAAAAGCACGCATAACCCATCCTCTGCATTTCTCTTTTCTTTTTCCTGCCGCTACAATACGTTATAGTGATTTATGGTTCATCCCATCAGGCCGACTTGATTTCTTGCGCAAGAACCTCCAGTGAGCATGTCATGAAAAAAATTGACAAACATGCAGCCCTCACCGAACAGCACAACGGCATGCTGGCCCAGATCGTTAAAAACAGTCCCGTTGCCACCTTCGTCATCGACACCCAACATCGGGTTATCCTCTGGAATCGAGCCTGCGAGATTATCACCGGCGTGGCCGCATCGCAGATCATTGGAAGCACTGGGGCCTGGCAGCCTTTCTATCCACAGGAACGTCCGGTCATGGCTGATCTCATCGTCGAGGGTCGCCTCAATGAAATGGCAAACTACTATGCCGGCAAATACCGCCCTTCCCCAACCCTGCAAGGCACCTGGGAAGCGGAAGACTTTTTTCCCCATTTCCCCGATGGCGGCAAATGGCTCACCTTTACCGCCACCGAACTGAAAGACGAAAAAAATCGGATCATCGGAGCTATAGAAACACTTCGTGATGTAACAGTTGAGAAAACAGCGGAAGCCGCCTGGCGTGATAGCCAGCACCTGCTCCATGAAATCATCGACGGTTCTCCGGTGCCGATGTTTGTGCTCAATGCGCAACACCAAGTCACCTATTGGAACCGAGCCTGTGAGGCGCTTAACGGCACCATGGCCAAAGAAATGATAGGAACCCGCCTGCAATGGAAGGCTTTTTACCCCAACGAACGCCCGGTGTTGGCCGACCTGATCGTCGATGGCAAGACTGAAGAAATATCGAAACAATACCAGAACATCTGCAGACCCTCTCTCTTGATCGAAAACGCCTGGGAGGCTACAACCTACTTCCCGGATTTTCAATCAGGTCCCAAATGGCTCTATTTCACCGCCGCGCCGCTGCATAGCCTAGACGGGCAAATCGTCGGCGCCGTCGAAACCCTTCAGGATGTCACGGCACAGAAAAAGTATGAACAGCAACTGGAGTACAAGGCCAATTATGACACACTGACCGGTTTGGCCAACCGAAACCTCCTCAATAACCGGTTACGGCAGGCGATCATCCAGGCACAGCGCGGTAACCTCCTGTTGGCAGTTTTGTTTCTTGACCTCGATAATTTCAAGCAAATTAACGATACCCTCGGACACAGTGCGGGTGACGAGGTGATCCAGGCCTTCGGCCAGCGAATCAGCGGTGCGGTCCGCGATGTTGATACGGTCGCCAGGATTTCTGGTGATGAATATGTTGTCCTCCTCCATGCACCGCAAAGTGTTGGCCACATCACCACGGTTGTACGCAGATTACTGGATCAGGTGGAGGCAAAACTACAGATCAGAGGTCGAGAACTTTACATCGGCTGCAGTGTCGGTATCGCCCTTTATCCGAAGGACGGAGACAATCCCGAGAGTTTGATGATGAATGCCGATGCTGCTATGTACCGTGCCAAGGCAAGTGATAAAGGCGGGTTTCGCTATTATTCTGACGACTTCAACAAGGGGGCGATCCTGTGGATGGAATTGAAACAGCAACTCCATTACGCCCTGACCTCCGGGCAGTTAGAACTGTACTACCAGCCGCAATACAGCGTGCAGACCAAACGGATCACCGGAGCCGAGGCCCTGCTACGCTGGAATCACCCGAGCAAAGGCCTGCTCCTCCCCGATGTGTTCATACCCATTGCCGAGGAAACCGGCCTGATTATCCCCATTGGCAACTGGGTGGTGCGGACCGCGATCACCGAGGCCCAGCAGTGGCAGGAGGTCCTGGGTTCGGCGCTGAGGCTGTCGGTGAATATTTCGGCCCGCCAATTCCGCTACAAGTCCCTGTTGGAATTGCTCGACCGGGTGGTTGACCATACCGGCTTTGCCCCCCTTAATCTAGAACTCGAACTCACCGAGAGCCTGGTGATGAACAACCCGGACAAAGTGAACGCCCTCTTGAAAAAAATTAAGAGCAAAGGATTTTCCCTGGCCATGGACGATTTCGGCACGGGCTACTCCAGCCTGGCCTATCTGCGTCGTTTTCCCTTTGACATGGTTAAAATCGACCAGTCTTTTATCGCCGATCTCGGGCAAAACACCGAGGCTGAGGCCATCGTACGCGCCATGTTGACCCTGGGCAAAGCACTGGGATTACGCATGGTCGCCGAGGGCGTGGAAACTGAGGCGCAATGGAATTTCCTTAGAGCCGAAGGTTGCGACGAAATTCAGGGCTTTTGGTTCAGCCGCCCTCTTTGCGCCTCCGATTTCATGGAGTTGCTCAAAGCGCAGGGCCAAGTAAAAACTTAAAGCAACACCTTACATGCAACATCGAAATCATTGCAAAATTGATTCAATCTACAACTAACACTTACTTGATTCTAAAGGTTGCCATGACCATCCTCACCGTTCATCCGGTGCTTTTCGGTCAGTTTTCCAAGAGGGCGACCGGAAGCGCTGCCAAATATCAAAAGATTTTTGCCTGCTCGCCACCGGTTGCCCACGTGCTTCGTTCACACCTCTATTGCAGCGGTTGCGCCCCACTACGCAATCAACAATAATCTACTTCTGAAAAGGAATGAACAGGATGGTCACAAAAAGCAACCGTGAAATAGGCGCAAGCCACTGCAGGACAATAAGCGTTCTTTTATGCATGAGCATCCTGACGATGGTCATCACCGGTGTAGCTCGGGCCGGTGACCTGCCCGGCACCAAAGACCATCCCTTGTTGAAGCGATTTGGAGGCTCCGAGATCGTCGGTTACGATAGCAAGCGCTTCATCACCTATGACCTGCAAACCTCTACCTTTGAAAAATATGACCTTGAGGCCAAAAAACGGGTATTCGCGGCACCGGCGCTCAAACTCGAAGGCAGCCTCACCCGGATCTGGTACGAGGCCGCCGGCGATGCCAGCGGAGTGGAATTGATCCGCAATTACCAGAATGAACTTGCGGTCCAAGGTTTTAAAATACTTTATGATTCTCAGCAGGACACAGCCGCAGCCCAATGGAACAATTACCTGGCGCCCTTTGGAGAAATGAACATTAAGACCAACCGGAGCCATTATGTTTTTTACGCAGCCAATGCCCGGGAAACCAAGGTACTCACCGCAAAAAAAGAACGACCGGAGGGTGATGTCTATGTGGCCCTGACTGCCGTGGAATGGGGCAAGGACGACGCCACCTTCAAGTCAAAGCGTGGTGCCTATCTCGCCGTTGATGTAATTGAGGTGCAACCCCTGACCCAGAACATGGTGACCGTCAAGGCCGACGAAATGGCCAAATCCATGGCCTCATCAGGCAGGGTCGCCTTGTATGGTATTCTTTTTGACACCAACAAGTCCGACATCAAACCCGAATCCAAGCCGTCCCTGGAGGAAATCGCCAAACTGCTGAAAGCAGATACCAAACTAAACCTTCACGTAGTCGGCCACACCGATAACGTCGGCAGTTTAGAGGCCAATCTGAATTTGTCAAAACGACGGGCAGATGCGGTGGTTACCGCGCTGACCACAGAATACGGCATCAGCGGCGGTCGGCTCACCGCAAACGGAGTGGCCAATCTGGCGCCAGTGGCCGTCAACACCACCGAGGAAGGCCGGACCAAAAACCGCAGGGTTGAACTGGTGCCACGGTGAGCAGGAGCACCGCCAAATTACAGGTACCTTTTCCTGGCTGACAGCCACCATTAACTAAACTCTCAGATCGTGTTCTGAGCTGCCGCACAGTTTAATCCAGCCCTCTGGCCCCGATTGAACATTTACGACGATGTGATAAATTATTTTAACAAGGCCCAAAAACTGCTGATGGCATCGAGGCTGATGCCTTTGCATAACCGGAGGATATTGTCCCATGAACCTGCCTTGTACGCCTGACCAGGAGCTGGAAAAACTGGAAAAGCGCCTGTCCGCCCGCCTGCTCGATGTTTTTATCCGAGCGGGACTGGTACTGGCAATGGCCATGCTCTGCTACAAGATTTTTTCGCCGTTTATGGCTTTGATGTTATGGGCGCTGATCCTGTCGATCACGATGTACCCGATCCATCAGCATCTGGCCAACCTGCTAGGAGGGAAGCAAGGACTGGCATCGACCCTGCTGGTGCTGATCAGCATCGTGCTGATCGTGGTGCCGACCACCGTACTGGTCAGTTCGCTCGGCGATTCGGTTCTTACCCTGATCAACAACCTCAAAAACAACACGTTACAGATTCCAGCCCCCTCTCCAAATGTGGCCGATTGGCCTCTTATCGGCAAAAAGGTACAGGCGTTCTGGTCGCAGGCATATTCGGATCTGCCGGCCGTGATCCAAAGCCTGCAACCGAAAATTGGTGAATTGGCTAAACATGCCCTCGAAATCGTTGCCAGCCTGGGGAGCAAAATGCTGCTCTTCTTCTTCTCATTTATCATTGCCGGCGTAATTATGGCCTTTGGCGATTCAGGGGCTAGTGCGGCCTTGACGATTTTCAAGCGTATTGTCGGGGTCGACCGTGGACAAGGATTTGCCAAGCTTTCCACTGCCACTGTTCGTACTGTTGCTGCGGGCGTCATCGGGGTGGCCTGCATCCAGGCACTCCTCATCGGGCTGGCATTGATCATCGCCGGTATTCCCTTGGCCGGAATTCTGTCAATGGCAGTGCTGGTGCTGGGAATCGCACAGTTGCCAGCCATGCTGGTCACCTTGCCCGTGATCGGCTACATCTGGCTTAGCGGTTCCTACAGCACCGGCGCCGCGATTGGCTATACAGCATTGCTCGTCATCTCCGGCACTGCCGACAACGTGCTGAAACCCTTAATGCTGGGTCGCGGGGTTGACGCACCGATGCCGGTGATCCTGCTGGGAGCGCTGGGGGGGATGGCCACCACCGGCATTCTCGGCATGTTTGTCGGCGCGACGCTGCTGGCGCTGGGCTATCAAATCTTTATGTTCTGGGTGGCTGACAACCCGGAGGTTCGTGACAAAGAGAGTGATTTGGAAGCTGCCCCTTGAAAGGGTGCTCTCGCCAAATCGATAAGGCTGTTGAGGTCAGGTTGCCCTGAAATCTTGAAATTAATCGCAGTGAGTGGATCTCTCTGAATCCGGAAAATTCTTTGCGGTATGAATGGTCACAGTCACCGGCATACCGAGCCGCAGTTCCTGCTGGGGATCACAGGCAAAAATCCTGGCCCGATAGACTAACTTAGTTCGAAGTTCCGTAGTTTCCACGGTCTTGGGGGTGAATTCGGCGGTCGAGGAAATAAAACCGACCCAGCCCTTGTACACCTTGCCAGGATAGGTATCGGTTCGCAATTCGGCGCGCATCCCTTCCTGCACCTTACCGAGATCCGGTTCGCTGATATAAGCCCGAGCCCAAAGCGGATTAATCAGGGCCAGGGTCAACACCGGTGTACCGGCAGCAGCCATAGCGCCGGGTTCAAGAATTCGGTTGCGGATAAAACCATCAGCCGGTGCCAGCAGCCTGGTATCGTCGAGTCGTTTCTCCGCTAATTCCTTGGCGGCCTGCAAGGCAGTCAGGGTCGCTACGGCTGCCGCAACATCTTCTTTGCGCGGGCCCTCGATGGCGAGCGATGCCTCTTCTTCCGCGATCTTCAGTGCAGCAGTCAAGGTCTGAACTCTGGTTCTGGCACTGTCGATTTCCTGTTGCGAGATGCGGTTGGACAACAGCAGCGACTGTTTCCGGGCCAAGAAAAGTTCAGCCTCTTTGAGGTTCGCCTTGGCCGCAGCGACCCCGGCCTTAACCTTTTCCAAGTCCTGGGACCGGCTGCCCTGTTGAAGACGATCGACCACCTGGCTCTGCGCGGCTACCTCCCCGGCCAATCGCCTGGCCTCCAATTGGTATCGGGTCGGATCAAGTTCGGCGACCACTTGCCCCTGCCGTACCTTTGCGCCCTCATCAACATCCAGGCGCTGTATCCTGCCGATGTCCTGAAAGGCCAGTTGCACCTCCCGAATGTCGATCGTACCGAACAGGGTCAAGACTGATGCAGCCCCACTCTTCTCCTCCCGATCGGAACAACCGGCTAGAACGGCAATAAGAAGGGCTAACAGCAACGGCACCGGCAACAGAGGGAACCGGGCAACAACCCAATACAAAGCCT
Source organism: Desulfobulbaceae bacterium (assembly GCA_019163135.1). GTDB lineage: Bacteria > Desulfobacterota > Desulfobulbia > Desulfobulbales > Desulfobulbaceae > Desulfobulbus. The sequence continues at coordinate 37,057 of JAFLKR010000015.1, read as the reverse complement.
TACTTTTTTGCTGTTTTTCAAAGATTTTGAAGGTAAAAATCGTCATTTCTTCTTATTCCCCGATGATCTTGACCAGCACCCGTTCTTTCCGACGGCCACCGAACTCACCATAAAATATCTGTTTCCTGGTGCCGAAGTGCAATTTGCCGCTGGTAATCGCCACTACGACCTCGCGTCCCATAATCTGGCGCTTCATATGGGCATCGGCGCTGTCTTCAAAACCATTGTGGCGGTAGTGAGTAACCGGTTCATGCGGGGCCAATTTCTCCAACCATTTTTCATAATCATGATGCAGTCCGGACTCATCGTCATTGATGAACACTTAGGCGGTAACGCGCATGGCTTTTCATTGAGCCTTGACTACCTCAATGATCTTTACATTACTTTTGATTACAGTCAGACAGCTTGATATTTCCGAGTAATCCTCGCCCACTATAAGCAAAACTAGATACACTCAGCCACGTTGATCAAAAAAATTTTATGTACCTATCGCCCAGATCGCTTGGTAATAGCTGCCACTGATATATGCACGAGAATAGCGTGGAATTGGCTAGATCACCTTCTAAGTTCATATCATATGCCAGATATCGTTTATCAAAAAAATGCAGCAGGTTGTCTTCTCGTTGTTTTCTGCGATTCAAGTACCATAAAGAATATATTGACTCATTCTCATGCCAACGCTTTCAGCGGGATTGTGACAGTATAATCGGTCATATAACCATTGGTATAAGTCGCTATGTTTTCCTGTGATTGAATAGCCTACCCGTCCAGCAACGCTAGGCTTGCTGACGCACTGCGGCTATCAATGAACTTGGCTCAGGGGCGCGCTTGACCACCAAAACAGCACAGGATAAGCCTACCACCACGCGGTCCGTGGTTTGACCGGCGATCTTACGCGGCAAGCCCTTGCGCTGGTCATTGCCTATAATAACCAGATCGGCGCCGATTTCCCCTGCTGTGTCGATGATGGCGCGATCCGGCGTCTTGCCAATGACGACAAGGGCATTGCCTTCAATACCCTCCGCCTTGAGCAGACCGATTTTATAGGCCAACTCTTTCTCAGCCTTGCCGTACTGGGACTCGGTGGCAACGCCGGAGAGCACGGTCACCGGCAGTTTTGATGCCTTGGCGACTTGGATGGCGACTTCGATCACAGTTTCGCTGATCTGGCTATCATCGACGGCAACCAGAATGTGCTTTTGCCAAGGCTTGACTTGCCAATTCGCCACCAGGACGTGACAGGGGGATCCGATCAAAATCTGTTCGGCAATGTCGCCAACCAACCGTTCCTTCATGTCGCCGCGCAAAGGGCGACGGCCGATAATGAGGATATTGGCGTGGGCCTTTTGGGCGGTGACAACTACCTGTTCCACCGGATCCTTGCCATAACTGACCCAGGTCTCGCATTCCACTCCGGCAGCCTCCGCCTTTCTGTTGGCATGGGCCAAGCGCGCCGTGGCGATTTCATCAGCCTTCGAAGATTCGACACTGGTCATCAAATCCAACTTGACGCCAAAATTCTTGGCCAACGCAATGGCGACCTCCTCCGGAGCGTGACTGAAGGCGCTGCCGTCAGTGGCCAGCATAATACGTTGACGACGCAACCCGCCGGGCAAAACGCCACGTTGGCACTCTTCAAAAATGCGCACCTTGCAGGTGCGACAGATGTCCGGATTCAGTTTCCAATAGATGGCGCTGGTGACATGGGTCATGACCGGGAAAAAGGCGTCTTCGCCAAAATCCTTGAGGTAGTCGCCCTGGCGTAAGAATTCGTAAATGGACTCCTTCAGGCGATAGAAATACAACCCACCCCCTTGGCGGCGACGACGACGTGCCTCCAAGGCCAAGGCCTCTGCACCGGCAATATCGATATAATTGAAACTAGCGGCGGCGATCAGCACGGATTTGCACTTAGGGTTTTCGGCGTCGATGTGGCGCAGGGCCTGCTGCACATGGCTGGCTGAACCAAAAAAGACCGGGCCATTGATCCGTACTATTTTCAATTGCGGACATTCGGGCTCACTATGAACGAGCACAAAATGATAGGCACCCGCTTCGTTGGCTGGCACCATCGGCATGATATCCGGTTTTGAGGCACGATACAGGTAGACCACCAGCGACAGGAACACGCCGCTAAAAATGCCGGCTTCAATATTGACCAGGGTGCCGCTGAAGGTACAGAGCAAAATGACGGCCTCAGCTTTGCTGGTCTGCCAGATGTGGCGGATCTGATGGAAATCAATGAGTCCCCAGGCCACTAAAAACAGAATTCCGGCCATGGCGGCATTCGGCAGATAGGCGGCCAAATGTCCGACCAGCAGCAGCAACAGCAACAACAGGATTGAGGCAAAAACTGACGCCAGCGGGGTTTTGGCACCCGCCTCGAAATTCACCCCGCTGCGATTGAAGGAGCCGGACGAGGCATAACCGGAGAAAAAACTGCCGATGATATTGGCCAGCCCTTGGCCGATGAACTCCTGGTTGCCGTTAATACATTGCTCTGAGCGCACGGAGATGGCCCGGGCGATAGCCACGGCCTCGGTCAACCCCAGCATGGTGATGACCAATGCCGGGCCAAAGGCGATCCGCAGGGTTGCCGGCGATAGGTCGGGGTGCGAAAGCGGCGGCAAATGAGCCGGCAAGGCACCCACGGTGCGAATTCCGGTAGCGGCAGTCCCTAGCCAGAAATTCAACAGGCTTGCAACCACGCTGCCGACGACCATGGCGGCAACCATAAAAGGAATTTTGGGGCAACAGCGCTTGATCACGATACCGGTGATCAAGGTCACCAAGCTAATGCAGAGCACCGGCCAATGAATTGTGCCAATTTGCAGATATAATTGATGGAAGATTTCGTACAAAGGCGCGCCACGCACTATCTCGATGCCGAAAAAATTGCGTATCTGGCTGGCCGCAATGAGCAGTGCGGCGCCAGCTGTGAAACCGATGACCACACTGTGGGAGATAAAATTGACCAGAGCGCCCATGCGCGCCAGCCCCAACGCCGTCTGAAACACCCCGGCCAGAAAGGTCAGAGTCAGCACCATGCTGATATACTGGGCCGAACCCGGCTCATAATGCTGAGATAACACCGCGAAAAGCGCCACGGATATCGCCGTGGTCGGCCCGGAAACCAGGTGCCAACTGGAGCCAAATAAGGCTGCGATCACGGTTGGCACCATGGCGGCGTACAAGCCGTATTCCGGTGGCAATCCTGCAATAGTGGCAAAAGCCACGCCCTGCGGCAACACTACCAACGCACCAGTAGCCCCAGCCAAAAGATCGTCGCGCAGGGTGTGTCGATTAACCATCGGCCACCAGCGCAGGAAGGGAAAGAAGGTGTGTAAATTGCGGAGTGGATTTTTCATTATGGCAAAGACCTGTTCTAGAATACTGCCTTTCAGTTTGGCATGGGGTGAGGAGTCATCTCAAGCGACGGTCAGTAGATCTTCACCGATTCAGAGGGCATGTGGCGGTCACAATAGCACAATGGACGATTTGCACTTTCACCTTGCAATTGTTTGGCAGAGGTGAACGGTCCTTACCTGCTAGCGTCCGAGACTCTGCCGACCCTGTTCATTGCCTACAAAACCTCAATGTTCCGGTCAAGACTTTCCTGTTTACCAAACACCATAAAGCAAAGTGTCATGCAAAGATAGATTTCTCAATAATTCAATTTCCTCTTGCAGTTTCTCGCGTTAACTTGCCTCTGCGAATAGGCCGCTACTGGTATTTTCATATAATTAAAAGCGTTAGAACACACCCTGTTGGGGCCTGTTGAATTGAAGATGTTTCGTGCGAATGGAAAATCGGTAATACGGCTTATTGGCTCCAGGGCATGAAGATACATGTTCTATAAAATCCGGAAAAAACAGCATCCACACTCCACTGTCCCCTAATTCCATCCATTTTGAAACCAAGCTCGTTTTGGGCGCCCCAGCGAGCTACGGTTGAGTGTGATACGATGCGACCAATATGGTAGATGATAAGATCCTTGGCCTTGGCTATCGTTATGAAGTCTGTTGTTTTCCGGTTATTTTTTGGTATCCAAGAGGTCTTGCGCACCCTCTTCAAATCGATGATTTATTTTTTTATTGTGGGTAGTTATCATGCCATACAGTACGAACCCGACCTGTTTAACTAGATTTGCATGGCGTTACAGAGCAACAACCCCTCTTTGATACCGCTTTCGGCCAGGCATTTCTCAACTTCCTGGGTAATGTTGATAAAAGTCAGGCGGGTAGGCACATCAAACCACAGTTCTTTTTGGTAACTTTTCACAATCTCAAGGAAGAAAGCAATCGGTTGAACCGGCAGACAAACCGCTATCAATCAACATTCCTGGCAGCAATTTGATTAAAGAGTGGTTCTACCGTTAAAAAGGCTTCAATCAGGATGGGATCGAAATGGGTTCCTTTGCCGTCAACCATAATCTTCATGGCCGCTTCATGGGACATGGAACTTTTATAGACACGCTTGGATATCAGCGCGTCGTAGACATCGGCAATGGCCATGATACGCCCCGCCAACGGGATATCCTGGCCCACAAGGCCCCTGGGATAGCCGCTCCCGTCAAATTTCTCATGATGCATGCCGGCTATTTCCTTGGCACAACTGAGAAAAGAAGTCGGATGCCCGGCCATATGCTCGAGATTGGCAATAACCTCTTCGCCATAGGTGGTATGGGCCTTCATTTCTTCAAATTCTTCAGGGGTCAGCTTGCCTGGTTTCAGCAGGATTGAATCACGAATGGCCACCTTGCCGATGTCGTGAAGCGGTGCCGATTTCCGCAGCAAAATGATATAATCCGGAGTCAGATGATCGAGAAAAAATCTCTGTTGAACAAGGGTTTCGGCAAGTAACTGAACGTACTCACGGGTGCGGTGAATATGGCTGCCGGTTTCGGGATCACGATACTCCGCCATCTCGCCCATGGCCTCAATGATGACATCTTTGAGCAACTCGGCCTCCCGGCTCCTCTCCTCCACCAATTTTTCCAGATTGGACCGATAGGCATACAACTCCAGGTGATTACGGACGCGTGAGCGCAGTTCCACCCCTTTGAAGGGCTTGGTGATATAATCCACTCCGCCAAGGCCGAACCCTTGCACCACGTCTTCGGATTCCGCGCGGGCGGTGAGAAAGATGACCGGGATGGATTGGGTGGCCTTGTTCTGATGCAGCATCTCGACGGTCTGGAACCCGCTCATCCCTGGCATCATCACGTCCATGAGAATCAATTGCGGATGGGTGGCCCCAATGCGCTCAAGGGCCTGTTCACCGGAGGTAGCATAGGCAAAATCACAGTGCAACTCCTTGAGATGGGACATGGCGATCTGAATATTTTCAGGAACATCATCGACTATAAAAACAAGGGGTGGTTTTCCGTTCATGATTGTTCCCGATCTGCGATCCTGGCAAGTTTTGCAAGAAGACGATCAACGCCTAAAATATTCGGTTCAACTGCATATTGCATCAACGCCCCGCCAATATCAGTCAACAGCGGTTGCTGGTTCTTTTCCCCTGCCTGCAACATGGCCTCGCCCAAGGCAACGGCGTCGGACAGGCTACCGGAACGACTCGCGTTCTGGCGAAGTTTCTCGAACTCCTCAGTCCACAACGGTTGAAGAAAAATGATCGAAATTGGGTCTTCCTGAACTGTGGATTCTCCTACGGTCGATTGCGGTACCGCAGAGCGATTAATTTGGATATATCGGGAAGTGAGCTCTTTTAAGGCCTCCAAACGGAAGGGCTTTTGGAGAAAATCGTTGAACAGTGGTTTGTAGTCGGATTCTTCAAGGATCTCGCCGGTCATAACTACCACCGGGATGGTGGCGGTTTCTGCCTGGTTGTGCAACTGTTCGGTTACGGTTCGACCATCCATCCCGACCAGGTTGAGATCCATGAAAATAATACCGGGTTTTTCCTTGGCGGCAATACGCAACGCCTCCTCACCGGTATCGGCGGTCAGGACCTCAATAGCGCTGTCTTGAAAATAATCAATGAAGACATCCTTGATCAGGTCCATGTCATCCACGACCAGAATCTTTTTATCACCTTTTTGCATCATCGACCTAACGGGTTTCACCTTGGACGGCACCTGTTCGGCCACCTTGACAGCTGGCAGGGATACGATGAACCGGGCCCCCTCCCCTTCGTGACTAAACAGTTCGATCTTCCCGCCCATCATGGCGACCAGACGACTGCACAGGGTTAGCCCCAATCCAACCCCGCCGTAATGTTTGGAGATGCTGTCTTCACATTGCTGAAACAACTCAAAAATCTTTTTCTGATCTGCCGCCGGAATACCGATGCCGCTATCTTCGATCCTGAAAAGCAGATCGAAGCAACCGGGGTGCGTGGAAGACGGTTCACCCTCCACCACCATGGCCACATATCCCTTGGCGGTAAACTTGATGGCGTTGCTGATAAGATTTTGCAAAATCTGCTTCAATCGCGCCCCATCCAGAATGAAAAGCGAGGGAAGTTCGGGGGCGATCTGGCAGCGGAAACGCACCCCTTTTTCCCTGGCCGTATCCCTGAAGAGTCCTTCGACCTCATCGATAATGGACTGCAAACGGACGGAACTAACCATGATCTGCATCCTTCCGCTATCAATCTTCGAAAGCTCCATGATATCGTTGAAAATAGAGACAAGCACCATGCTGCTTTTGTGAATAATAGAGACAAAACGTTTTTCACGGGGCGCGAGTTCGGCATTAGCCAACATCTCGGTATACCCGATGATGGCGTTCATCGGCGTGCGGATTTCGTGGTTGATATTGGCGATGAACTCACTTTTCATCCGACTGGCGGACTCAACGACTGGAGGAACCGTTTCAACCTTTGCCGCCACTTCCGGAACCTGCAGGCCATTGGATAACGGGGTGCGGTACCAAACTGCAATGGGGGGAGCAGCCATCTTTGACAACACCAGCACCTTTTGTCCAGGCACCTCTGGACTATCCGGCAGCGCCCTCCCCTGTTCATTGGCTTGCAGAGCGGCGACGACCGGATGGACGGCCATTTCCGGTTTTATATCGAGCAGATCGCGACCAATCAGTTGTTGCTCCCCCATTGAATGCAAGGCCGATTGATTCGTATGGATAATTTTCAAATGCTCATCAAACCAGAGGATATCCAGCGGTGCCTGATCCAAGGCTTGTTGTGCCAGGTGCAGACGGTCGAGCGTTTCTTGGTTTTCCCGCCGGCTCCGCTGCAACCGGAACCAAAGCCAGCAGACAGCCACTATCAAAAACAGGGGGAAAAGAAGTAAGAACGGCGGGGTGGCAGAAAGAAGTGCAGTGTCCTGGGCCGCGGGAACGGTATGGGGGACGCACAGAATAAGACAACTGATGGCAAGTAATTGTTTCTTCAAATTGGCAGCAATCCGGTCAGAGGCTAAAAAGAGGCGTTGCTGTTATTATAGAGCATCGGGGGAGCGCTTGTCAAAAATTGCTTTTCCCCATGCAGTAGGTTTCATGAGACCGACAAGGCAAAGCTTAAACCTCCCTGCGGAGTACCTTTGATAAATAATAAGGAGCTGCAGCTTTACGCTGCAGTCGATACGGCCCCTGACCGGGTGGCGTAATTACGGGCAGCGGCAATGAATCCTTCGACCCATTGCGGGGTGCCGGAGGCCAGCACATGGGTATAGAGGGCGAGCACATTGTTTTTCACCAAGCCGTCGCGACCCTCATGGAACCCGGTGCCGCGCTCCATGTTCAAAACCAGGTCTTCGGCGGCTCCATCCCATTGATGGACGATGGAATACCTGAACTCATGCCCCTTGATCCGGGTACCCACCGGATAAAAGCTGTTAGTCTTTTCCACCGTAAAAGTCGAGTACCCGTGGGCCTGGGGTTTGGAGGAGATGGTGAAAGTCACCGGAAAAACCCCGACCAATGGGTATTCGATCTCGTCGATAATAATTGAGCGCCCTAGAAAGATCAATCCGCCGCATTCCGCATAGACCGGCAATCCGGCATCGATATGCGCCCGGATCGACTGGCGAAAACTGGCATTGTTTGCTAACTGCTGAGCGCTGGTTTCCGGAAAGCCGCCGCCAATATAGAGCCCGTCAAGATCCATGGGGAGTTCCTGGGACGCCAGGGCGTCAATCAGTACCAACCGCGCACCGGCCGCCTTGAGCGCCTCCAGATTTTCTTCGTAGTAGAATTGGAAGGCGGCATCACGCAAAACCCCGATGGTTAGCGGGGCTGAGTCTGAGACCTGTACTGATGGCGCCAATGGCGGAAGCGGCACGACGCCCCTCATCTTGGCGATGATACTGTCCAGATCGATATGGGCCTCGGCCAGGGCCGCCAGATTAGCCACCGCTTCGTCAGCTGCCGCATATTCCTGATGAGGGGTCACCCCGAGGTGGCGCATGGGAAAAACATCCTGCTTGAGCCGGGGCATAATCCCCAGCACCGGCAGATCGGTATACAACTCCATCGCCTGGCGGATGATGGATTCATGGCGAACGGTGGCAATCTGGTTGAGGATGACCCCGGCAAAGCGGATTCTCGGATCAAAAGCGCAGCAGCCCAGCACCAGCGCCGCCACTGTCCGGGTAGTTTTAGCGCAGTTGACCACCAGCAGGATCGGCAGGTCGAGCTGCAGGGCCAACTCCGCCGTGGAATAATCGCCAGCCGGGTTAACGCCGTCGAAAATCCCCCGGTTGCCTTCGACTACGGCAAAGGAGTTGCCATGGAGATGGCCTTGAAAGGTAGCCACGATCGCCGCAGGTGACATGAGGTAGGGATCGAGATTGTAACAGGGCTGCCCCGCAGCTTTGGTCAGCCAGCCGGCATCGATATAATCCGGTCCTTTTTTAAAAGGGACCACGCCTTTGCCTCGGCTTTTCAGGGCCGCTATCAAGCCGACCGAAACCACCGATTTTCCCGAACCGCCGCTTAACCCCGCGAGCACCAGACTTCTCACTGTTTCCAAACTCATTAACCTCTGTGGTGTATTGTTACGATGTTACTGCTCTCGTCGACCAGGTATCAATGGCCGTTACTGTACCTGCACTTTATGGTCAGTGGCCACTGCCGCATCATGCGGCGGCCTCCCGACCGCTCGCCAGACCTCTTCATAGAGGTGGTTAAGGCGCTGCTCCAGTTCAAGCCGGTATTCTTCAATCTGCGACGAAGAAAGAGCGGACGGCACATAGAAGGCCTCGCCGTGGTGGAGGGCAATGGTGGCAAAAGGCAGCGGTACCACGGTCCGATCCCAGCTGTTGAAAATGATACAACGGTCGGCGGCCCAGGCCATGGGAAAAATAGGCTTGCCCGATTTGCTGGCCATAAGGATGCACCCAGCTTGTACTCGCCGCGCCGGACCTTGGGAGCCATCGGCAACGATGGCACTGTTTCGCCCCTGCTGCAGCAGATCGATCATCTCCCGCAAGGCCTTGACACCGCCCCGATTGCTCGACCCCCGCACCGGCACATGTCCAAGCAGCCGTGCCAGTTGGGCGATATATTCACCATCTTTGCTGGCGCTGACCATAACCGCCGCTGGATACTTTCTGAAATAATAAAAAAAATAGAGGAAGGAATAATGCCAGAAAGCGCCGATCCCGGTATCGCGTTCCATAAATTCCCGTAACCCTGCTTCCCCCTGGATTTTGACCCTGCAGGTGGCGAACCAGATCCGGATCAGTCCGGCTGCAAGCCGCGGCACTACCGCCAATGAACATCTGTACAATAAATCAGCCAACGGCGAGCTCCAACATTTTCAATTCCCTGATTCGATCTCGGTAGGCGGCGGCCTCTTCAAAGGCAAGCTTTCCGGCCGCTTCCTGCATCTTCTTTTCCAAATCGGCGATCTCACGATGGAGTTCATCGACGCTGTGGTAAACAATTTCGGGTTCCGCGGTGGCTAACGAACCTGCTCTGCCGGCTGCTTCGTCTGCGCTCTGCCAGCCCGAGGCTTTGAGGTGTTGCGCCATGGAATCCTTGATCTCAGAGATGATCGTTCGCGGAGTGATACCATGTTCACGGTTGTAGCCATCCTGAATGGCCCGCCGCCGATTGGTCTCGTCGATGGTGTACTGCATAGACCGGGTGATCTGATCGGCGTAGAGAATCACCGTGCCGTCGGCATTGCGCGCCGCCCGACCGCAGGTCTGCACCAGCGAACGTTCAGAACGCAGGAATCCTTCTTTGTCGGCATCGAGCACCGCCACCAGGGAGACCTCGGGAATATCCAATCCTTCCCTGAGCAGGTTGATGCCGACCAAGACATCGTAGCGCCGGTGGCGGAGTTCACGGATCAGCTCCACCCGTTCCAGAGTCTTAACATCCGAATGCAGGTAGCGGACCCGGACTCCCAGCCCTTCGTAATACTGGGTGAGGTCCTCGGCCATACGCTTGGTCAGGGTGGTCACCAGCACCGCCTCGTTCCGTGTCGTGCGGATACGAATTTCTTCCAGGAGATCATCGACCTGGGTGGCGGCGGGCCGTACCTCAATGCGGGGATCAAGTAATCCGGTCGGCCGGATCAACTGCTCGACCACGTGCTCGCCCGCCTTCGCCAGTTCATAGGGCCCCGGGGTCGCGGAGACATAGACCACCTGACGTATTCGTTGCTCAAATTCGTCAAAACGCAGCGGCCGATTATCCAGGGCCGAAGGCAAGCGGAAGCCAAAATCCACCAACGTCTGCTTGCGCGAGCGGTCACCGTTGTACATGCCGCCGACCTGCGGTACCGCAATATGCGATTCGTCGATCACCAGGAGATAATCGTCGGGAAAATAATCGAGAAGGTTGGGCGGCGGCGCGCCCGGTTCCTTGCCGGTGAGATGCCGGCTATAATTCTCGATGCCATTACAGTAGCCGAGTTCAGCGATCATCTCCAGATCAAACAAGGTTCGCTGTTCCAGACGCTGAGCCTCGACCAGCCGGTTGGCGGCTTGCAGTTCGGTTAACCGCAGCTGCAGTTCCTCCTGAATCGAGTGCTTCGCGGTTTTGAGATTCTCCTGGCTGGTGACATGATGACTGCCGGGAAAAACTGCCATCTCGTCGACATCTGCCACTACCACCCCGCGCAGGGGATCGATGACGGCGATGGCCTCAATGGTGTCGCCGAAAAACTCCACCCGCAGCGCATGCTCCTCCTCATGCACGGGAAAAATGTCGATCACATCGCCCCGGACCCGAAAGGTGCCACGGTGAAACGAATAATCGTTGCGTTCGTAGAGCATGAAGACCAAGCGCCGCTGGACCTCTTCCATCGGATACTCTGCCCCTTTTTGCAAAAACAGATGCATGTTTTTATATTCATCCGGGTTGCCGAGGCCGTAGATGCAGGAGACCGAGGCCACGATCAGCACGTCTCGCCGGGTCAACAAAGAGCGGGTCGCCGAATGCCGCATCTTGTCGATAGCGTCGTTGATCGAGGAATCTTTTTCGATGTAGGTGTCGGAGGCCGGAATGTAAGCCTCGGGCTGATAGTAATCATAATAGGAGACAAAATATTCCACCGCATTATGGGGGAACAGCTCCCTGAATTCGCCAAACAGTTGCGCCGCCAGGGTTTTATTGGGTGCCATCACCAGAGTGGGCCGCTGCACACGAGCCACCACCTGGGCCATGGTGAAGGTCTTGCCCGAACCGGTGACGCCCAGCAGGATCTGGTCATGCACCCCTGCTTCCAGGGCAGCCACCAGTTTTTCGATGGCGGCGGGCTGGTCGCCGGCCGGAGTGAAATCGGAGACAATCTGAAAGGGTTGATCGCTGGAATAGGTGGGTGTCTGCACTGAAGGAAGGAAGTAGTTGCTATGAGGTAATTGATCTGATTACGGTTGGTTGCTGGATCAAAATACTCCTGATCGAGTCGATCTGCAACCGTGAGTACACGGAATACCATCGCCGGTAGGATTGCACTGCGATTTACCCAAAAAGCTCTTTCTTCGGTATCTTAATGCCGCTACCACAACCGACTTAAAATTCCATCACAAAACTGTAGACCCCTTCTTCGAGATGACTCTTCACTTTCAGGGTCGAGTGGTTGAATACCGCCTGCATCCGTTCGTTCTCCCGCAGCACCTCGGCGGTAAACCCGGCAATGCCGTTGCGCTTGGCGATCTTGATCAGATGCTTGAAGACAAAAGTACCCAGTCCCTTGTTCTGCCAGCCGTCACGAACCACAAAGGCCACCTCGGCCAGATTGGTCTTTTCGTTGAGATAGTAGGTGCCGACCACGATGATCTGCTCGCCGTGGGCCTCGGGGATGGTGCCGACCACCGCCACGTCCCGACGATGGTCGATGTAGACAAAATCCTCGATCTGGCGAGGGGTAAAGCGTTGTTGATGGCTCATGAACCGATAGTAGATGGTTTCCTGGCTGAGATTGTAGACCAGGTCACGCATGTGCGGTTCATCCGTGGGCTTGATGGAACGAAATTCAACTTCAATGCCGTCCTGCATCAGGAAAGATGCCTTGACCGACTCTTCCACCGGTGCCATGAAACGACTGCTGAAGCGGGCCAGACCCGGCCGCAGATATTTGGCGGCCACCGCATCGCGGAACAGTTGCTCCCGGAAATCGGGGTGGGCAATCGAGATCAACGCCATAACCCGCTCCTGGATGGACTTGCCGTGGAGAAAGGCGACCCCATATTCGGTGACCACATAGTGGACGCTCGCCCGGTTGATGACCACCCCGGATCCCGGCTGGAGGGTGCAGACAATCCGCGACTCGGTTCCTTCCTGGTTCAGCGATGGCAGGGTGATGATCGCCCGGCCGGACTCGGACCTGGCGGCACCGCGGTTAAAGTCAATCTGGCCGCCAATACCGGAATAGAAACGCCCCCCCACCGAGTCCGAGCAGACCTGGCCGGTGAGATCGATCTCGAGGGCCATGTTGACCGCCACCATCCGTTTATGCTTGCCGATGACGTTGGCGTCGTTGATGTACTCGGTCGGCCGGAAGCTGAACAAGGGATTGTCGTTGATGTAATCGTAGAGCTTTTTGGTGCCCATGCAGAAGCTGGCGGTGATTTTACCTTTGTCGATGGACTTCATCGCCCCGGTCACAGCCCCGGATTCGATCAGGGGAATGATGGAGTCGGAGATCATCTCGGTGTGAAAGCCGATGTCCTTGCGGTCTTTAAGAAACTCCATCACCACCTGCGGAATGCGGCCAAAGCCGGGCACCCGCCCCAGTCCCAGTTCGATGGTTGACCCGTTGGGGATGAGAGCCGCCACCGTCTGGGCGATTTTGCGGCTGATCTCGTCAGGCTCATGCAGTTCTCGTTCGAGAATAGGCCGGTCCACCGGTACCAGAAGATCGAGGTCGTTGACGTCAACCTGGGTGTCGCCATGGGTCCAGGGCATGTTGGGATTGACCTCGGCGATAACCAGTGAGGCGTTATCAATAGCACTGCGGGTAATGTCGACCGAAATGCCAAGACTGACCCGGCCATGGATGTTGGGTGGGGTCACCTGAATCAGGGCGATATCGATGGGCAGGCTGCCGGAATCGAACAGCTTGGGCACATCGGACAACAGGATCGGGGTGTAGTCGCCGAAGCCCTCCTGGATGACGTCACGGATATTGGAACTGATAAAAAAGGAGTTGATCGCAAAACTCTCCGACATCTTCTTGTCGGCATAAGGGGCGTCACCTTTGGTGATCAACTGGATGATTTCGACATTGGAGACCGCGCGGGCCCGGCCGGTCATAGCGGCAATCAGTTCCTGCGGTGCGCCGCAGCCCGTGCCGATAAAAACCCTGTACCCCGACTTGAGATGGCTCAGCGCCTGGGCCGGGGTGGCGATCATATCACTATAGATTTCCTGCCAATCCTTCTCGTATTCCATGAGCAATTCCTATGAGTGCGGTGAACAATTCGCCGGCATGCGGCTTACCTTTCGCCAAGCAGCGGCGCAAAAGTCATACTGGCATCGACCACCACCGGTTCGTTGCCGATCTCGCCGACGATCAGCGGATTGATTTCCAGGTCGAGAATCTGAGGAAAATCGGTGGTCAACTGGCTGATACGCTGCAGGGCCACGGCTATGGCGTGGATATCGACCTCTTTGAGGCCGCGTTTGCCTTGAAGGAGTTCATAGGACCGGGTCGACTGGAGCATCTGCACGGCCTCGTTCTCGGTAATCGGGGCAAGGTGGAAGGTGACGTCCTTCATCACCTCGACAAAGATGCCGCCCAGACCGAACATCAGCATGGGGCCGAATTGGGGGTCGCGGGTCATGCCGATGATCACCTCCAACCCCTTTTCCGCCATTTTTTCCACATAAATGCCGCCGATAACAGCATTGGGAGCATGTTTATTGATACGCAGCATCATAAGATCAAAGGCGTCGGCAACTTCCTGAGCCGAGCCAAGATTAAGCCGGACGCCGCCGAGGTCTGACTTGTGGACAATGCTGGGAGAGATGATCTTCAGGGCCACGGGAAAGCCTATAAAACGGGCGATCTCCACTGCCTCCTCAGGGGTGGAAGTCAGTCGTCCTTGAAGGATTTGAAAACCATAGGCCTTGAGAATATCCTTTGATTTCACCTCGCCCAATCGCAGCCGATTGGTCCGCTGCCGACGGGCAATGATGCGCTCGACCCGGCGGCGATTGACCGGAAAACGGACCACATGCCGGGCGGGCCGATTTTTCCAGACGCCGTAATCGTGCATGGCCTTGAGCGCGCCAACGGCCCGCTCCGGTGAATCGTAGAAAGGCAGGCCGGCTGCGGCCAGTTCCTTGCGCGGCGGCATGATGTCGCTGCCCCCCAGAAAGGAAGCCAGCACCGGGGTGGTTTCGTCGAGGTGGGCAACAATGGCCCGGACGGTGGCGGCAGGCTCGGTCATATATTGGGGGGCCAGCACCACGAGAATGGCATCAATGTCGTCGTCGGTCACGGCGATGTCTATGGCGGCGGCATAATGGCGGGGTTCAGCGTCGGCGGAAATGTCGATAGGGTTGTCGATAAAAGCGGCTGCGGGCAATTTCGCGCGCAGTTGGGCCGCCAGTCGTTCGCTCAAAGGAGTGACACTCATCCCCGCCTTTTCGACGGCGTCGGCGGCCATTGTTCCGGAACCGCCGGAGTTGGTGATGATCAGCACCCGGTCGCCCTTGGGCGTGGGCTGCAGGGCCAGCGCAGATGCATAATCAAACAGCGCCTCGAAACTGTCAGCCCGGCAGATTCCAGCACGCTTGAAGGCGGCGCCATAGGCGGTATCCTTGCCGGCCAGAACACCGGTGTGGTTGGAGGCGGCTCTGGAACCGGCGATGGTGGTCCCGGCCTTGAGGATGACCACCGGCTTTCTGCTGCTGGCCTCCTCCGCCGCCTTGACGAACTTATCGCCGTCGCTGATGTCCTCCAGATAGCCGACGATCACCTTAGTGTCTTCGTCATGGGCCAGGGCAGAGAGGACATCGACCTCGGTGATGTCGGCCTTATTGCCGATGGAAACAGCCTTGGAAACTCCGAGCTCGCGCTCGTCGGCGATATCCATCATGGCTGTGCACAGGGCTCCCGACTGGGAGAAAATCGCCAGTTGACCGGCTTGCGGCAATCTTTTTGAAAAAGAGGCGTTGAGGTGAATGGCGGTGTTGATCACGCCCAGGCAGTTGGGGCCGAGCAGTCGGACGCCGCCCTTGCGGCAGATGTCGATCAGTTCGTCCTCAATAGCCCTGCCCTGCGGGCCGCTTTCCTTGAATCCCGTGGCCACGACTACGATGGCCCCGGCTTTTTTCTTGACCGCTTCCCGGGCCGCAGCCGGAACCATCTCCGCCGGCACCGCGATCACCACCATATCGATCGGATCAGGATAGTCGGATATTTGCGGATAGACCTTGAGGCCGAACAACTCCCCGCCAGCCGAATTCACCGGAACAATGGGACCTTTGAAGCCGCTCTTCACCAGATTGCTTACCGTGTCGTATCCGACTTTGCCCACGGTTTTGGAAGCCCCGATCACAGCGATTGCCCGGGGGGAAAAAAGTTTATCCAGCATAGCCACCTCGTTTATGCAGTTGTCTCGGGAATATGGATGGTAAAACCGGCGGCCTCAAGCGTCTTGTATACGGCTCGGACATTATAAGTCTTGATACGCAGATAAATCATCGCCCTGGTTTTGCAGGAGCCATCCGATCTGACCAGCCGGGTGAACTGGACCTGCTTTTCCTCCAGGAGTTTAACCAGTTTACTCAACGCCTGAGGATCGTCGTTATCTTCAATCGAAATCAAAACCGATCCTTTTTCTCCGAGTCCGAACAGGCAGCGATAGGCCTTCATCAGATCGCCCATGGAAAAAATGCCAATCACCCGTTCTTCTTCATCAATCACCGGCATAGCACCGATCTTACGTGATTGAAAAATCAACAGGGCATCGTCCAGGGTCGAGAATGGCGACAGGTGCAGGCAATCCCGGGTCATCAACAGCGAAATCGGGGTGTTTTTCACCCGTTCCTCGACGTTGTGCCGTTCCTTGCTCCGAGCCACCGAACTAGGCCGGGCCGAGCGCAGATCGCGGTCGGAAAGGATTCCCAGGAGCACGCCGCGCTCATCCACCACCGGCAAATGCCGAAAATTGTATTGCTGTAGGATATCGTTCGCCTCGGCAACGGTCTGGTCCGGAGTGACCGTAATTGGCGGTGCGGTCATATGATAGCGTATGAACATCCCTGTCCTCCCTGGATCCCATCGTTAGCACAGATTGAGATCATTTTTTCATCTCCACGAGCCCTGCAAGATAGGCTTCAACACAAATCCCAAGTTTTTCGAGACAATAGCCACCTTCAAGAATAGAGACCAATCGACCTTCGGTATACTCTTGAGCGAGTTCCATTACAAAATTTCCGATTTGGCGATATAAATCAACGGTGAAAAGCAGGCCTGACATGTCATCCAGGCGGTGGGCATCAAATCCCGCGGCGATGACCAAGGCATCGGGCTGAAAGGCTTCGAGGAAGTTTTTGATCTTGGGGAAGAGCCGCAGCACCTGATCGGCACCGGCACCGGGAGCCAACGGCAGATTCAGAATAGTGCCTTTGCCCGCCCCCAGTCCTCGATCCTCGGCCCAACCCGTGCCGGGATAGCTGAAACTGGGATGTTCGTGGATAGAAATATAGGCGGTCCCGGCCTCTTCCTCAAAGGCGGTCTGGATGCCGTTGCCATGGTGGGCATCGAAATCAAACACACAGACCCGCGGTCGATGGTATTGCTGCTGCCAGTAACGGGCGGCAATCACGCAGTTATTGAAAAAACAAAAGCCAAAGGGCATGTTGGGTTCGGCATGATGACCGGGCGGGCGGGTCTGACAGAAGACCACTGAGCCGGGCTGTTGCTCGGCGACGTCGACCCCGACCAGACCGCTACCGGCGGAAAGGGTGGCAATTTCATAGGAATCGTAACAGACCTGGTTGTCCGGATGATCGATATAGGTACGCCCGGACAGCACGGATTCTTCGAAGCGAAACAGCCATCCTTCGGTATGAAAGGTGAGCAACTGGGAACGTAAGGCAGCCCTGGGCGGCAGATAATGAATCTGGTCAGCCAAGGAACCCTTTGAGAGGCGGTCAGTGATCACCTGTAGTCGCTCGGGTATTTCCGGGTGCTCGCCTCCACCGGTATCATGCCGGCTGAAAGACGGGTCGGTGATGATGGTAAGGTCTGTTTTGTTTTCCATTTCCATGACGGTAGAAAAAATAGCCGGAGCGACTGAAGACTATCCCGGCTGAACTAATGGTTTCAACAGTTATTTAATACTACCTTATTCCTTGGCGGATTCAACTCTGAAGTGCAATTTGCCGTGTTTCGACCGGATCGCGGTAGCGGGCAAGACGATCGCCTGGGGATTTTCGTACAGAAGGACCGAGAGATTGGCGCTCATCCCCAACCGCACCCGCTGCCGTTGTTCGATGGTCAATGCGGGAGCGGAGACGGTGACGTCGTAGCGTGCACCGCCGTTGTCGAAAGCGTTCGGTAGGGTTTGGGCGGCAATGCCATCGATCACGCCGGCAAGCGACGGTTGCCCAAATAGTGTAGCCGTCGCTTGGGCCTTGACAATCACGTTATTCAGTTCCGGGGCCGGACTAATGCGGCACATGCCGTTAAGCGGGATCAGCACCGTGTCGTTAAGGACGAGCGGCAGCAAGGGATTGTGAGGCAGCGACTCGGCAATGCCGAAACAGTGAACAGGTAGTTGTGGATTCGGAGCAAGTCCCCCTGACGCAACGGACGCTTCCCCGCACTCAAGGCATGCGCAATATCGGCATCGACCACCACAAAGGATTGGCGGTGATTGAAATCCGTGATGAACCGGCCCTGGCGGAGGCGAAGCCCCCTCATCTCGGCCAAACCAGCGGTCGCACCCGCAATGAGTATTTCTTAATATTATCATTCCACCATCGTATCGACAGCGCTTCCTGATTGTCACTCGGCATTGTTCCTGGTAACAACTATGCGTCAACCTCAATATTTTTCCCCAGACGGTGTCATTATGAATATCAGGGAACAACTGGCCATTCCTCGGCAACAGCCGCGAGAGCTCAATCCGGAGGAACGACTCGATAATTTCGATGAAGTCTCCAAGGGATTTGACGAGGCGACCGCGCTGATTGAAGCGCAACGCTGCCTCCAATGCCGTAAACCGCTGTGCGTGATGGGTTGCCCCATCGGCAACGACATCCCCCGCTTCATCGAACTACTGCGCCAGGGCAAATTTGAACAGGCCTACTGGACCATCCGGGAAACCAGTTCCATGCCGTCGATCTGTTCCCGGGTCTGTCCCCATGAATTCCAATGTGAAGGCGCCTGCATCCGCGGCAAAAAAGATCAGCCGGTGGCCATCGGTCTGCTCGAACGCTTTCTTGCCGATTGGATGATCATCAACGGTAAAAACCTGTCGCCGCGCTGTGCTCCGCGCAACGGGATCAAGGTGGCGGTGATCGGTTCCGGACCGGCGGGAATCACCGTGGCCCATGCCCTCGCCCATAAAGGCTACAGCTGCACGGTGTTTGAATCGCTCCCGGTGTTCGGCGGCATGCTCAGTGTCGGCATCCCCAACTACCGCTTGCCCCGCAATATTATCGGCGCCGAACTGTATGCCCTGCAGCAGTGCGGGGTCAATGTCAAAACCGGGATTACCGTGGGCAGCGACCTGACTCTTTCCGAGCTGCGGGATCAGGGATACGCCTCGGTTTTCCTGGGAATTGGCGCCTATGAAAGCCGAAAATTAGGGATTCCGGGCGAAGACGACACGCAAGGGGTAATGTCCGGGATCGATTACTTAGGCCAAGTGCTCACTGGCCGCGAAGTCGCCCTTGGCGATCGGGTCGTGGTGGTCGGCGGCGGCAATGTCGCCATCGATGTCGCCCGGGTGGCCCTGCGCTCCGGCTGGAAAGAGGTGACCATCCTCTATCGCCGCACCCGCGAGGAGATGCCGGCCTCGGCGGTCGAAGTGCATCATGTGGAGCAGGAAGGCGTTCGTTTGGAGTTTCTGGTGGCCCCGGTCAAAGCCTTGGCCAGCGAGGGTCGAATCACCGGGGTGGAATGCATTCGCATGCAGCCGGGCGAGCCGGATGGTTCGGGCCGGCGCAAACCGGTACCGATGGAAGGTACTAATTTTGTTCTGGAGGCCGACGCCCTGATCGCCGCGGTCGGCCAGAAGGTCATCCCGGTGCATGACGAGACCGTCCCGGTGGCAATTACCTCCAGAGGCACCTATGTGGTTGATCCGGTTACCCTGCAGACCAGCGTCGAATGGATCTTTGCCGGAGGCGATACCGTACTCGGCCCGCAGACGGTGGCCAAGGCGGTCTGCCAGGGTCTGGATGCCGCCGAATCCATGCATCGCTATATGCAGGGCCAGATCTGAACGTTGCCAAGCCATATTTCTTATTTTCAACTGATATCAACGATCAGGGGGAGGTGTCGTTGCTCAGCTGTAGGCTTCGCTGTAGATCCGGGTGTCAGGATGGTGCTGATCGAGGAAGTGGGTCATATCACGGATCATCGCCCTGGAACCGCAAAGGTAGAAGTCAAAGGGACCACCCTTAAGATTTTCTTGCAGATATTCGGTTACATAGCCGTGGTACAGGCCGGGCAGAGCTGCCATCGAAGGATCTTTGCCGGAAAGACAGGGGATGTATTGACCAGCCGCGGCCGCCAGTTCCTGCCGGTAAAAAAGACCGGCCCCGGTCCGGGCACCGTGGAGCAAATGAAACCCTCTGACCCCATCGGCCGCCATGGCAACAAAAGGCGCAATCCCCACACCGGTAGCCACAAAATAGACGGGACGGTCGGTGGGACGATAGGTCAGATATCCTTTGGGCTTTCCCATGGCCAATACTCCACCCGGCGCGATGTTCGCCAAGGCAACGCTTAGTTGGCCCCCGGTTACCTTTTTAATAAGGAAACGAAGTGATAGCGCATCAGGCGGGGAGAGGAGGGTGTATTCCCGTTCCTCTCCCTGCGCCAGCAGCGCTACATATTGCCCAGCCAGGAACTGCAACCCTTGGGGACGGGTGCAGGTTAGTTCGAAGGTTTCTTCATTCAGCCAGATCCGCGAAAGCACCGTGGTTCTATAGGCCGGGGCGGACAAATCCATTATTTTTTCCAGGTCTTATCCGCTGTTCCCAGAATCTTATTGAGATAGCGCGCTAAAACAAACAGATAATCAGAAAGTCGGTTCAGATACACCTGGATGGCGGCGAGTTCGTTGCTTTCCGTCTCTGAGACTTCGATCAGTTCGGTCAACCGGCGCTCACAGCGCCGGCACACGGTTCTGGCCACATGGGACCAAGCGGCGACCGGTTGTCCGCCCGGCAGGATGAATTCTTTCAAAACCGGCAGGACCTCGGACAAGGCATCGATACGCCCTTCCAGATCCTTGGAAACCGTGGCAGGTAGCGAGGTCAGATAGCCCATGGCTGAAGAATCAGGGGTGGTCGCCAGCCAAGCTCCGGCCAGGAAAAGGTTGGATTGAATCCCTTCAAAATCATCGCGGATTTCCTGTTCACCATTTGGAAGGTATGCGGCTACTGCTCCCAGGATTGAATTGAGTTCGTCAAGATCGCCATAGGCCTCGATGCGGATATGATGCTTGGGGACCCTTTCACCTGAGAAAAGGCTTGTTTTGCCTTTGTCGCCGCCACCTGTGTAAACCTTCATCCGCGAACTCCTTTCTTTGTTTGAATTGATCGGTAAAGCGTAAGCCGCTTCCATCTACCAAGGAATAAAAAGACTATCGAAAAAAACATGACTCATGCACGGCAAAAGTTGCACAACGCCAAACATTTTTTTGGGGTTCAGTCTATTTCGAACCGACGAGTGCCTCTTCAGTTAAAATTTTCGAGTCGTACCTCCAAAGGCACTCAAAAGGTATCTCTTAGCCAAACGAAACACCCATGCTAAAGGTCTCTGGTTGCCAAAATTAAAAAAATCCTACACGAAAACAAATGCTGCGACAATATTGTATACAGGCAAATCGTATCATATTTTTTAAAATTAACGACTGGACGCCCTCGATCGCCCCTCCAACTTGCGGCAAAAAAACTAACCAGTGAGATACCCACTAAAAAATAGCTTTTTGCCATCCTCATTTTATCTTATTATTTTAACGTAAAATGCGGGTAGATTTCGAATCACAGCACCTTGCCGCTCTTTTTTTACTATTGACAAACAGGCCGACTTAAAATAGGTAAACGCTAAATTTATGTTATTTAGTTTTAATTGGTTATTGTTTTTTTGCTGATGGCTGCATGGTTCGATTGCATCGTAAAAAAAAATTCCCCCTTTGACCTGCGCTAAGAAACGCTATCAAGCTCAAGCCGCAGGGTTTATTGAAAGAAAGAGGTAGTATAAAAAAAAGCGTTAGCTGAAGGCTTTTCCGCTCGGACAGCAGGAAAAAGCCATTTTTTTCCCTTGCCGACGACATTGGCTTTGTTTCATGCTTTAAAAAAGCAAGGCCGGTCGAGCAAGTCATCTGAACATATCACGAACTATTCGGGATAGAACCATTTGAGGAAAATTAGCTTAATATATGGTGAACATGATATTAATAACAGCAGAGTATTGTTATAGATCGGGTCAGAAAAGAGACCGGCGAAATAAGAGATTTTAATCTCGTATTCGTCGGTCTTTTTTTTTGTAAGGGGGATCCCGTGAAACCACTTGGTGGTCTCTGGGCAACAAAAATGTCAGATAGATAAGAAGAGGTAACAAATTGGAAAACAACGCTAAAATGGTTTGGACAGGTTTATCACCCGATGATGCAAGGGAAGCACTTGTCAACAAAGATAAATCAATGAGAGACAAACGGATGACGCTGAAAGAAGCCGTGTCTCGCTTTGTCAAAAATGGGGACAATGTCGGTATCGGCGGTTTCGTCAATCTTCGTCAGCCGGTTGCTACTGTTCACGAAATGGTTCGTCAGGGATTCAAAGACCTTACCCTCTCCTTTCAATCAGCAGCCATGGCTCCGGAACTTCTCGCCGGCGCCATGATGGTCAGGCCTGACCATTGCTCCATCAAGAGGATCGAACTGGCCTACTGGGGACATGAGGCCTATGGCCTGAGTCCGGCCTGGCGCTATCTTGCCGAGCGCGGCATGATTGAATTCGAAGACTGGAGTAACTACAACATGTCCGCCCGCTTCAAAGCCGGCGCCATGGGGCTGCCGTTCATCCCCACCCGCGGACCGCTCGGCGGCGACATCAAGAACACCAGCCGCACCAAGGTTATAGACTGCCCCTTCACCGGACGGCCAATTGCCTTGCTGCCGGCCAGCAATCCCAACGTCGGTCTCATCCATGTGCAGGCAGCCGATATGTACGGTAACTGCATCATCCGTGGAACAGACGCCACCTGCGCCGAAATCGCCATGGCTTCCGCCCACACCATCGTCACCTGCGAGCAACTGCTCTCCCATGAAGTGATCACCAGCAATCCGAAGGATATCATGATCCCCTTCCCGGCGGTTGACGCGGTTATCCAGGTACCATACGGCGCCTATCCGGGTGCATGCCGTCGGCATTACTATTTCAATGGTGAACATATCCGCGAGTTCCTCGCCCTTATCGCCCCAATGGTCAAAGGCGGGTCCTCCGATGCGTTGAAGGCCTGGTATGACGAGAACATCTTTGGCGTCGAAAATTTTGATGATTACATCGAGAAATTCTCGACCAAAAAGTTGTTGGCCGACCAAGCTGCAGAGTCCTACCACTGCGAGCGACTGGCCTGATTATCCAGCATCCTGCGTCATTGAATCGGAAATTCTCGGAACCTACAGATAAGGAGTCATCATGACAGTTTCAACGGATTACACCGCCCAAGAGATCATTGTTGTGGCGGGAGCAAAAATATTGGAAAATAATAAAATCGTCTTTGTCGGGACAGGGTTACCCATGGTGGCGTCTCTCCTGGCCAAACTCACCCACGCCCCCGGACTGATCCCGGTCTTCGAGGCTGGCGCCATGGGCCCACCCTTGAAACACGGATTGCCCATTTCGGTCGGTGATTCCAAAACCGGTACCGGCGCTTCCTACATGAAGGGACTCAATGCAGCCTTTGAATTGACCCAACGCGGTTTTGCCGACTTTGGTTTCATCGGTGGCGCTGAGGTCGATATGTACGGCAACCTCAACTCCACCATGATGGGCGACTATCCGGACGGCTACCAGAAACCAAAAGTTCGGCTTCCTGGCAGCGGCGGCGCCAGCGATATGGCGGCGTCCTGTGAACGGACCATTCTCATCGTTCCTCATGACAAAAAGAAGTTCAATGAGAAATTGTCCTACATTACCAGCCCCGGTCATCTTGACGGCACTCCTGGCGCTCGTTACAAAGCCGGCATGCAAGGCAAAGGACCTTATCGGCTCATCACCACCAAAGGTATTTTCGACTTCGAGGAGAAGACCAAAAGAATGCGCATTCTCCATACCTTCCCCGGTGAAACGATTGAGAGCATCCAGGCTGCCACTGGATTTGAATTGCTGGTAGCCCCGGATGTTACGCAGTTCGCACCTCCGACGGTGGAAGAAGTCCGTTTGATTCGCGAAGAAGTCGACCCGAACGGCGTCTTCGTCAAACGAGCTGCCAAATAAGCAGATGTAACAACCAAACTGCGCCGCAGATCGCTGCGGCGCAGTTTTTCTTCACATGATGGATGCATTTGATATAAATACGCCGTACAGTGAAATATTCTTGAAGCCTTAAAAGGACGATATCGTCGGAAAAATTAGGCAGAGAACAGCTTCGGGAATAGTTCAAAACAACATGCTAAAGTTTAAATTATACCTGGAGATTTTTGCTTATCAGGTATAATCATGTTGAGCATATTGGTACTTTCTATCTTCTATTCTCAACATATATTTGTCCATTACTACTTTCGGCAAAAAAAAACTTAACGGAAAGGAGCGAACAACATGAAAATTCTTAAAATCGACCATTTGGGCATCGCCGTCAACAGCTTGGAAGAAGGCAGCAAATTCTGGACTGATGTTATGGGACTCAAACTTCATGGGTCGGAAACTGTTGCCGAGCAGAAGGTCACCACCGCTTTTTTTCCAGTTGGAGAAAGTGAAGTGGAATTGCTGGTTTCGACATCTCCCGATGGTCCGATTGCTAAATTCATCGAGAAAAAAGGCGCTGGTTTCCAGCATGTTGCTTTTCTCGTAGAGAATATTGAAGAGGCTCTGGCAGAATTGAAAGAAAAAGGTGTCGCCCTGATCGACCAGACCCCCCGTATCGGTGCTGGCGGTTGTAAGATTGCCTTCCTCCATCCCAAAGCCACTGGCGGTGTTTTAGTCGAAATCTCTCAACGTGGTTAAATTGATCTGCATTGCGGTTTTCGCGGCAACGATCACCTCAATGTTCGCACGACCCCTGAATCCAACCACAATCGGCAACAGATTCTAGGTGCCGATTGTCGTTGGATCAGTCTGTTTTATTTTCAAATGAGAAATAAACCCCCAATAATTACAAGGAGCAAGTGACATGGCAAATAGTCCTGAATACCAAAAATGGTTTGAGATGGCCTCCAAGCAGATGAAAGGCAAAACCCCTGACGATATAGCTTGGAAATCACCAGAGGGAATCGTGATCAAACCGCTGTATGAAGCAAACGATATTGAAGGATTGCCTTCCGTCGGCACCTTCCCCGGCATGGCCCCTTATACCCGTGGACCGATGGCCACCATGTATGCCGGACGCCCTTGGACCATCCGTCAGTATGCCGGCTTTTCTACCGCTAAAGCATCCAACGAATTCTATCGCAAGAACTTGGCTGCCGGCCAGAAAGGTCTGTCCGTTGCCTTCAGCCTTTCCACCCATCGCGGATACGACTCCGACAACCCACGGGTTTCCGGCGACATCGGTAAGGCTGGTGTGGCGATTGATTCCATTGAGGATATGAAGATTCTCTTTGACGGCATCCCGCTTGACAAAATGTCGGTTTCCATGACCATGAACGGCGCGGTAATCCCGATTCTGGCCATGTGGATCGCTGCGGCCGAAGAGCAAGGCGTCAAGCAGGAACAACTTGAGGGCACCATCCAGAACGACATCCTCAAAGAGTACCTGACCCGGAATACCTATATCTATCCGCCCGAGCCTTCCATGCGGATCGTTTCCGACATCATGGCATACGCTTCCAAGAATATGCCTAAATATAACACGATCAGCATTAGCGGCTATCACATCATGGAAGCCGGTGCCGATAGCGTCCTGCAGTGCGCCTTCACCTTGGCTGACGGTGTAGAATACGTTCGCGCCGCCATCCGTTCAGGCATGGATGTTGACACCTTCGCACCCCGCCTGTCTTTCTTCTTCGGCGTGGGCATGAATTTCTTCATGGAAATCGCCATGCTGCGAGCTGCCCGCTTCTTGTGGCACAAGTTGTTGCAGCAGTTCAACCCGAAGAACCCCAAATCTTTGATGCTGCGGACCCATTGCCAGACCTCCGGTTGGAGTTTGACCGAGCAGGATCCTTACAATAACGTTATCCGCACCACCATTGAGGCCATGTCCGCGGTCCTCGGCGGTACCCAGAGTCTGCACACCAACGCCTTTGATGAGGCGGTCTGCCTACCGACCGAACTGTCCGCCCGGATCGCCAGAAATACCCAGATCATCATCCAGGAAGAGTCTCAGATCTGCAAGGTTGCTGATCCGTTGGGCGGCTCCTATTATGTTGAATACCTCACTGCTCAGATCATCGAAGAAGCTGAAAAAATCATCAATGAGATCGAAGAAATCGGCGGCATGGCCAAAGCCATCGAATCCGGTATGCCGAAGATGCGCATCGAAGAGTCCGCTGCTCGCCGTCAGGCCCGTATCGATCAAGGTAAAGACGTTATCGTTGGTGTGAACAAGTATCGTCTCGCCGACGAAAAAATGGACTTCGATATTCTCGAAGTCCCCGATTCCGTCCGCCTTGAGCAGATCGATCGTATCAACCAGACCAAGAAAGCCCGTGACACCGCCAAATGTCAGGCATGTCTCGAGGCCCTAACCAAGGCTGCAGCCGGCGATGGAAACCTCCTTGAAGTTGCCATAGCCGCTGCCAAGGCCAGAGCAACCGTAGGAGAAATTTCTGACGCCATGGAAAAAGTCTTTGGCCGCTATGTGGCAACCACCCAGTGTGTATCCGGCGCTTACTCTTCAGAATACAGCGAAGCCGGCAGCGACGCCGCCCAGGTTATCGAAGCCCTGCGTAAACGCACCGCTGATTTCATGGCCAATCAAGGTCGTCGTCCGCGTATCCTCGTTACCAAAATGGGACAGGATGGTCATGACCGCGGCATCAAGGTTGTTGCTTCTTCCTATGCTGACCTCGGCTTCGACGTCGACATCAGCCCGATGTTCCAGACGCCTGAAGAAGCTGCAAAAATGGCCATTGAGAACGATGTCCATATCGTTGGCGCCTCCAGTCTGGCCGCCGGTCACAAGACCTTGGTTCCTGAGTTGATCCAAAAGCTGAAAGAAAAAGGCGCCGGAGAAATCCTGGTTGTCGCCGGTGGCGTTATTCCGCCGAACGACTACAGCTTCCTCTATGATGTGGGCTGTAAAGGCATTTTCGGACCGGGAACCCCGATCACCGAATCCGCCGGCAAAGTAATGGATATGCTTGAAGCGCAGTACTGTAAATAACAGTTAAGCATATAGGGAACACCACAAACGGACGGACTAAACATCCGTCCGTTTGTATGTTGTCATGACGAACCTCTACCAAAGGCTAGATATGCATAAAGATCCCAGTTATTATATTCAGGGCGTCTTGGATAATAATCGCCTGATGCTTGCCCGAACCATCACCCTGGTTGAAAGCACCCTATCCACGCATCAGGAGATTGCCAAACATGTCATCAATGAACTGCTGCCCTATACGGGTAAAGCAGTGCGCTTGGGCATTACCGGCGTACCGGGTGCCGGCAAGAGCACCTTTATTGAAAGTTTTGGCACCATGCTTACCCGACTGGGACATCGCGTCGCTGTTCTGGCTATCGATCCGAGCAGTACCCGCAGCGGCGGTTCCATTCTGGGTGACAAAACCCGCATGGAAAAATTAGCTGTTAATGACATGGCCTTTATCCGGCCGTCGCCATCAAGCGGCAGTTTGGGCGGTGTGGCCCGTAAAACCCGCGAATCCATGCTGGTCTGCGAAGCAGCCGGATTTGACGTTATCATTGTGGAAACTGTTGGTGTCGGCCAATCGGAGACCACCGTCGCCTCGATGGTCGACTTTTTCCTCGTCTTGCAAATTTCCGGTGCCGGCGATGAACTCCAGGGCATTAAAAAAGGTGTTTTGGAAGTTGCTGACGCGATCATCGTCAACAAAGCCGATGGGGACAATGTCAATCGGGCCAAATTGGCTAAACGTCAATATGAGACCGCCTTGCATCTGGTCACCCCCTCGTCTCCCAACTGGGAGGTACCGGTCATGACCTGCAGCGCCTTGGAAAATAAAGGCCTCACCGAAGTCTGGGAAACGATCACCACCCATAAGCAAATAATGACATCCAGCGGTGAATTGGACAAAAAACGGCAGGATCAATCCATGTCCTGGATGTGGTTCCTGGTGAATGAAGGCTTGGAACGCTGGTTTTACCGACACCCGGAGATTCAAAAACTGCTGCCCGGCATTAAACATGATGTAGAAATTGGCAAAGTCGCCCCTACCCGAGCTGCCGACGAACTGGTTTCCATCTTAGGCAAGGACCTCTTGCTGTAATATTTTTTCACAAGACCGGTACGCAACTTTTTTTAAACGCAGTCATTCGCAACCGACGCCCCGATCACCGACTCCGTCACCCCCAATACATTGGGGGTGACGGAATTTTATGCTGTATTTCCTTTCTCCCGCAAACAATTTCCCCCGACTGCTTATACGCCCAAAAGATCCTTTCTGTTTTCGGCTTCTCGCATTGTCAGGCAAAGCCGAAACCGCAGTTTCTCTCCATTAATTTTCTTGACGCTCCCCGCAATGAAGAGTATAAACGGCAAACCGAAGAGAAAGAAGGCATGCTGGCAAATAATATCCTAAGGCCATCAACGCCAATCTGGAAATTATTTGTTTGAAGCCCCTGCAAAAATAACATCACCTCTCTTCCGTAACCAGATGATCATCAGTGTGATAGCCGGGTCCTGGGCAATAAAGAATCACAAACTCCGTCAGGTCCGGAAGGAAGCAGCGGTAGTGACCCTCTTTATGTGCTCAGGGGTGCCTGGCTATCCTTTTTTCCACCGATATGCATCCCTGCCTCCTGTCAGGATGAGCCAGGGATACATCCAATCCCCTGATCATTGACTGCCGGTATTCACCTTGTCCTATCTTGTCCTTGCCAGAAAATCGCGGCCGCAAACCTTTGCAGAAGTAATCGGGCAGAAGGCGGTGGTTCGCACCCTCCAGAATGCCCTGGTCCAGGGTCGCGTTCCCCATGCTCTTATTTTCAGTGGAGTACGCGGCACCGGTAAAACTACCTTGGCTCGAATCATGGCCAAGGCTCTCAACTGCGAACAGGGGCCGGCCGCCGAGCCCTGTAATCTGTGCCGTTCCTGCCGGCAAATTACCGAAGGCGCAAGTATTGATCTGCAGGAAGTTGACGGCGCCTCTAATCGTGGCATCCAGGAAATCCGTGAACTGAAAGAAAAAATCCGCTTCATGCCCACCAGTTCGCGGTACAAGATCATTATCATTGATGAAGTCCACATGCTCACCACCGAGGCCTTCAATGCCCTGCTGAAGACCCTGGAAGAACCGCCCAGCCATGTTTATTTCATGTTTGCCACCACCGAACTGCACAAGGTACCGGTGACTATTCTCTCCCGTTGCCAGCGCTATGAACTTAAACGCCTGGGCCACGCCGAGCTCATCGCCCATTTTAACCGGCTCGCTTCGTTAGAAAGTGTGCAAGTGGAACCGGAGGCGCTTGACATGATCGTGCGCGAGGCGGGCGGCAGTGTCCGTGACGGCCTCAGTCTCCTTGACCAGATTTTCTCTTATTGCGGCCAGACGGTCAAAACCGAGGATGTCATTGACGTTCTCGGCCTGGTCAGCCATCAACTGGTCGCCAATCTGGGAGCGGCCCTCCTGAGCGGCGACCTGGGGGCGGTTTATACCCTGCTGGACGAGATGTATCTCCATGGCACGGATACCAGACGATTCAGCAACGATCTCCTCACTTGGTTCCGAAGCCTGATTGTCTGCAAGGTCAGCAAAAAACCGGCTGACCTCCTTGAGGCAACCGAAGAGGAACTGACCCTCTTGCAGCAAACAGCAGCGCTCCACTCTCTGGAAACCCTGTCAGCTATTTTCAATCTGCTCTTGGAAGGCCTGGAAAAAGCCACCTTTTCTCAACAACCCCGACTGGCGCTGGAGCTAACCTTTATCCGCGCCGTCCAATTCCGTGATGTGGTCCCCGTCTCCGACCTCATCGCCCGGTTTGATCAGCTGCTGGCCGGCGCACCCCTCGAGACCCTGCCTGCCAGTCCTGTTGCTGTTGTATCACCGCAACCACCGGCGACGATTCCCCACAAGCAACCGTCGTCCGCGCCTGCCCCGGTTCAACCAGCCCAGGCAGCCTTCGCACCCGCGCGCGAATCATCCCAACGCTTCCAACCCAGCACACCGGCAGCACCGGAGCCTCTGCCAGAGTTGCAGCCGTCTGCTCCCTTCCCAAAGGAATCGCCACCTGAACAACCGCCGCAACCCGCTGCCCAGGTAGAGGTAACCTCATCCCGCCAGGAGGCCATGCCCACAGCACCGGCCGACGAAAAAAAACGTATCCGCCAGCACTGGAGCCTTTTTCTCAAATATGTGCATGAGCGCCAACCCTGGATGTCCGGGGCCCTGCAGCTGGCCTCCTCGGTGGAGCGCAAGGGTGAAGAACTGCTCATCCGTTTCGATGACAGCGCCGACTGCACCATGTTGAAACAGAGCAGCCACATCAATACGCTTACCGAGTTTGTCCTCGATTTTTTTCAGGAGAATCTCCGTATCCAGTTTGCGGTCCCGGGTTCCAGTGCCTGCGCCATCGATCCGGCAAACGGTCTGGCGCCGCAGCAGGAACGACGCGCACTGGCCAACGACCCCTTGGTGCTGACCGCGTTGGACATCTTTACCGGTCAGGTCGGCGACATCAGGATTGGCCCCCGTTACCGCACCAGTAGTCCGGCGGCCACGCTATCGGCTGCAGACCCTTCCGCCACCCCGGAATGAACGAGACCGCTCTCAACCCTGGCCACCCTACGTGCTTGCCGCAGGTCGCCAACCATATTTACTCAGAGGTATGACAGACAATGAACATGGGCGATTTGATAAAACAGGCGCAACAACTCCAGGAGAAACTGGCGACGGTGCAAAACGATCTGGGCTCCCAGCAGGTCACCGGTTCAGCCGGAGCCGGCATGGTGACCGCCACGCTTAACGGCAAAGGCGAACTGCTCTCACTGGTGATTGAAAAGGCGATCGTGCAACCCGAAAACACCCAGATGCTCCAGGATCTGGTGGTCGCAGCGGTAAACGACGGCCTCAACAAAGCCAAGGAACTCGGGAAAACGGAGATGGCGCGCCTGACCGGCGGCCTCAACATACCGGGTCTCATGTAAATGCAGGTCATTCCACCCGCTCTGGAGCGCCTGATCAGCGACCTGAATAAACTGCCCGGGATTGGCCGCAAAACCGCGACCCGACTGGCCCTCTACATCCTCCGCAGACCGGCGGCCGAGGCCAGGAATTTAGCCAATGACCTGCTGGTGCTGCACGAGACCATCCACCTCTGCCACCAGTGTTTCACCTTTTCCGAAACCAATCCCTGTGTGATATGCGGCAATCCCAACCGTGACCCCCGATTGGTCTGCGTGGTTGAAGAACCGGGCGACCAGATCGCCATTGAAAAAACCGGCGTCTTCCGCGGCGTCTATCATATTCTCCATGGCGTGATCGCCCCGATGGACGGCATTGGACCGGACGAACTCAAAATCCAGGAACTGCGGCAACGGATCGCTTCCGGCAGCGTCGACGAGGTGCTGATCGCCACCAGTTCCACGGTACCGGGCGAGGCCACTGCCTGCTACCTCGCCGATATCCTCCAGGGGGCTCCTGTCCGGCTCAGTCGACTGGCCTGCGGCATCCCCATGGGCATGGATATCAAATACGCCGACGAGCACACCCTGGCCAGGGCGATCGAATCCCGCCAATCGCTTAACGAACTGCCCTGAAATCTGGCGTTGTCAAGCGTTTGCCGGCCCCTGCGGGCTGGCCATCCAGTCGTTCCACCATAAATCCCCCTGACCTTCAAGCCGAAAGACCCTCTATCCCGTTGCCTGCGCCTCAAACGGCCTCATGTTCAACAGTACCGACCACCGATGCCCAGCCCATCTCCTCCTGCTCAACAATCAGGGGGCATGGAAGAGCCGAAGATTAGCCTCCAGCACCGTGCCGGCGAGCAGATCCTCCATGGCCTGCAGAAAATGAGCGGCCTGAAGGCCGGGGACCAATCCGCGCCGATGGATTTCAGCCAGCACCGCGATGTTCTGCATCCGGGGATCCGGAATATCCGGCCGCGCCACCTGATACACCGTTATTCCCCGCTGGCGGCCGGCAGCTTCGATATCGGCTGCGCTGACTTCAATGTCATTCCCCAGACGAACGCCCAGCGGCTGAAAGACGGTATTGTAATAGATAAGCGTGCCCTGGTCCCGCAACGCCACCTGTAAACCCCGAAGCGCCTCATGCCGTTCAAGGGCGACCACCAGATCGGCGGATCGTGCGGGGATCATCGGCGTAAAAACCACTTTGCCAAGACGTATCTGCGAGATTACCGTGCCACCGCGCTGCGCCAGGCCATGGGTGTCCACCGCCTTGGCGGCATAGCCGGAATAATCGGCGGCCCGGAGCAGAATTTCACTGAGGAGGCCGATTCCCTGACCGCCGACACCACAAAGATAGATATTGTAGGATTGCATAAGTTACTCCTGCGGGCCGTTACCGGGTAATCGCTTTTGACGGGCAGGTCTGCAGGCAGGAACCGTCGCCGATGCAAAGTTCCCGGTTCACCGTCACCGTGCCATCCGACGCTCGCAAAAAACTCGGACAGCCGAAGTCCTGGATGCAAGCGTGTATTCTCTTGCATTTTTCCTGATCGATACTGACGGGATGCGGAGCTGTCCCTCCTTTCCTCCTGAGATTTCGGGTAAAAAGAAGCATGCAGGGATGACGGGCGATGACGACACTGAAGGTGTCAAGGGCCACAGCGTCTCGCACCATCGCTCCCAACTCCCGCTGGCGGTAGGTGTCAATCTCGAAGATATGCTTGACCCCCAACCCCTCAAGGACCTGTCGAATCGGAATCGCCTCGACCACCTCGTTAAAATTTCGACCGGAAGCGGCATGATCCTGATGCCCGGTCATGGCGGTGGTTCCGTTCTCCATGATGATCAAGGTCAGATTGTGTTGATTGAACAAGGCGTTGATAATGCCGGGGATGCCGGCATGGAAGAAGGTCGAATCACCTAGAAAGGCGACCACTTTACGTGCATCGTTCAACAGGCTCAGTCCGGAGCCGATACCGGGGGAAGCGCCCATGCAGAGCAGGACCTCGCCCATGCGGTAGGGTTCCTGAAACCCGAGGGTGTGGCAGCCGATATCGGCAACGGTGATGGTCCTGTCAGCGGGTAGAGCCTGCTTGATGGCATGAAAAGCGCTCCGGTGGCCGCACCCCGGACACATCTGAGGAGGCCGCGGAGGTAGCAATTTCGCGGTATCCTCGGCATAGTTTTTCCTGGCGGGTATGCGCTCGGGCCAGGTTTGATGGAGCAAATCATGGACTTTGTCCGGGGTGTACTCGCCTATCCAGTCCTCCACCGCTGCCTTACCGATGATCCTGGTGGTTAAACGATGATCAAAGGCGAGCGTCTTCACCTCTTTTTCCAAGGTATCATCGAGTTCTTCCAAAACCTTGACTTCCTGATGGGTGGCAAGAAATTCGGTGATGATCCGTGACGGCACCGGATACGGCATGGCCAGTTTGAGAATGTCGGGCTTATCGGCAAGCGGAGCCAAGACATCCTGGACGGAGAGATAGACCATCCCGGAAACGATGATCCCCAAGGGGCTGCCATGGTTGTGGATGCGATGGAGGTCGCGTTTATCCACCCACTGCTCGACCAACTGCAGGTCGTTGAGGGCCTTACGTTTTTTGGGATAGACCGCGGCCACCAAGGGGATGTACGGACCGTTGGCCGGATCAAATCGCGGAGTGTTGTCCGGCTGGGTTGGGCTCCAACCGGCAAAAACCACCCGTTCCTTGGCGTGGCAGACATGGGTGGTAAGTCTGAGGATAACGGCTTTGCCCATGATTCTGGCAAGTTCCGCGGCCTCTTTGTAATAGGTATAGGCCTCGGTCGGATTGGCAGGTTCCAGAATGGGCGTATAGCTCATGTAGGCATAGTGGCGATTGTCCTGCTCATTTTGCGAGGAGTTGGCCCCGGGATCGTCGCCGAGGACAACGATCAGGCCGCCGATGAGCGGCAGCAGGCTGAGTTGGACAAAAGAATCCGCCGCCACATTGAGGCCGACGCTCTTGAAAAAAACCGTGGCTAGATGGCCGTTGAGCGAGGCGCCGAAAGCGACCTCGGTGGCCACTTTTTCGTTAGTGGAAAACTCGAAATAAAAAGGCCGCTCGGCCAGTGGAATCGACTCGATCGCGGTGGCTACCTCCGGAGTCGGGGAGCCGGGGTAGGAGGTCACCACCCGAGTTCCGGTTTCAATCATGGCCCGCACCAGAGCCGTATTGCCCATGACAATTTCTGAAAACGGCGCCTGGGTCAACAGCATCTCGCCCATGTTCTTCATATGCTACCTCACCGGTTTGCAAGAGGATGAAAGCTGAACCATGCTGGTCGGCACGGCTCCACTACACCAAACATCTCTGTTATGGTAACAGGGGAGTCCACCTTTCGTCCAAAAAATGGGCTCATGGCCCTCGACTCCTCCCTGGGAAAAAAGGCGCCTTGCGACCCGCAAATGGTCAAGACTTGCCACACTGCAACGATTACCCGGCCAGGACCTCATCAACAGAAGGTCCGCGACAAAACCTCTCTCCTCCCCGATTCAATCGTACTCTTCCGGTCCGGATACCCGTGCAACCAAAACCTTGTCGATACGGTTATTATCCATATCAACAATTTCGAAACGATAGCCGTGACTATCGAAATGATCAGCCTCCTTCGGGATTCTGCCCAGCATATGAATGGCGAACCCCCCCAGGGTATGGAAAGTGCTACTCTTCTCGCCCGGCAGGTCCTGATTGATTTCAAGCAAAAACTTCACCCGTTCAACCGTCACGCCCCCATCAATCAGCCATGAACCATCTTCGCGTTCGATGAAATCATGTTTGGGGGTAAGCCCGGACGAAGGCACTTCGCCGACAATGGCCGTCAAGACATCGGTCAGGGTTACCAATCCCTGGACATCGCCATATTCATCGACCACCAGGGCGCATTGCAGATAAACCTTGCGAAAATTCTCCAGCAATTGGGTAGTTGTCACGTATTCAGGTACATAAAGCGGTTGACGGATATACTGTTCGATGGCCAACGGCAAATTGGCCAACGCGGCTTTGAGCAGATCAGCGGTCCGCAACAATCCCAGAATATCATCGAGCCCGCCGCGACAGACAATGACGCGGGAAAAAGGGCAACTGGCGAGCAGGCCACGAATCTCCTCCTCCGGTTGGTTGATATCAAGCAAATATATATCCTGACGATGGGTCATTATCGCCACAATCGGCTGTTCATCAAGACGCAGAACATTCGAGACCAAAACCCGCTCGCTTTCATGAAAAACCCCTGCATCGGCTCCCTGTTCCATCAACAACTTGATTTCTTCGTTGGTGACAGACAACCCTTCCCGGTTTTGCGCACCGGTCAACCGGAGCAGCAGATTAGAGGAAGTGGAAAAAAACCAGACCAGAGGTTTGGCAATGCGCGCCAGCATCTTCATCGGCACCCCGACTAAAGAAGCGATTCGCTCCGGTTCCTGCAACCCTAACCGTTTGGGCACCAACTCACCGACAACTACGGAAAAATAGGTCAACAGAACAACCACCAAGGTCAGGGCAATCACCCGGGCATGGGGTTCCAGCAGCGGGACCTTCACAAGCAATGTTGACAGGGGATCAGCCAGGGCATTTTCTCCGATGGCACCGCTCAGGATGCCAACCATGGTGATTCCGACCTGGACGGTCGACAAAAAAACGGTGGGATTGTTTTTAAGCGCCAGGGCTGATCGGGCGCCTCGCCGGCCATCGTTGGCTAATTTTTGCAGACGGGCATCCCGCGACGAAATGACGGCAATCTCCGACATGGAAAAAACGCCGTTCAACAAGATGAGCAGCAACAGCAAGATGAAATCCATGGATAAATCCCAGGTATGGTTGATTGGCGGGGTGTTAAAAAGCGGTTGCGGGTTCGGCCTCGCGGAAAAAGCTCAGCCGTGGACCCTTTGCATATCGCTACAATATCTTGGATGTTCAGACGACGCATCCGCAAATCTCTGCTCGGGTTACCCGCAAAGTAAATTGTTTTTTACCATGCGAAAAGAAAATTGACAATCGATGGAAATACGGCGGCGGTCCGGATACTTTTTGCTGTTACCGGTGCGGCACTTTGCTCCATCCTCATCTCCTGCGCTGGCCTTTTATTGGCGAAAACTACTTAATGTTAATAATTTATACCTCTTGAAAGACACGGTTTGCACACCGTTTCCCATGACTAAGGCCTCTTAATCTGCACTCTGGGGTCGCAGAATGCACTTTTCACCTTTGGATGTTTTGATCTTATGCTACAATACAAACATCTGTCGCTTAAACGGCGATCCATGCTCCATAGCCGGCCTGTCTTTTCGGTCGAAGATACCCGAACACAGCTCACAAGGAGATTGTGATGATCAATCTGATTGAAACCGATATCACCACCCTGAAAGTCGATGCTATCGTCAATGCCGCCAACGAAACCCTGCTCGGCGGTGGCGGAGTCGACGGTGCCATTCACCAGGCAGCGGGCCCGGAGTTGCTGGAAGAATGCCGCAAGATCGGCGGCTGCAAGACCGGGCAGGCTGTACTTACCAAGGGCTACAACCTGCCGGCTAAATTTGTCATCCACACCGTCGGACCGATTTGGCAGGGTGGCAACAACAACGAACCGGCCCTGCTGGCGAGTTGCTACCGCAATTGTCTGGAACTGGCGGTGCAGCACAACCTCGAGTCCATCGCCTTCCCGGCCATCAGTTGCGGTGCCTTCGGTTTCCCTCTGGACGAGGCAGCTGATGTCGCCGTCGATACCATCCAATCCTTCCTTGACCGCAACCACAAACCAAAAGAGGTGTACATTGTCTGTTTTCAGTCCCGGGCCAAGCTCGCCTTTGCCCAGGCCATCCATGGGCTGGATTAGCGGCGACCCTTCGACCTTATCGCCACCACCTTCTCTCTAAACACCTGTTGATGATTGCACCTATGTCTACCCTGCAACCAACTCTCCAGGATTTATTCACCTACGGCTCGCTGATGTGCGAGGATATCATGGCATC
>JAFLKR010000033.1 GCA_019163135.1 Desulfobulbaceae bacterium | reverse complement strand
GCAGCAGGGTGTGGTTGGTATAGGCAAAGGTGGCCGAGGTGATGTCCCAGGCCTGGTCCCAGGCGTACCCGTGAACATCGATCAACAACCGCATCAGTTCGGGGATGGCGATGGCCGGGTGGGTGTCGTTGAGTTGGACCGCGAAATGGTGGTGAAAGGTATCCAGGTTATCATGTTGGAGGCGATGAAGTCGAATCATGTCCTGGAGGGAACAGGCAACAAAAAAATACTGCTGCCGGAGGCGGAGGACCTTGCCCTGGAATTGCTCGTCATTGGGATACAGGACCTTGGTGATGTTCTCGGCCTGGATTTTCTCCTCCACCGCCCCGAAATAGTCGCCGACATTGAAGTCGTCGAAATCAAAGCTCTTCGGGGCTTCTGCGCTCCACAACCGGAGGATATTGACGGCATTGACCCGGTAGCCTGGCACCGGCGTGTCGTAAGGGATGCCCTTGACCAACGATCCTGGATGCCACTGGACCTGATATCGACCCAGAGGGTCCTTCGAGGAAGTGGTGTGCCCGCCGAATCCGACTTCCACGGCGAAATCGGCTTTTTTGAATTCCCACGGGTTCCCGGGCTGCAGCCATCGGTCGCTCAATTCTTTCTGCCAGCCGTGTTCAAAGGCCTGGTCGAACATGCCGAATTCGTAGCGGATGCCGTAGCCGACGGCCGGAATTTCGAGGCTTGCCAGAGAGTCGAGGTAGCAGGCGGCCAACCGGCCCAGGCCGCCGTTGCCCAATCCGGGTTCCTCTTCATGGTCAATGATCTGCTGCAGATCAAGCCCGGTTTCCTCGGTCGCCCGGGAAAATTCTTCATAGAGGTCGAGGTTGATCAGGTTGTTAAGCAGATGGGGCCCCATGAGAAACTCGGCCGAGAAATAGCAGACAACCCTGCTCCTGCTTTCACGCAACGCAGCCACCGAATTGATGAACAACCCCTGCATGCGATCGCGGAGGGTGTGGCTCACCGCCAGATAATAATCGTTGAGCGAGGCGTTGAAGGCCAGCACCCCCTGCTGGAAGAACAGTTTGAAGGCAAAGGAGCGTTTGATTTTTTCAACGGTTTCATGGTTGGTTGACTGCTTCTTTTGCATGGTATCTCTCCGAGACCTGTATGGGGCGCTACGCACTGAACAATCAGAAGGCGGTCAATGGAGTCCGGTGCCGGTCAGTTTAGTCAAAAGGGCACAGCACAGCAAAGCAAAGGCCGGTCGGGCTCCATGTTCCGTTCACCAAGGCCGGGCAACGTGCTGGCGTTGCCTCCTCTCCTTAATATTTCTCCGGAATAAATTTGAACGGATACCCTTTTTCCTCGTAGGTCTTGCCGATTTTCCGTTTCGGCAGCACTATCTTTTCTCCCTTCAACTCTTTGTACTCAATGGCGTGGAGCAGATGGCTGATGATGTTCAGCCGTGCCCGCTTTTTGTCGTCCGAACGGACCACCTGCCAGGGTGCCCAAGGGGTGTCGGTGGCGGCGAACATCTCATCGCGGGCCCGGGTATAGTCATCCCACCGGTCGTAAGATTTGAGATCCATCGGAGAAAGCTTCCAGATTTTTCTAGGATCATCAATCCGGGCGGTCAGGCGCCGGGTCTGTTCTTCCGGATTAACTTCCAACCAATATTTGAGCAGGATAATGCCTGATTCCAGCATCATCTTTTCAAAGGCCGGTACAACCTCCAGAAAACGTTTGGCCTGTTGATCGGTGCAAAACCCCATCACTCGCTCCACGCCGGCCCGGTTGTACCAGCTTCGGTCGAAAATGACGACTTCGCCCGCCGCCGGAAAATGAGGAATATAGCGCTGCGCATACATCTGTGATTTCTCGCGTTCGGTCGGGGTGGGCAGGGCAATGACCCGAAAGGTTCTTGGGCTGACCCGCTCGGTGATTGCCTTGATGGTGCCGCCCTTGCCAGCGCCATCTCGTCCTTCAAAAACGATACAGACCTTGAGCCCCTTGTTGACAACCCATTGCTGCAATTTGACCAGTTCCCCGTGCATCTTGGCCATTTCGGTGTCATACTCCTTGCGATCCAGTTTCGTTTTTTCGGTGGTTTTAGGATCTTTTTTTGCTTTACCCATCACAGGCCTCCTGCGTGCATTTTTATTAAAACGTTCGATAACTTTATCCATCCGGTGTTCTTTGCCGGTTAAGCCTTTTGCAACAGCCTGAAGCGTCATCTGGTTGATAGCCGCTCTCGGTACCCGATCAGCTTGATCGAAGATCTCTCCACCTTTGGGTATGCTCAGCCAGTTTACCGCCTTTGATGACTGTAGCCTAGGCCCCCGCTGTGCATACCTCGAAAATGTGAAAGGCCCATGCCGACATGTCCAGATAGAGGCCTCTCGCTGCTAAATCATCGCAGCTCCGCTTAAAATGAGCCGTCCCCATCCGGTCACGCAGGTGCCACATCTGTCCTGCAAGCGCACCCCACGGGATTGCCACGTAGCACTGGCTCTGGTGATCCGAATAGTTGACCGCTACCAGGCGCTTTTCGTCATCTTTTTTTCCCGTCCAGGAATAGGCCACGAAGCTGTCGGAAGTCCAGTTGCCGTCCCAGGCGGGGTTGCATTCGAGCAATTGCCAGCAGCCGTTGCGCACAGCAGGATCACGCAGCACGGCCAGTAACCGGTCGTAGAACTGTGCCAGTCGCTGGTCGATCGGTTCCTCCGGGGCTCGCACCAGATGGGGCGAGATGCGTTTTCGGTGACCCTGGAATTGCCCCTGATGGAAGAAACGCAGCCCGGGTGAGAGGAAGGTAATGACTGCTGCCGCCTCATGCACCTCGGGAGGAAAGGTAGCCGCCGCCCGCGGTTCGTCGTGGTTTTCCAGGAAGCGGGCGGACTTGTTCTGATAAGCAAGCTCGGCGTGGAGATGTTCCCGTACTGGCCGGGTGTGCCGGGCGCGGAGACGGTCGTACAACCGTTTGTCGTAGGTGTAATCGAATCCCTGTTGCTGCAGGGTCCATTCCATATCCCAGTAGACCTCGGCCATGAAACAGAAGCCCGGTGTCTTCTCCCGCACTCGCTGCATAGCCCACGGCCAGAAAGACTGCGCCGGAATCGACCAAGTCCGTTCAAAAATCTCCGGCAAGACCAGCATGGCCATGTCGCAGCGCACGCCGTCGCATTGCCCGGCGATTCGCTCCAGTTCGCCGATCATCGCCTGCTGTAATGCCGGGTTGCCGTAGTTGAGTTGCAGGGTGTCGGGCCAGCCGTCAAAGTAAGGATCCCGGCCATAGGCCAGCACCAGTTGTCCGTTTTTGGTCTGCATGCGGCAGTAGTTTTGCGGCGCATGGGCCAAATCCGTTTCGCTGCCAGGAACAAAGTACTCCGGATGCTGGTCGACCCAGGGGTGATCCGGGGCCATGTGGTTGGGGACAAAATCGAGCATCAGCTTGAGACCGCGTTCCTGTAATCGCTGCCGCAGGCGGGCGAGCGCTGCGTCGCCACCCAGATCGCGATGCACGGTGTAGCTTTGGATGGCGAACCCGGAGCCGGCAATGTCTTCGTTTTTGAGATCTGGCAGCGTTTCGGCAAATTCGCGGCCCCACCGGGGATTGGATCGCGAGATCGCCTGCGCCGCCGGGCCGGTCTGCCAGACGCTCAACAGCCAGAGCCAGTCAAATCCCAGTTCGGCAAGTCGATCTAGGTCGGCGTCCGGAATATCGTCCAAGGTCGCTTGCTTGCCAAGCGTGCGTGAGCGTTCCGTCAGCCAGACTCGGGTGTTGATCTGGTAGAGCGATGAAGCCTGTCTATCGGTCATAAGTCCTCCTTATTTATGGCCGGTTGCGTTCCCGCCCACCTGTTCTTTTACAAGCCGCTCGAAGAGGTGGCCACGTTCGGAATCCAACATGGTCTTGGCATCAAGGCGTCCGAAGATATCCAGCAGGGGGGCGACCAGGCCGGTCCACCCGGTCTGGTGGCTGGCCCCGAGCCCGGCCCCGTTATCGCCTTGGAAATACTCATAGAACAGGATCAGGTCGCGCCAGTGCGGATCGTTCTGAAACTTGGCCGAACCACCGTACACTGGCCGCTGTCCGTCGGCATCGCGCAGGAAGGTGCCTGTCAGCCGGCGGGAGAGCTCCTGGGCGACCTCAAACAGGTTCATCAAGTGGCCGGACCCGGTCGGACACTCCACCTTGAATTCATCGCCGTAGAAATTGTACAGATTGATCAGTGCCCGAACGATCAGCGCATTGACCGGCATCCACACCGGGCCCCGCCAATTAGAGTTACCGCCGAACATGCCGGTATTCGATTCGGCCGGCAGATACTGCACCTTGTACGCTTCATGTCCCACCCAGAATGTGAACGGGTGCTTCAGATGATAGCGCGACAGCGAGCGGATGCCATGCGGCCCCAGGAACTCCTGTTCGTCGAGCATGTAGCCGAGCACCCGCTCCAGTTTTTCCTTGTTGAGGATCGACAGCAGCTTTCGACCTTGAAAGCCAGTAAATCCCTGGTCGGTTGGAGCCACATGGGAAACCAGCTCCGGGTGGCGTTTCTTAAACTGGGTGATCATTTCCATCAGTTTCGGATAGCGGGTCACCGAATCCGCCTCGAACACCGTGGAGGCGCAGAGCGGCAGCAACCCCACCAGCGACCGGACCTTCAACCGCATGGCCTGGCCATTCGGCAACCGCAGCAGGTCGTAGAAGAATCCGTCCTCTTCGTCCCACATCTCGTCGTGATGCTCACCGATGCGGTCCATGGCGTAGGAAATCCACATGAAATGCTGGATGAATTTGAAGGCGACCTCTTCATAGATCGGGTCGTATTCGATCAGGATCAGGGCGATTTCGAGCATGTTCTGACAGTAGAACGCCATCCAGGCCGTGCCGTCTGCCTGCTCCAGCGAGCCGCCCGTGGGCAACTGGGCGCTGCGGTCGAAGACGCCGATGTTGTCCAGCCCGAGAAAGCCGCCGGCAAAGACGTTGCGGCCGGCCGGATCCTTACGGTTCACCCACCAGTTGAAGTTAAGCATCAGCCCCTGAAAGGACCGTTCCAGGAAGCGCAGGTCAGCCCGGCCCAGCCCCCTCTCATATTTGTACAGCCAGAGTGTAGCCCAGGCATGCACCGGTGGATTGACATCGCTGAAATTCCATTCGTAGGCGGGGATCTGGCCGTTGGGGTGGACATAGAGATTGCGCAGCATCAGCAGCAACTGTTCCTTGGCAAAATCGAAATCCACCAGGGACAGGGCTACTGTGTGGAAGGCCAGATCCCAGGCCGCATACCACGGGTATTCCCACTTGTCGGGCATGGAGATGACGTCGGCATTGAGCATGTGGAACCACTCGGTGTTGCGCACATCCTTGCGGGCGGATTCGAGCAGGGGATGGCTCTTGTGCTCCATCAGCCACTGCTCCAGGTCGAAGTGGTAGAATTGCTTGCCCCAGAGCATCCCCGCCAGGGCCTGACGATGGACCCTCCGCTCGTCTTCGCTCAGCGTCTGCGGCGTAATCCGCTGGTAGAATTCGTCGGCGTCGGCGATCCGGGCCTTGAAGATCCGCTCAAATTCGCTGAAGGCCTTGTCCAGATGGGCGGCCGTGAGCCGCAGGCAGACGGTCTCGCTGCCGCCGCCGTCCACATCGAGGACATAGTGGGCCGCGGCCTTGGTGCCGGCTTTGGCGGGATTGACCGCCGCACCCTCGCCCGAGATGAGCGCGGCGTGGAACCCATCCTTGACATAGGGTGAAGCACTGGGCTGCCCCCAGAGTCGTTGAGTATTGCTTTCGTTCTCGGTGAACAGCAGTTCCGGCGCGCTGTCGCAATACAGTCGATACTCACCGAGTTCATGGTGTGAGACCTGGATCGTTCCTGGGGCGGCCTCGCGCAGGCAAGGCTTTTGATTATCTTCTCCCCACGACCAGGTGTTACGGAACCAGAGGGTCGGCAACAGGCGAAGCCGCGCCGTTTCCGGACCGCGATTGTGCACGGTGATCCGGATGAGCACATCCTCCGGGCCTTCCTTGGCATATTCGACGAATACATCAAAGTAGCGGTCGTCGTCGAAGATGCCGGTGTCGAGCAGTTCGTACTCGAACTCTTCCCGCGACCGAGCCCGGTTTTTCTCGATCAGGTCCTGGTAGGGAAACTCCCTTTGGGGATACTTGTAGAGGTACTTCATGTAGGAGTGGGTAGGCGTGCTGTCAAGGTAGAAGTAATACTCTTTGACATCCTCGCCATGGTTGCCCTGGCTGTTGGTCAGACCGAACAACCGCTCCTTGAGGATAGGGTCGCGCTCGTTCCACAAGGCCAGGGCAAAACACAGCAGTTGCTTATCGTCGCAGATGCCGCCCAGACCGTCTTCGCCCCACCGGTAGGCCCGTGAGCGGGAATGATCGTGGGTGAAATAGTCCCAGGCGTTGCCATCCTCGCTGTAGTCCTCGCGAACCGTGCCCCACTGGCGCTCGCTGAGATACGGCCCCCATTTCTTCCAGGGGACCCCCGACTCGCGGGCCTCGTTCAGCCGCTTTTGTTCGGTGACATCGATGATCTTTGACTTTGCCATGAGTTCTTCCCTCCTTCTGGAATAATGGGGTGGGCGTTACGAGATGACGGGTCGTGGGCATCCGGCAGACCGGTAGCTGTTTTCGGCTCCCTGAACTTTAAGGGGGGAATACCTGGGTGAAGGCCTTTGGTTATCCCGGTGTCCTCTAAGGATCAAACCGGGGGAGAACTGAGGGAGATATACCCGCGGAGAGGAGAGGTCCGAACTCCTTGGACAACGTCCCCTTCAGCAAAGTCAAAGGTTGATCAAAAAATGTAGCCGACCCGGATGCCGCCGATCCACTGGTTCGAGACGGTGCCGGTCACCAAGCGGCGCTTCGGGGCGTGCCCAAGTTTTTCAGTGTACGAGGGGGGGCTTTCGTTGGTGACGATCCGCTCCCCGGAAAGGAGGTCGCATTCATCAGCGATTGCCTCGGGGCACAAGTCTTTAAGACGCTGTTCTTCATCAAAGTATCAATCACCGAACACTCCACATCGTTAGAAACCGATTTGAAAGGGCAAGATCAGATTATAATATTACTGATATTGCCCAAGGCAACAAGAGCCAAATCGAAGGTAGGATTATCTTTCTCTTGTTGTGGAAAATTGTACGGCCGAGCGACTGCGGGACGGAGTCAACTTCTTCCCGGACATAGGGGCAATCGCGGACTGCGGTTGCAAAAGGATGTCGCCCCTGAAAATAAGTATTTGTCTTGTTATTCAGTAGGTTGCGATGGCGATGGCCACGGGGGGAGGGCGCATTAACTCTCGCAAGAGAGTATAATCTGCTCCTCAAGGAGAAGTTATGCAGGCAACCCGCAGGATTGTTTGTTCCCATCCGGAATGGCGATGCGGTATAATAAATACTTTTTGGGATCTGTTCTTGCTGCGCGGGTATGCTGCGGC
Source organism: Desulfobulbaceae bacterium (assembly GCA_019163135.1). Lineage (GTDB taxonomy): Bacteria > Desulfobacterota > Desulfobulbia > Desulfobulbales > Desulfobulbaceae > Desulfobulbus. The sequence goes on along the minus strand of JAFLKR010000033.1, from coordinate 36,699 downwards.
TTCAATGAGCAGTTCAGCCAAGCAAGCTTTCGCCTGCATCCGTGCCTGATACCCTCTGGAGGTTTTCTGCCTGTCGAGGTGAGAGCGCAGCGTGTATCGCGGTATCAGGCTGTTGGTGATCCCTCTTAAATTCCAGAAAAGCAAGGTGACCAAAATGGAAATAAAAAAACTGGATGTATTCTGCAAGGTTGTCGAGCTGAAAAGTTTTACCAAAGCTGCTGAAGCCGTGCGGCTCTCGCAACCGACGGTGAGCGATCATATTCGCAATCTCGAAGAGGAACTTGGCCAGAAACTGGTTGATCGCCTGGGGCGGGAGGTCGAACCCACGCCGGTGGGACGCCTGCTGTACAGCTATGCCGTTAAAATACTGCGCCTCCAGCAGGAAACCCTGCAGGCTCTGGAGCAGTATAACGGCAATCTCACCGGCAACATCTTTATCGGCGCCAGCACCATTCCAGGGACGTATATTCTGCCGAAATTGATCAGCAGTTTTCGCGATCAATTCCCTGCCATCAAAACCGTGGTGCATATCAGTGGATCTCGGGCGATAGCCAAAAAAGTGATGGATGGGGAATATGATCTCGGTCTGGTCGGGGCGATATGGAACGAGAAGGGACTGGAGTGGCTCCCGCTTTTCGAGGACACCCTCACCCTGGTGGCGCATCCGGCCAGCTCCATGATCAAAGCGCAGCCCCTCGCGGTCGCGGACCTGTTCAAACAGCCTTTTATTTTTAGGGAACCGGGGTCGGGAACGAGAAAGGTGACCGCCCAGATACTCGAAACCCAGGGGTATAAGGAAACCGATCTGCAGGAGGTGGCAATGCTGGGTTCCAATGAGGCGGTCAAGGAGGCGGTCAAGGCCGGTCTCGGTCTTTCGATGCTCTCTAAGCGATCCATTGCCGAAGATTTGTATCGGGGCACCCTGGTGGCGCTGGTGCTGGAGGATATCTCCGGAGAGCGGCCTTTTTATTTGATCCGGCGCAGGAACAGGGCAATGCCGCCAGCTGCCGCCGCCTTTGCTGAACATCTGATGGCAGCGGCGGCCCAGGAAAACCCGGCTGGCCTCGCCTGAGGGGTCCATTATCCCTACCGTTCCCCGCAGCATCTTGGCCGCTTCAACGATGGCGCAGAGGTGGCGGAGCGCGATGGATTTCCGGCAAAGATTTTATGACCTTGCGGCCGAGAGCTAACTGTTTGTGTACGGAGAGTGTACACCTGGCAACAGGAACACAGGGCGACACCCTGAGCAATTGTTAGTGGTTGCGATGGAGACTGGTTTTGGAATCGAACCAAACGGTTTCCTTTTCACAGGTTACCCAACGGGGTTGAAGCCCGCGGCCGGCGCCAGCCAGCTCGACCAGTCTTATCGGTCTTCTATATACCGATAATCAGAAAAATCAATACAAAGTTCGGGTGGGTACAATTTCAGGCGGCCGTAGATGTGGCTGTTTTTAAAGCGCAATCCGGTTGCCGGAGTGGTGCTGGCTGAGGGGGAAATAAGTGATGCTCTTGGGGGAAGATGCGGCCGGCATGATGGGGGAAAGGGGCGACTTGCTATCCGGGATGCCAACCGTTTCCCGTCGGTAGCTCCTGGGAAAAAACTCACGGCAGCTCTTTCTTTTCGAAAAATTCGGTATATTATAAATGGAGCACATCTACCGTGGGATCAATTCCGTATTTTTTATCTGGAACCTGAAACGCAATATTGAAAAAGGAGCAAGACCATGGGCGACAAAGGCGGCAAAAAAGACAAGGATAAAAGTCAGAAACAGAGCAGTGAAAAGCAAAAACAGAAAGAAAAGAGCAAGGTCGATAAACAGCCCAAGAAAAAAATCTGATCGGGTTAGTTTTCAAGAAAAAACACCTGGAAGAGGGACGGGATGGTACTGCAGGGGCAATAGCCCCTCTGCTTGGGTGGACTTCTGAAGTTACTAAAAAAAGCACTTATCTCATTGCGAGTAAGTGCTTTTTTTTTTGAACGAACTACTTATATATGCGATGAAAGGTCTGCCAGTTTCGCCAGGTTTCAGGCTTGTAGCACCGCAACTGTCAAGCGAGCAATGCAGACCAGGTTTTTCTGTTCGTCCCGAATCTTAATGTCCCAGACCTGTGTGGTGCGCCCCTTGTGCAGACAGGTTGCGCGACCGATAACCCATCCTCGTGGCGCAGGTCGAACGTGGTTGGCATTTATTTCCAGGCCGACACAGGTTATGCCTTCGTCCACAGAGAGATAGGCCCCTGCGCCGCCCAACGTTTCCGCCAAGGCGGCTGAAGCTCCACCATGCAGGAAGCCCTTGGGCTGCATCGTCCGTTCATCCACCGGCATCCGCGCCTCGATAAAATCGTTCCCAATGGCAGTAAATTCAATACCCAGTGTCTGCACCAAAGTTGAGGTGCACGCTGATTGTAATGCTGCCAGTGCCAGTGATTTTTTCCACATGCTTGTTGTCCTTTCCGGGGGTATTGAAGGTGCCTTGGTGCCGAGGTTCCTTTTTTTTATGAAGAGCGTTTCGTCCCCATCGACGTAAAGGTCGGATGGCGTCAATATATAACCAATCGTCGCTATTTTTGCAGACAAATAGTGTTCGGTCAGGCTTGGCCAGGAAAATAACGGCAAAGGAAAAAAACGTACAGGTGGCCTGGGACAGCCCAAAACCGTTGTGCCGCAGGGAGATTGGTTTGTGGTTGATTTGTTGATGGAATTCCTTCTTTTTTTGTCGTGCTGTTTGCTTTTTTGTCTGCTATAGAAAACCGATGATACAGGCGAATGCCCAGATTTTTCAGGTAAGGTAGAGCGTTTTAAACGCTTGGTATTTCCAGCAACGACCAACGGGGCAGGGGCTCATCCCTGGACCAGTGAGGAGAGTGGCGGCGTGGTCAGGGAAGATCCATTGCAGCAACGTGACGACCTGTTCAGGATCCTTGTCGAATCCTCGCCGGACCTCTTTTTTCGATTGAGCAAAGAGGGTGAGATTGCCTATCTTTCCCCGGCAAGCCGCATGATGTTCGGTTGCGCCCCTGCCCACGGCAATCCGCGCCATTACTTGGCCTTCATCGTCTCTGCAGCACAACCCCTGGCGGCAAGGGCTTTCCAACTGCTCTTGGGCGGAGCGCGCGACCAGGAGATCGTCCTTGAAATGGTACGACCGGATGACCAGTTGATTCAGGTCGCCGTCCATGCAACCCCTTGGTTTGACGGCAACCGGATTGTCGGGGTGCAGGGGAGTATCCGCGAACTTTCCGAGCAAGAAAAAGAGCCGTGGCTCCTCTCCCGCACCAGCCGTTCTCGGCCTCGACAAGTCAGGGGACGGCAGGACGAACCGCCTCCGCAGTCCCCGGGACTTCATGGGTTGCCTGGAAAGCAGGCGGAGCACGAACAGTTGGCCGCATATTATGCGCTGGAGCAGATGTTTAATCTGGCGGCACCATTTTGCCTGCTCTCGACTGAATGTCGCGTGCTCAAGGTTAACCGGGCATTTTGTGATTTTTTTGGGCGCAGGCCAGAGGACGTGCTCGGCAAGACCGGGCAGGATATCTGGGGATGTGAAGCTTGTGGCACAGCGGAATGTCCACATGTCCAGTTGTTGGCAGGCGCTGCCCCCTCTTATCTGGAAATCGATAAGATAGTGCATGGCAGGCATCTGGTCTGCACCCTGCGCGCCGTGCCCTATCTCGACGATGCGGGCCGGATGAGCGGTATGGGGATAACTTTTTTCGATGGACAGGAACGGAAAAAAATCTCGCTCGAGTTGCTCAATACCCAGCAGCAGCTGATTCATGCGGAAAAATTGAGTGCTATCGGTTCGTTAGCCGCTTCGATTGCCCATGAATTTAATAATCCTCTCTGCGGGGTTCGAAGTGTCGTGGAGCGCATGGCCAGGAAATCAGGGCTGGCTCCCACCGACCAGGGCCTGCTGAAACTGGCCCTGGAGGAGTGTGACCGGATGACCCGTTTGATCAAGGACCTCCAGCAGTTTAATCTTCCGTTTACCGATATCAGGAAGGCCTTTGATCTGCATCGGGCGATTGATTCGGTGCTGTTGCTGCTCAATAAACATCTTAAAAGTCGCAAAGCGTTGTTGCATAAAGAATATGCACGCGGAACGATGAGCATTGTTGGGGTGGAAAATCAGATCAAGCAGGTGTTGCTTAATCTACTCAAAAACTGCAGTGAGGCCCTGCCGCTAACAGGTGGCGTTATTCGCATCCAAACCAGGAGAGACCGCGAGCACGTGCATGTCGTGCTTTCGGACACCGGTGTCGGCATCAGCGCCGAACATCTGCCGCATCTCTTCGAACCGTTTTTTACCACCAAGCCTGCGGTCAAGGAGGTCGGTCTGGGGCTTGCGGTTTCCTACGGTATTATTAAGGGGCACAGGGGCGATATCCGGGTGGAATCAATTATGGGGGAAGGAACAACTTTTACGGTTGTCCTGCCGATCGGTGTACACTGTCAATAAGGGAAGCATAACCATATGGCGCAGGCATCCATTTTAATAGTTGATGACGAGGAACTTATTCGCGAGAGTCTCCGGCATGACATGCTCGACCATGGGTATGCAGCGGATTTGGCCTCCAGTGGTGAAGAGGCTTTGGCCCTGCTTGAAAAAGAGTATGATCTCATCATCACCGATCTGATCATGGAGGGCATGAGCGGCCTTGAGATGCTGCGCCTGGCTAAGGAGCGGCGGCCGGAACAGGCGGTGTTTATTCTCACCGGCTACGGCGAACTCGAATCGGCGATCAGTGCGCTCCGGTTAGGCGCAGAAGATTATCTGTTGAAACCCTACAAGCATGAGGAACTGATTTTTCGCATCGACAAGTTTTTATCCAGCCGGAAGATGTTGCAGACGATGCGGGTCTATGAATCGTTGCTCTCGATCTGCAGCGAGTGCAAAAAGATTCGTGACGATGAGCCCGCCGATGGTGATGAAGCCCGCTGGATCAGTATTGAACAGTTCGTCTGCAAAGCGACTGGCAGTGATCTTAGTCACGGCTTCTGTCCGGAATGTTATCGTAAAAAAAAGAGGGAACTCAACGAAATGATGCGTGGCGGTCATTTTATCAGCTGAAATTGACCGGTTGCGATCCCTTTTTTCTCCATACGTCCCCTGCCTGTAGCCTTGCGGGCCACATTGCTTCCTCCTCGGCCATTTTCAGGTTCCGACCGAGAGGGGCACCTTCCGTCGTTGTCCCCCGATCTGTCCAGGTTCATAGGGTTTTTCTCCCACTCGGTTGCCATAACGATGTTGACAACTACGGGTTATCGCGGCAAGTTGATGCGATTGCATCCGGCTTGGTGCGGGCTTGCAGAGAGGAGAGAGGGGAAGCGTCGTGAAGAAAAAAAGACCGTCTGCCATGACTGCTGCCTCGCTGGCTATAGCTGCGCTGGTTTTATTTCTACCGTCCCTGCTCTGTCTGCCGCCGATTATCGATTATGCCCAGCGCTTCATCAGCAGGCAGTTCTCGGTTTCGTTGACAGTACAATCGTGCTCCTTAGGGTGGTGGCAGGGTTTCAGTTGCGAGAACCTCCGATACCAGGATCCGGCGCGGGGTTTTCGGTTGACGGCGTCGAGGCTTGCCGGCGATAAAGGGCTCCTGCTGTTACTGCTAGCCCCCCAGTACCTCGGTGCAATAACGGCGGAACAGCCTCAGGTTACCTTCTTTCCCCTGCCGGCGGGTGTCGCCGGAGACGAGCGGCCTGCGGTCGGTGCGTCGAGTTCGGAGCAAGCGGGGCGGCCAGCCTGGTGGGAGCGGTTGACCTGCCGATTTACCGTGCAAAAGGGGCTGGTTGAGTTCGACCAAGGTCAGAACGGGTGCCAGGAAATCGCCAGGGAGATTGATCTCAAAGGCAGTCTGGCGGTGGGTACCATTGACTATGCTCTGGCTTTCCGGTCAGGGTCGCAGCAGGAAGGGCATCTACGTGCCCACGGATTCATTAATCTGCCCACGGCCCGGCAGTCGCTGTTTGATTCGCTGATTTCCAGAACTGAGGTGGACATCAAAGACCTGGAGCTTTCCGGCTTCCTCGACCTTGCGGCTTCCAGGAGCAATCTTCCGCGGGGAAGGGGCGTGCTCGCCGCCACCGGTCATGTGGTCACCGCCGGGATCAAGGATTTTGAGGTGCAAGGAGAAACCAGTCTTCGGGGGTTGCACCTTTCCGGTGGTTTTCTCGGCCCGGACCAGCCCGCCATCGACCAGTTGCTGTTTACCTTCAAAGGCAGCCACAACGCTGCGACGGGTTGGCGTCTGGCCGCCCTCGATCTCACCTCCGATCCGGTACGACTGGAGGCGAGCGGCAGTTATGATCATGCCGTCGCCGCCTTGGCCGCCAAGGGTTCCGTTAATCTGCCGGTGGTAGCGGCCCAGTTGCCGCATCTGCTGTCGCTGCATGAACAGACCAGGTTCCGGGAGGGCACCGTTGATTTTTCCCTGGACGTAACCGGAACGCCTCAGGAACTTGAGCTGAAGGCGGCCTGCCGGACCGGACGCCTGGCGGTCGTCCATAAAGGGCAGTCTTTTTTCTGGGACACGCCGCTGTCGCTGGTGATTGAGGCCGGTCGCCGGCAGGATAAAACTACAGTCCGCATCCTCCAGGCCCACACCCCCTTTCTTGAAGCCCAAGGCAGCGGCAGCGCTGATGATTTCAGCCTCCAGGCGACGGCCAACCTTGGGCTGATGTCCGAGGAACTGAGAAAACTCTTTGCGCTTAAGTACCATGCCAACGGCAGCCTGACAGTGGCCGGTTCGTCCAAAATACAGGAGGATGGCCGCTATCAGCTCGCGACCAGGATCGGCATCAATCAGTTGACCCTTAACCGGGCAGGGGTCCCGGTATTGCCTTCCCATGATTTACTTTTGACCGGTGCCGCCACGGCCCGGCCTGCTTTTTTTCAAGACGGCGGGTTGAGCGCGCTTCGGGTAGAGGCTGATTTTTGGCCCGGGAAATTTTCTTTTTCCACCCAGGACAGCGAATCAGAGGCAGGCAAATCGCAGACCTCCTGTGCCGCCAGCGGGGAGCTTGATCTCGAACGGCTGAACAATTTCTTTCATGGGTTTACCGGCACGGTACCTTTGGTCAAATGGGGCGGGCTTTTTGCTTTCGACGGTTCGGGGAGTTGGGAGGACCATCGCCTCTCCGTGCAGGTGTTGGAGGGCCGAATGGATCGACTGGCGGTAAGCGCCGGTCGATATTCCCACAAGGAGGCCCAGGTCACCGTTTCGCTGGCCAATGCCATTGCTGCCAGACCTCGATCGGTTGTGGTTCGCGGACTGAAGGTTGCCGAAAATTTGGAGGATTTCATCGAGCAGGAACGGCCGATATTCCTGGTCGATTTTCAGCGGCAGCGTCTTGATTTGCGACACCTGAACTTTAACGCCGCTGCTCTCAGAGGCCGGGGCAGTCTTTTGCTTGGCGACTGGAGGCAACCGCACGGTGAAGTCGTTACCGAGATCCAGGCCGAATCCGATGCCGCCTTTTTAGTTAACCCCCTCAAGGCAGCGGACTGGTTTCCCGAAAATATGACCATGAAAGGGCAGGCTCAGACCACCCTCAAGACCAGATCGGGTGGGGGACAGGAGTTGCTGACCGATCTGGCCGTGCAGTTGGAGCCGTTCGAATTGCTTCGGGCAAAGAAAAAATGGTTCGGTGCCCCTCGGCTCTCATTCAACGCCAGTGTGCAGGGCGATCTTTTAGGGGAGGGGGCGTTGAAAATTCCAGCCTTTAAACTGCAAACGACCCCGCTGCAGGTAGCAGGGACCGGTCTGATGCAACGGGGAACCCACGCTTCTCTGGAACTTCAGGGAACCTTGGCCCCGGACCTGCAATATTTTTCCAGGTTGCTGGCGTCAGGCACCGGCCAGAAAATACTACTGACCGGCCAGACGGAAGGAAGTTTTTTGTATGCCAGCCCGCTCAAGCGGCCACTGGCCTTGCATGAGGTGACCCTGTCCGCCCGATTGCCCGTGGACTTGCTTCGCTATCGAGGCCTTGAGCTTCGCCGACTCGAGATTCCGGTCGAACTGAATCGGGGCAAACTGCAAGTGGTCATTGACGGCGAGTTGAGCGGTGGCCGGGTAACCCTTGAACCGCAAATGACCTTAGACGCTCGCAGGACGGTGATGGAGTTGCCTGCTTCCAGTCAGATTTTAAAAGATGTAGTGCTGCAACAACCATGGGTTGACCGGATCTTGGGTCCCCTGCATCCCCTTTTTGGGGCGCTCGCCAAGCCAAAAGGAACGATTGACTTGCGCCTCGATGAATTTTCCTGGTCCCGGAACGAAAAAGGGATGCAGCAACCGGTTTTTCAGGCAACTCTCGGACTGGGCAAGGTCCAGTTCAAGCCGACCAAGGTGCTACGGGAGTTGCTTGACTTAAATGGCATCGAGGACAAGACCCTGCAGAGCAAAGAGCAGGAAGTCACCTGTACGGGCAAGGAGGGGTTGGTCTCCTGCAAGCCTGTTCATCTGGTCGCCGGTGGAATCGAGATCGGGATCAGCGGGACGGTCGGGAAGGATCGATCTTTGGCCTACCTGCTCCAGATGCCGGTGCTTTCGCCGCTGGCCGGCAAGGTGGAGCAATCTCTGCAAGCCGGGGTCTCGGTCTCGGTTGAGATCGCCGGAACCCTTGACGCCCCCGTTATTGATCAGGAGGCCTTGCTGGCTGCAGTGACCGATCAGTTAATCAAAGCGGCTGTCGAAAAACCACCGCAACCGGTTGCGGCTGAATCTTCAGGCAACGAGCCGTAATAGATGCTTGAAAATTTTTGCGCCAGCATGATGGTGGCGCAACTGTACTGCAAGAGAATAATTTCTTTTTAGAAACGTTATCGAATACAAAACGAGGAGGACTATCATGAATAAAAAAATTGTTATCATCGGAGCCGTGGCCGCAGGACCCAAGGCCGCCTGTCGTCTGAAACGGTTACAGCCGGATTGGGAAATCACCATGGTGGATCAGGACAGTCTGATATCCTATGGTGGTTGCGGTATTCCCTACTATGTCAGCGGTGACGTCTCCGATGAGAGTGAGTTGCGGGCCACCAGTTTTCATGTGATCCGCGACACTGCTTTTTTCAACCATGCCAAAGGGATTAATGTCCTGACCCGGACCCGGGCCCTGGCCATCGACCGCAAGGAAAAAAAGGTTCGGGTGGTGAACCTGGACACCGGCGTTGAGCAGGAGTTGCCCTATGATCAGCTCATGCTGGCCACCGGGGCCAAGCCGTTTGATCTGCCGATTCCCGGCACCCATCTTGACGGGGTTTTCAGTATTGCCGATTTGCATAAGGCCATCGAGATCCGCAAGCGAATTTCCCAGGGCAAGGTCAGCCGGGCCGTGGTGATCGGCGGTGGGGCGATCGGTATTGAGATGGCCGAGGCCATGACCGACCTCTGGGGGATCGAGACCACGCTGCTCGAACTGGCCCCGCAACTCCTGCCCCGGATTGTGGACTGGCCCTTTGCCGCCATGCTCAAACAGCATCTCTTGGAGAAAGGGGTGGCGATTTACACCGGGGAGTCGGCTACGACCCTGCTTGATAACGGCGAAGGCAAAGTCTGCGGGGTCCAGACGGGACAGCGCACGCTGGAGGCGGATCTGGTGATCATGGCGGTGGGCGTCAGGCCGCGCAGCGAGTTGGCCAAGGCGGCAGGGCTTGATGTCGCACCCTGGGGCGGGATTAAAGTTAATCAGCGGCTGCAGACCTCGGACCCGAGCATTTATGCCGCCGGTGACTGCATTGCGGTCACCAGCCTGATCACCGGCCGGGAAACCTACGCCCCGCTCGGCTCCCTGGCCAATCGGGAAGGACGTATCGTCGGCGACAATATGGCAGGGCGGCCTTCTTTATTTAAAGGGGTTTGCGGCTCGTTTATCATGAAGGCCTTCGAGCGTTGCATTGCCGCAACCGGGATCAGCTATGATACCGCGCTGGCCGAAGGCTTTAATGCTGATTACGCCCTGACCTCGCCTCCTGACCGGGCCCATTTTTTTCCGGATCAGGCGGTGGTTATCCTGCAACTGGTCTTTGACCGGGCCACTCGCCGTGTCCTTGGCCTGCAGGCTTTCGGCATGATGAATGATTCGATTTCGGCCCGGGTGGACGCGGCTGCCGGATTGATTGCCCAAGGCGGAACCATCGAGGATTTCGGCTTGTTGGAGATGGCCTATGCCCCTCCCTTTTCCTCGGCCATCGATTCGATCAACGCTGCCGCCTATGTGGCGGAGAATCTCTGCGATCACCGTCTCCGCCGGGTCGACCTCGGTCGGTATCTCAAGTGGATGGAGGACATGGCCACTGAACCGGACTGGGCGGTGCTCGATCTTCGCCATCCCCTTGAGTCGGCTCCTTATGTGGAGAAATATGGCGTCGACCGATGGATAGCCCTGCAGTATGAGCAAATCCGGGCGCGCCATGCTGAACTTCCGGCCGGAAAAACCTTTATAATCATCTGTAATGCCGGCACGAGATCCTATGAGGTGCAAGTCTTCCTTGACCACCTCGGAAAATCGGCTAGCATGGTACTATGTGGTGGCTTAAATGTGATCAGTCGGCTTGGTGTCGACTGGTTAGCGAAATAATAAGCAGAAAGATTTTTTCAAGACAGGGGTGGCGAATGGCCAAGTTGAATGCTGAGCACATGATTGAAGAAATTCAAGCCAATATCCAGACCGGCGATGCTCTCAAAGCCCGTCTGGTGCTGGATCATCTTGGCACCGTCGATAAAAAGACGCAGAACCGGCTGCTCTATGAGTTGTCGCGCGGCGAGATGAGTTTTACCGTCCCCCTGTTGAATTATCTGCTGGTGGCCTATCCCGAACTGGCGGCAGGGTTGCCGATTATTCGGGAGACACTTATTTCCAACCTGATCGCCTACCCGGATATCCTGCTCAAATCCCTGGCTGATCTGGAGATCACCGATAAAACATTGATGATCGAACTGGCCGGGGAATTGAAATTTGAAGAGGCCACTCCGGCCCTGATCGATTTGCTGGGGGGAACCTCTGGTTACGTCGCCATTCGGTTGATCATCGAAACCCTGGGATTGATCGGCAACCCGGAGTCAATCAACACCCTGACCGATTATTTATACTCAGCAGATCGTGAATTGATTATCGCGGCCATTCAGGCGCTGGGGCAAGTCGGAACCCACACGGCCATGCACCGGCTGGCTGAGCGGATGGGAACGGACAACGAATTGGATCTGATCATCCTGGGCATTTTTGCCGATGTCCAGGATCAGGTGTCGTTGGATAAATTGAACGATACCCTGCGTTCGCATTATGCCCATATGCGGATCTATGCCAAGGATGAATTGATCCGCATCGGAGTCAAGGCCGTGCCGGTACTGATTGAGAATCTTAAGGAAGGGGATAGCGATCTGCTGGTCCATACCCTGAATGTTCTCGGCGACATTGGTGACGAGAGCGCGATTATGCCGATCAGGGCCCTGCTCAATACGCTCCCCAAAAACGCCAATGTTCGCTTTGCCGCCTATGAGGCCCTGGCGCTGCTGCCCCTGCGCAAAGGCGCCTATACCCTGGCCTCCGGGCTGACCGATAGTGAAGATCACGTCTGCACCGCCGCTGCCCGCGCCATTGACCGGAATTTCAATGAAATTCTGGCGGCCGGCATTAAAAACATGATCCGGGCGCAAAACGACGAGGCCCGCCATATCGTTAAAATCATTGTCAACGCCCAAGTCGATAATCTTTTTCTCTGTCTGGCGAAAGAGGAGTATTTCCAGGAGATGGCCCTGGTGTATCTGCCCCATTCCCACCGCGATATTAAAAATCACTACAGCACCCTGCTCAAGCAGCAGGGGCTGGAAGCCTTTGCGGCCAAGATTTCCGGCGGCGAGGCAGACGTCAGTGCCCGGATCAAGGTGTGCGCCGTGGATGATTCACGGATGATTCTCAACATCTACAAGGCAACCTTGCATGAGTTGGGCTTTGAGCCGGTCCTCTTTGAATTTCCGGCAGGGGCGCTTGAATGGATTGCCCGGGAAAAACCGGCGTTGGTGTTGACCGATTTGAATATGCCGGAGATTTCAGGCATCGACCTGACTATGGGGATACGGAAGCTTTATGCGGCGGACGTATTACCGGTGATCATGGTAACCACCCAGAGTGATATTCAGGATCACGAAGCCGCGTCGAAGGCGGGGGTCAACGATATCCTGGTCAAGCCTTTTAACGCGGAATCTCTACGGATTGCGATGGGGAAATACATCAAGGTGCAATAAGCCGGGCGGCTGTCCGGTTCATTTAGACCGGTCGGGCGCGGAGTCAGTCCTGGAGATCTTGGAGATATTCCGGCAGTCGGTCGAAGTATCGGCCAACTTCTTCCGGTTGATGCGCATCGGAGCCGGCAAAGAGCGGGATGCCTCGCTGCAAGGCTCCTTTTATGATCCAAGGTGCAGGAAAAGGGGAGCCGCGGTATGCAATTCCCGAGGTGTTGATCTCCAGCGCCACTCCTTTCGACCGTATCCCATCGAGCAGGGTCTCTATTTGCCGTCGGTGGTCCTCGTTAAACTCGATGCCTGGGTAGTGCCGTAACACCGCATCCAAGTGGCAGATTACATCACAGTCGATAACACCTATAGCCTCAATCAACGCATTGAAATAATCAGAGATAACCTGATTAACTCCAATGGCTGCCAGTTGCTCCAGGCTTTCCCGGCGACGGCTGAGCAGGTTGAGATGGCTTTCGCCGTGCCGGTGGAAATGGCAGGAAAGGCCAATGCGGTCCCACGGGTAGAGTGCAAGTTTTTCCTGGAGCAGGCTGACCGCAGCCGGATTATATCCCGTCTCAACGCCCAGTCGGATATCGATGATGCCGCGGTAGCGCTGCTGCAATCGTCTTCCCTCTTCAAAATAGTAGACAAATTCGTCTTCCAACCAACTCCTTGGATGATAGTGGATACCTGCTTCCAGATGTTCCAGAAAGACGATCGTCGCCAATCCCCGCTGCACCCCTTGCTGGACGTACTCTTCCATTTCGCCGCTGGCGTGGTTGCAGAGGCGGGTGTGGACATGGCCATCGATGGTGACATCAATCAGAGCAGGCATGGTGTGCAGGGGGTTGAGTAAAAGGAAGGGGGAAAATGGGCGGGGTGATGATCTCAGGCATTGCCTTTGGGAAAGAAATGGAGGACACCATCGATATCGGAGGTGTCGCAGATATCGCCCATTTCTATGTCGAGATCGATGAACCCGTTCAGTTCGTTCATTTCCACAGAAAAGGTCGGTCCATCCGGCAGATGGTAAATCAAAGTGTTGACCTTGCTCAGGTCAATGGGATTGGAAAAAATTCGTTTCATGTAGGTCAAGGTATCCAAAGTAAAAAAATGTGCGTATCTCTTAGCAGGTTTGGCGCTGAAAAAACATAAAATAAGCAAATAACATAAACCTATTTTAAGGATAAGGCTTTCGGGTGGAAAATGCAGGGACTTTCTGGGGAATTATGAATTTAAACCCTGAGGGTAACGCGGATAAATTTGGCGCTCCCCCAATTGAGTTTGACACCGGGCAAGGGCATGGTAGAATACGGAACTTTATACTCTGCTCATAATGAGCGCTCAATTTGATTTGAATCCGTACTAGTAAGAGGTACCCCCCATGATGACCAAGCAAAAGAATGTCGGTGTTGATGACGCCGATTTTATACAAGAAACCGATAAGAACCCGTCAAATATTCTTCCGGAAAAACTGACCTTCGATTCATCTTTACAGTTTGCCTGCCACCCCAAGGTCAGTTGTTTCACCGCTTGCTGCCATAACATCAAAATCATCCTCACCCCCTATGACATTCTGGTGCTGCGCAAACGCCTCAATATTCCGGCACATGAGTTTGTCACCCAATATACGGAACCGACTTACCTGGAAAAGACCGATATGCCAGGGGTGCAAATCAAGTTGGTCGGAGAGAAAAACGGTTGCCCGTTCGTGACACCGGAGGGTTGCACTGTCTACACCGATCGTCCTTCAGCCTGCCGTTACTATCCGGTGGGTATGGCCGATTTCCACGAAGGGGGTACCGATGATCCCGAAGAGGAAAAATTTTTCTTTCTTGTCAAAGAACCGCATTGCAGGGGACATGAAGAACCAAAACGCTGGACCATCCGGGAGTGGCGAGCCGATCAGGGGGTTGATGTTCGCGACGAGATGAATAAAGAATGGCTCCGCTTGGTGATGCGGCGCAAGTCCTTCGGGCTTCAGGCCACGCTGAGCGAAGCCGCCAAGCGCATGTTTTTCATGGCTTCGACCGATCTTGATCACTTTCGGAAATTCGTCTTTGAAAGTTCTTTTCTTGATACCTACGAAATTGATGCGGACACCATCGCCAAAATCAAGGATGACGATGTCGAACTTATGCTCTTTTCCTTTAAGTATTTGGCCAATACCCTGTTTGGGGCCGCCGGTTTGAAAATCAAAGAAGAAAAGATTAAAATTAAGGTGGCCGAGATTAAGAGTCGGCAGGATACGGCCCTCCAGCAGGCGGAAAAGGAATATGAGGAGCTCAAGGCCGAACGTGAATTACTGGAAAAATCGCGTCAGGCCGCTAAAGGAACACCAAGCGATACCTGATCGCACCATGGCGAGGTGATAGTGATTGTCTCGCCGCATTTTTAGTATTTTTGCACGGAAGGGAAACCCCAAGGGCGTCAACTGGAACCAGTGGCGCCCTTACTTATTAGCGGTGAAGTTACGTTGGCGGTAGCGTTAACAAGTTCCGTTGACCACCATCGCTCGCTCAATATAAAAGAAAAGCCCTGCCGGTTTCCCGGCAGGGCTTTTGTGTTTCACAATACCCGCAAGGGGTGCTGTGTATTACTCAACGTCAAGCGCTTTAGCCCAACCTTTGAGCATCTTCCAAGCCTTGTCCACGTCTTTCTGCGAAGCTGCCATCAACTCGTCAGCATGCTCCGGGTTAGCCAACTTCAGCATCCGGTAGCGGTTCTCGTTCAAGGCATAATCGGCAAAGGTGATGGTCGGCTCTTTGGAGTCGATGATCATCGGGTTTTTGCCTTCAGCCTCAAGCGTAGGATTGTAACGGAACAGTGACCAGTGACCACACTCAACCGCCTTCTTCTGCTGCTCAAGCCCCATGGCCATGTTGATGCCGTGGTTGATGCAATGTGCATAAGCGATGATCAGGGACGGACCGTCATAAGCTTCGGCCTCCTGAATGGCCTTGACAGCCTGCTGCGGATTGGCACCGAGCGAAATGCGGGCGACATAGACCGTACCGAAGGTGGAGAAGATCAGCCCCATGTTTTTCTTAGGAGCATTCTTTCCGCCGGCTGCAAACTGTGCAACCGCCGCCCGCGGGGTGGATTTGGACATCTGACCGCCGGTGTTGGAGTAGACCTCGGTATCCATGACCAGAACATTGACGTTCTTTCCGGAAGCAAGGACATGATCCAAACCGCCGTAACCGATGTCATACGCCCAACCGTCCCCACCGATGATCCAAACGGATTTCTTCACCAGATAATCAGCGCAATGCAACAGTCGCTTGGCAACTTTTTCTTTATTGCCTGTCAGAATAGCCTTCAGTTCGGCAATCCGACCACGTTGGGCTTCGATCTCTATCTGGGTAACCTGGGTGGCGTTGAGGATGGAATCGGCCAAGGCCTTGGTGACCATGTTGTCCGTTACGGCGGCATTGAGCAGTTCGGTCGCCTGGCTAGCCAGTTTGTCGACGGCTTGACGCATACCAAGACCATGCTCGGCGTTGTCCTCGAACAGGGAGTTAGACCATGCCGGTCCACGTCCGTCTTCGCGCTTGCAGTACGGGGTGGTGGGCAGGTTGCCAGCGTAGATAGAGGAACAACCGGTGGCATTGGAAGCCAACATCCGGTCGCCGATCATCTGGGTAACCAGTTTGATGTACGGGGTCTCGCCACAACCGGCACAGGCGCCGGAGAACTCGAACAGCGGACGTTTGAACTGGCTGCCCTTGATGGTGCCGATGTTGATCAGGCTCTCGTCAACTTCCGGCAACCTGAGGAAGGTCTTCCAGTTTTCGACTTCAGCCAACCGCAGTTCTTCGGTGTTGGTCATCATGCTGAGTGCGCGAACTTCGGTCTTGTTGCCGTCTTTGTCCTTTTTACGAGCCGGACAAACGGTGACACACAGGGTACAGCCGCAACAGTCTGCGGTGGAGATCTGCATGGTGAACTTCATGTCCTTGAACTCTTTTCCTACTGCATCGGCTGTCTTGAAGGTGGGGCCGGCGCCGGCAGCCTTGAGAGCGGCAGGAGTGGCAACCTTCATACGGATACAGGCGTGCGGGCAGATCAGGGAACAACGACCGCACTGGATACAGGCTTCGGCATCCCATTGGGAAACCGTAACCGCGATGTTGCGTTTTTCCCACTGGGTGGTGGCGGTCGGCCAGCGGCCGTCATTCGGGAATTCGGAGACCTTGATGTCCTCGCCGTGACCTTCCATCATCTTGGCGGTGATGTTCTTGACGAAGTCAGGAGCGTCTGCAGGAACGATCGGGGGCATCTCATGACCAGTGATCTTTTTCGGGATCTTGATCTCGACGATGTTCTCGATGGCGCCGTCAACTGCGCCGTAGTTCATGTTGACGACCTTGTCGCCCTTGGTGCCGTAGGACTTTTTGATCGCCTTTTTGATCGCCTTGATCGCGTCATCTTTGCTGATGATGCCGGAGATCGCAAAGAAAGCGGTCTGCATGATCATGTTGATGCGAGCACCCAGACCCAGGGCTAAGCCCAGTTTAACCGCGTCGATGATGAAGAACTTGACCTTTTTGTCGATCAATTGTTTCTGCACCAGAGACGGCAGGCTGTCCCAGATTTGGTTTTTGTCGAAGTTGGTGGTCAGCAGGAAGGTGCCGCCTGCTTCGATATTGGCCAGCATGTCGTAGGTATTAAGGAAGGCCGGGTTGTGACAGGCAATGAAGTTGGCCTTGTTGATCAGGTACGGGGCAACAACCTGGTTTTTACCGAAACGCAGATGCGAAACGGTCATGGAACCGGATTTCTTGGAGTCGTAAACAAAATACCCCTGAGTGGAGTTATCGGTCTCGGAACCAATGATTTTAATGGTGTTCTTGTTAGCGCCGACGGTGCCGTCAGAACCCAAGCCGTAGAACAGCGCCCGGTAGACATCGGATCCTTCGATGTTGAAGGATTTGTCGTAGGTAAGGCTGGTGAAGGTGACATCATCATTGGGACCGACGCAGAATTTTTTCTTCGGTGCCAGCGAGGCCATGTTGTCATACACCGATTTAACCATGGCCGGGGTGAATTCCGCAGAACCCAGACCGTAACGGCCGTTGAGGACAACCGGGGTGAACATGGTAGGATTGGCTTCGGCAGCCTCGCCAATCGCGGCGCGAATGTCAAGATAGAGCGGATCGCCGTTGGAGCCTGGCTCTTTGGTACGATCAAGAACGGTGATGCGTTCAACGGTCGGCGGCAGGGCGTTGACCATGGCGGCGGGATCAAACGGGCGGAACAGGCGAACAATAACCATACCCACTCTGGCACCCTCGGCAACGAGGTGCTCGATGGTGGAAGCCACGGTCAAGGCGCCTGAACCCATGATCACGATAACATCGGTGGCATCCGGGGCGCCGACGTAATCAAACAGATGGTACTGACGACCGGTGAGGGCGGCGAATTTGTCCATGGTGCCTTGGACAATACCCGGAATGGCGTTGTAGTACTTGTTCACGGTCTCGCGACCGGTGAAATAAACGTCGGGATTCTGAGCGGTACCGCCGATGGTCGGACGGTCAGGGGTCAGGGCGCGCTCGCGATGGGCAATGACCAGGTCCTCATCGACCATAGTGCGGATATCATCCATGGTCAGTTCTTCGATTTTCATAACCTCGTGGGAGGTACGGAAGCCGTCGAAGAAATGAAGGAAAGGAATGCGGGAAGCCAAGGTGGACTGGGTGGCGATCAGAGCCATGTCTTGACATTCTTGAACATCCTGGGAGCAGAGCATGGCCCAGCCGGTTTGACGGGCGGCCATAACGTCGCCGTGGTCACCGAAGATGGACAGACCCTGGCAGGCGATGGCGCGGGCGGTAACATGGAAGACGGTCGGGATCAACTCACCGGCGATCTTGTACATGTTGGGGATCATCAGCAGCAGACCTTGGGAAGCGGTGAAGGTGGTACACAGTGCTCCGGCACCCAGCGAACCATGGATGGAACCGGCAACGCCGGCTTCCGACTGCATTTGGGAAATAACCGGGATGGAACCCCAGATATTTTCCTGTTTGGCGGTAGCTTTGGCGTCTGATTCAGCTGCCATCGGGGAGGATGGCGTAATGGGATAAATCGTTATGACTTCACTTGTGGCATACGCTACATGCGTACATGCCTGGTTTCCGTCAATAGTGACCATTTTTCGCGACATAAGATCATTCTCCTTACACGGTGGTTGGTGTTTACCGACAGGTTATTGTCGGGAACGGTTTAAGATGAACGCTAGCAATAAAGGTTCTAAAGAACCCCGAAAAAATATATTGAGTCCGCTTTGGTCGTTGCCTTGCGGGAAGTGGGGGGCCGTCATCGTTGCGTCCTTGGCAATAAAAGGGGAGAGAGGATGACTTCCGGTGGTCATCCGGTTGCAACGAGGGGTATGAAGTGTTCCCATGCGGTTTGTAACAATCTCCCGCTTGCCATCGGAGTGGTCAAGCCTCAACTGCACAAAAAAAAAATTCAGCCGGCAGTGCCGTGCGGCAGCCATAATGAATAGGGATTCAGTAAATTAATGGGCCACGATAAACCAAAAAATGGTATTATGCAATCTTAAATCGTTCCCATAAACCTAGACAGTTGCGTTGGGTTTGCTACCCCAGAAGGTCGCTTGAAGACGGGCTTGCTATTGCTTGGAGCGGGCCGGATGGATGCGGTAAGATGAGCGGGCAGGCAGCATCAGAAAGGCGGGAAAGTATTTTTAAAAGTGGGGGTTGGCTGCCGCAAAACATTTGGGACGGTCGTGAATGCCGCCTGGGAGATGGCTTCCAGGCGGCGTCCGGATCAGTCGTCGCTTTCCTCCAGATAATCTTTGATTTTAAGGAACAGCGATTCCGGTATTTCGTTGCTGAACATGAATAATTCAGCTTCTTCTCCGGTGATAGTTTCTTTCACTTCGACCGGCAAGGAACGCAGAAGTGCTACTCTGGTGGGGTCTGGCTTTCTTTTGTCTGTCATGGCGAACCGTCCTGTTTAGAGTTGTTGCGCAACAAAGGGTCTGCGGGATATTACCCTTAAGGTGCAGCCACTATAAGAAACGAGGCATGGGAATACAAGGTTCTCGGGCCTCCCCTTGGCAAGATGGGATTGCCCCCGCCTCTGTTTTGCAAGAGGCGGCCTTTTTCAGAGCTTTTGCCCGGCCTAGAAGTTATTTTGTCGAATTTAAGATTTTGGTAGGGGTATCTTTTTGCTTGGGGTGATTGGGGGAAATTATGATTGCACGACGATTGGATCAGCATCAGAACTGGCTGGGGGCCATCAGGCAGGAACTCGACGATCTTGAACCCTCGCGATTTAGTAGTCTGGCCTGTCGTAGTAGCGCCGCGGTCCGCCGAACTGCCGAATCTCTTCCAGACCACCGGCAGCCCTTTGCCCAGGATGCTGACCGCATCCTCCACTCCAAAGCCTATACCCGCTACATCGACAAAACCCAGGTTTTTTCACTGGTGGACAACGATCATATCACTCATCGGGTCCTGCATGTGCAGATCGTTTCACGCATTGCTCGAACCATCGGCCGGTTCCTCGGACTCAACGAAGATCTGATCGAAGCCATCGCGCTTGGCCATGATATCGGCCATCCGCCGTTTGGCCACGAAGGCGAACGCATCCTGTCGACCCTCTGTCGCCGACACGGACTGGGATCTTTTCAGCATAATATACAGTCGATACAGTTTCTTGACCGCTTTGAACGCAAAGGTGCCGGCTGGAATCTCACCCTCCAGGTTCTGGACGGCATTCTCTGCCATGACGGCGAGGTCCATGGCCGGCACCTGCGGCCGGAGCGAGCTAAGGATTTCTCCGCCCATGACCAGGAAATTCTTGCCAAGCAGCGTAATCCTGGCCTGCAGCTGGTGCCGATGACCCTGGAAGGGTGCGTGGTCCGGCTCTCCGATACCATCGCTTATATTGGCCGCGACATCGAGGATGCCATTGAACTCCGGCTCATCGCACGCGAAGAGATTCCCGAGCGTTGCGCCGCTTTGCTCGGCGACAGCAACGGCACCATCGTTTATACCCTGGTCACCGACCTGCTTGCCGCCAGTCGGCAGGTTCGCAAGGCCGCTGCCGATGATCCGGCCAGCGATTGCATTGGCTTCAGCGAGGAGGTGGGGCAGGCCCTGCAGCAGTTGAAGGCCTTCAACTATCAGCGGATTTACACCAACCCGGCCTTTAAGCCCGATTTTGTTAAAATCCATCGTTGTTACGAACAGTTGTTTGCCCATTACCTGGGGCGGATAGAAAAGGAGGACGCCGACGCCTCCGGCAGCGGTTTCCCCGGTTCCATGGCCCCCCTCTATCTGACCACCCATAGCCCGGCCGCGCAGGTTCGCGATTACCTCGCCGGCATGACCGATGCCTATTTTTTGCGTCAAGCGGCCGCTATCGGCTGCCAGATCCCGGAGCGGATATGTTTACCAAACTGAAGCACCTCATTCCAGGGGAACGCTCCTGGATGATCATGATCGCCGCCTTTATCGGCGTCATTGCCGGTCTGGCCATCATAGTCTTCCGCGAGGCGATTGACTTGATCCATGAGATTATTTTTGTCTGGGGGTATGAGGCCCTGCGTATTGCCGAGGGCGGATGGCGACGACTACTGCTGCCGTTGCTGCCGATGCTCGGCGTCACCCTGCTCATCCCGCTCTCGCTGGCCTTCCCCGGCAAGGTCAACGGCTATGGATTCACCAATTTTCTGCGGCGGGTCAACCTCGAAAACGGGGTGATCCGGGCGCGCAATATTTTTATCAAGATCGTTGCGACCGCCTTGACCATCGGTTCTGGCAATTCGGCCGGGTTGGAGGGGCCTGTCGCCCAGATCGGCGGAGCCTTGGGGTCGCAGGTCGGCCAGCGCTTCCGGGTTTCAGGCAAGCGGATGAAGATCTATATCGCCGCCGGTTGCGCCGCTGGCATCGCCGGCATCTTCAATGCTCCCTTGGCCGGGGTGTTTTTTGCCGCAGAAATCGTCCTCCTGGGTACCTACGAAATCTCCTCTTTCTCCGCCCTGGTGATTGCCTCGGCGCTCTCCACTGTAGTCACTCGCGCCTACTACGGGACTGTTCCCGCCTTTCCCATCCCGGATTACACTATTGTCAACGCCTTTGTCGAATTGCCGCTTTATACGGTCCTGGCGGTGATTGTCGGGGTAACCGCCGTGCTCCATATTCGATTTTTTTATGCGGTTCGCGACTGGTTTGTGCGGCTCAAACTCCATCCCCAATTGAAACCGATCCTGGGCGCCCTGTTGGTCGGCAGCATCGCGATCTTTTTTCCCCAGATCATGGGGAACGGCTACGAATACATGGCCAAAACTCTGGCAGGGGAAACCCTGGTGTGGCGGATGATGGTCCTGGTTATACTCAAGTCCGTTGCTACCGCTATCACCTTGGGGTCCGGTGGCGCAGGCGGAGTTTTTGCCCCTTCGCTCTTTATCGGCGCAGTCCTTGGCGGGGCCTATGGCGGAATCGTGCACTACCTTTTTCCCGAATACACCGCCACCGCCGGCGCCTACGCTACGGTCGGCATCGGCGCTTTTCTCGCCGCCTCCACCCATGCGCCCCTGACCGCCATTTTTCTCCTCTTTGAGATGACCGGCAATTATATGATCATCGTTCCGGTGATGCTGACCGCGGTTCTCGGCACGGTGACCGCCTCCTGGCTCTACGACGATTCCATCGACACCGTTGATTTCACCCGCGAGGGTATCGATATCCATGAGGGGCGGGAGGTTGCGATCATGAAATCGGTCAAGGTCGGCAAGGCGATTACCGAGGATGTAAATTTTATCAGTGAGAACGCCAATATCAATCACCTGCTCGAATTGTTTCGTTTTGCCAGCAATAGCTTTTATTTTCCGGTGATCAACCAAAAAGGGCTAATGGTCGGGGTGGTTTCCATGCAGGATGTCAAAACCATCCTCCACAGCGAGGAGGAACGTGTCTGTCATCTGGTGGGGGGCATCTGTGCCCGTGATGTCATCATGCTCACCCCGGACACTAACCTGTATGAGGCAATGAAACTTTTTGACATCAAGGGGATCGATGAGATTCCAGTGGTGGAGAGCATTGAGGAGCCCTGGGTTTTGGGAATGCTCAAGCGCCAGGATGTCATCACCGCCTACAACCACGAGATGCTCAAGCGCGGCATCAATGAACGCGCCGAGTCCATCCGTATGATCTGCTCGGCGAGTTGATTTTGGCTGACCGGTCGTCCGATCCCCAAGGGCTACCCCCAGCCACTCTGTTGATGATTTCGCTACTAGACCAGGGTCGCCTTTTTCGTTATAGTCAGGCTGAATAGATAGATGATAAGAAGGATTACTTTTTAATTACGATTGAGAAGGGCTTCATGAGACGGATTTTGGTTTTGGCGGTCATGTTCATAACCCTGTATGGCGGAGCATCGGCATGGGCAGCCGACAAAGAAGGTTGCAAGGATCATCCGTTGTTCAGCAGGATGGCCAACTTTGACCTCTACGGGTGCGCAAAAACGGAATTTGATGCTGTCGCCTTTCCGAAGCCGGAACTCAAAGAATGGGTCAACCCCGAAGACTATATCAACGTGGAAGGAAAAATTTTCACTGTCAGTTACAAACTCAAAGAAGGCGCCACTCCCGCTAGTTCCCTGCAGGTTATCCGTAATTTCCAGAATGCGGTGAAGAAGGCTGGCGGCACCGTCCTGGGCGATTATGACGGCAACCTTTTTCCGTCACTGCCGAGAACTGCTGAGAAATATCTTGCGGAAGCGCCGGGCGGCATCCAGTTCGATCGCTATACCACCATGACTTTGACCAAAGGAGGGAGTGAATTCTGGATTTATCTCTGTGCTAGCGAAAGCTACCAGGATTACATGCTGCTGATGGTTGAAAAAGAGGAAATGAAGCAGGATGTCAGTGTGGGCGAGTTGGAGCGACAGCTGAATAAGGATGGATTCCTGACCTTTTACATTCAATTCGATACCGGCAAGTCAGATATCAAGCCTGAGAGCCAAAGCAGTGTCGAGCAGATTGCCACCCTGTTGAAGAGCCTGCCCGCCCTTAAAGTGAACATTGAGGGGCATACGGACAATGTCGGGATTCCGGAAAGCAATAAAAAACTCAGCGAGGATCGGGCCAAAGCGGTCGTGGCGGCCGTGACTGCGCAAGGGATTGCCGCCGATCGGATGACCGCCGTGGGACAAGGGCAGGACAAGCCCGTGGCCGATAACCGCAAGGAAGAGGGGCGGGCCCTCAATCGGCGGGTGGAAGTTATAAAAAGATAACGTCCTTAGAGCATGCAACGTGCCGGATGAGTCCTCTTGCATCCCCGGTCATTGTTTTCAACAACCGACCGCTTTCACCGTCTCAGCAATCTGAGGCAACCTTGTACGCAATCTTTTTTGGTGCCGGTAATGAGGCGATTTTGAACATCACCCTGTATTCCTTTGGTTTCAAACACGGCTATCCCCAGGCAGATTTGGTTTGGGATGTCCGTTTTCTTCCTAATCCGCATTGGGTACCAGAGTTGAAGTCTCATACTGGTCAGGAACCGCAGGTGGCCAACTATGTGCTCAAAAATGAGACCGGCGTGCAGTTCCTCGCACTGTTGGAACCGTTGCTGGGCTTTTTATTCGATGAATATGCCGCCCGCGACCGGGAGACCGTCACTCTGGCTGTGGGCTGCACCGGCGGTCGACACCGCAGCGTTGCCTTGGTTGAGCACTTGCGTGTTCTCCTTGAGGGCAAAGGACTGGCACCGCAGGTCTATCACCGGGATATTGATAAAGAATAGGATGCAACGCCAGGGACTGTGTCGTATAGTTTGAACAGGTTTTTCACGCGTATTTTTTTTATTAAGTGGAGGCGACCATGAAAGAGATGCTGAAGAATGTGTTGTACGCAGGTATCGGTGCAGCTTTTCTCACCAAGGAGAAGATCGAGGAATTGAAGGGCGACCTGATTGAAAAAGGGAAGCTGTCTCAGGAGGAGGGCAGGCAGTTTGTCGATGACCTGCTGCGCAAGTCGGAAAAGGCCAAGGATCAGCTTGATCTCTGGATCAATAAACGGGTCGAGGACCGGGTTAATCAACTTAATCTGGCCACTAAAGATGAACTAGCGGAACTCCAGCGCAAGATCGAGGAACTGCAGGTGGCTACAAACCGGGAAAAAGGCGAGTAGCACCTCGCATGTTCAGCATCAGGAAGCTCGGGGCTATCGGTCGGACCTACCGGCACCTCAACCGCTATCACCGGATTTTGCGGGTTTTGTTCAAATACGGCTTCAACGATCTGGTTGATCGTCTGCACATCGATCAGTACCTGGAATCCGGGCTGCAGATGATCAACCGTAAGCCGCGGGAGCAAGTCGTCCGCCTTTCCCGACCCGAGCGCTTACGGATGGTTTTTGAAGAGTTGGGGCCGACGTTCATTAAGCTGGGGCAGTTGCTCTCCACTCGTCCTGACCTGATTCCCGCTGATTTCCTCGATGAACTGGCCAAACTCCAGGATGATATTCCGCCTTTCAGCCTGGAAGAGGTCAATACTATTTTCCAGGAAGAACTGGGGCGTGCCCCGGAGGAAATCTTTCATTACTTCGACACCGAGCCCCTGGCCGCCGCCTCAATCGGCCAGGTACACCGGGCCCGTCTCGACAGCGGGGCCGAGGTGGTGGTCAAGGTGCAACGGCCCGGCATCGAGAATATCATCGCCGTTGATCTCGAGATCCTTGCCCATATCGCCGATCTGATGGAGCAGTACCTCGAGGAGGTTCAGGGGCACCGGCCCTCGGCCATTGTTCATGAGTTCGCCCGCAGCCTCAGCCGGGAGATCGATTTTTCGATCGAACTGGCCAATATTCAGCGATTCAGCCGCCAGTTCGAAGGCAACCCTGCCATCCACGTGCCGCTGGTCTACCCGGAATTAAGCACCGACCGTGTCCTGGTGATGGAATACGTACTCGGGATCAAGTCTTCCAAGGTCGAGGTCCTGGCTGAGCAGGGGTATGATCTCACCCTGATTGCCGAGCGCGGGGCCAATCTGGTGATGGAGCAGATCTTCATTCATGGTTTTTTTCATTCCGATCCCCATCCGGGTAATATTTTCATCCTGCCAAACAATGTGGTCTGTTTCATCGATTTCGGCCAGATGGGACGATTGTCGCGCAAAGACCGGGAGGACTTCACCAATCTGGTGCTCGATCTGGTGGCGGGTGATGAACGCAAGATCGTCAGCGGCGTGCTCAAGGTGACCATCCAACTGGGCGAGGTGGACCGTGAAAGTCTGGCTAGCGATCTGGGTAGTTTGATGGATATGTATCTTTATCGACCTTTAGAGGAATTGGAGGCCGGAAAAATTCTCCAGGATCTGCTTGACCTGGTCACCCGGCACAAACTTTCGTTCAAGCCCAGTCTCTACCAGATGATGAAGGCCCTGACCACCGTCGAGGGCGTCGGCCTGATGCTCGATCCCAAACTCGAACTGATCCGTCTGGCTAAGCCTTTCATGCGCAGGATTCGGCTCGAGCGGATGCAGCCCGGCCGCATTGCCGAGGAACTCTCGCTGACCGGCAGTGCCTACATCCATCTGCTGCGCGATCTGCCGGAGGAGTTACGCACGATTCTCTATCAGCTCCGTAGCGGCCGAATGCGGCTCGAGTTCGAGCACCGGGGGCTGAAAGCACTCGGTGCCGCCCTCGACCGGGTGTCCAACCGCATTGCCTTTGCCATTGTTTTGGCAGCCCTGATCGTCGGCAGTTCCCTGATCATTCTTTCCGATATTCCCCCACACTGGCATAGTATTCCAATCATCGGCCTGATCGGTTTTTTGGTGGCCGGCATCATGGGGTTCTGGTTGCTGCTCTCCATCATCCGCCATGGCCGGATGTAAAGGCTCCGCCGGTTCTGGCCGATTCCCAAAAGGTGAAAAAGCTGAAAAGGGGGACGGCTGAATTTTTTAAAAAATTCGCTAATCCAATTATAGCCTGTGCGTGCAAACCATAACTTGACTTTGGCAATCCAGAGCCAATATAATCGAACTAACTGAAATTTATTATGGTTTTTTATTTTTTACAAGTTGCTGGCCCCGACGTGGGGCCGTAACAGGCTGCGGCTTTAACGCCTGATTCTCACTTCCCTTGTGTCACTAGTGCAAAGCGGGGTTACCTTGCGGGGTGTTATGGATAAACCTGGCCAATGGCTGGAAACCAATACGTTCCATCACGGGCAGTTTACCGATGTGGCGGAGCTCGTTCGGCGGAAGAACGAGGGGCAATTGACCCTCTCGCTCTGCATCCCGACTCTGAACGAGGCCCGGACCATCGCGCAGGTGGTGGCGCAGTTGCGTGCCGAGTTGCAGGAGCATTATCCCCTGCTCGATGAGATTGCGGTGATCGATTCTGGCAGCATGGATCAAACCCGGACGTTGGCGGCTGCCGCGGGTGCCGATGTATACCGCGCTGCGGATATCCTCCCGGATATGGGCCATTATTGTGGAAAGGGCGAAAATTTATGGAAGGCTATTTATCAACTCAAGGGTGATATTATTATCTTCTTGGATGGCGATATCACCAACATGCACCCTCGTTTCGTCACCGGGCTGGTCGGTCCCCTGTTACACCGTCCAGAGCTTGGCTATGTCAAGTCGTTCTATGAACGGCCGGTTTGCCGTGACGGCATCGACGGTGCCCTGGGCGGCGGCCGGGTGACGGAAATCCTGATCCGCCCGTTTTTTTCGCTCTATTTCCCCGAACTGACCGCCATGATTCAGCCGCTTTCCGGTGAGTATGCCGTGCGCAGGCACATCCTGGAGCGGCTGGCTTTTCCAGTAGGCTACGGGGTGGAGACCGCCCACCTTATTGATGTCCATGCCACCTACGGGCTCGGAGTTTTTGGTCAGACAGACTTGGAGCAGCGGCATCATCGCAGTCGGACCAACCGGGAACTTGGGCGGATGTCCTATGCGGTTTTGCAGGTGCTGGGCAGACGGCTGCAGCAGCGGGGGATTTTGCTCGAGGCCCCGCAGGCACACGCCGGTCTGCAGCAATTCTACCTGGAGGATGGGCAGTACCATCAGGAACGCTTTGAGATAGTGGAGCAGGAGCGACCGCCGATGCGCGAAGTGGCGGCCTACCGGGAGAAGCGAGGATTGGTGCCGCAGGTTATTTCGCGACGCCGTCTGGGAATACGCCCCATGGTCGTAACCGGAACATGGCAGTAGCCGAAGGGACTTACGCAATGCGGATCGCCATTGTCCATTATCATCTTCAGTTTGGCGGAGTGACCAGGATTGTCTGCCATCAGCAGAATGCCCTCAGCGCCCGAGGCCTCGCGACCGTGGTCCTTACCGGCAAACCGCCGGTTTTTAATTTTCCGGGTGCCTTCCGGGTTGTGCCCGGTCTGCAGTACGAAGGGGACCGTCCGGCGATCACCCCGGCTGAGTTGGCGCTGCAGATGCGGGCTGCGGCACGTGAAGCGCTGGGCGGCGCCCCTGATGTCTGGCACGTGCACAATCACAGCCTGGGCAAGAGTCTGGTCTTGCCGGCGGCGTTGATTGACCTCGCCGATGCGGGGGAACGTATGCTCTTTCAGATTCATGACTTTGCCGAAGACGGCCGTCCCGGCAACTACCGGGTGATGTTGGCCCGAATGGCCGACGGTGAGACCCGAACCTTGTCCCGACTGCTCTACCCCCAAGCCGATCATCTCCATTACGCCGTGCTCAACCAGCGCGATAGCCGATATCTGCAGGGTGCCGGGCTTGCCTGCCACCATCTCCATCTGCTGCCCAATCCGGTGGACCTTGGGCAGGTGGCGGATAAAAAACCGATGGCCGCGCCAGCCGCTACGCCCTTATGGCTCTACCCGACCCGGGCCATCCGCCGGAAAAATTTGGGTGAATTTCTCCTCTGGTCGATCCTGGCCCCAACGGGCACTCGGTTTGCGACCACCTCGGGACCGGAGAATCCGGCGGAGTGGGGCCGCTATGCCCGCTGGAAAGAGATCGCCACAGAACTCCGGCTGCCGGTGGCCTTTGAAATGGCGGGTTGTCCGGGCTGTAGTTTTATCGATCTGCTCCGTCAGGCCAGCGGGGTGGTCACCACCAGTGTGGCCGAGGGGTTCGGCATGGCCTTCTTGGAACCCTGGCTGGTCGGCACACCGGTATGCGGCCGCAATCTCCCGGAGATAACCGCCGGCTTTCAGCAGGAAGGCATCGTGCTGCCCTGGAGCTATGACCGGCTCGAAATCCCCCTGGCCTGGATAGGGCGTGATCGGCTGATTGCCGCGGCCCGGGACGGACTGCAAAGCAATCTGGCTGCCTATGGCCGAAGTCCCGCCACTGGCGATCTGACACGGGTGCTGGCCACCTGGATTCATGATGATCGGGTCGATTTTGGCCGGCTTGACGAACCCTTGCAGGAGGCAATTCTTCACCGCTTGGCGCAGGATTTCGAGCAGGGTGCCGGTATCAGCCCCGCTACCTTGCCCGATCCGGACAATCTTTTGACCGTGGTCGAAGACAATCAAAGTCGGTTGCAATCCCATCATAATCTGTTCCAATACGGGGCAGCGGTCGAGGAGGTGTACCGGCAGGTGACGGCCTCGGCCATCACCCCGCTCGGCAGTCTTGATGGCGAAGTGCTGCTGGATCGTTTTCTCGCCCCGGAGCGTTTGTCTTTGCTGCGGGTCGATTGAATATTGGACGAGTTGGGGCAGCGGTTTCAGATCCGTTGCAGGCACAGGTAGGTTAGGACGGCGTAGATCAGGAGCCAGAGGAGGATTGCCAGCAGCGCGTAGACGCGGGCAGTTTTAGTCTTCGGCAGCCAGAACAACAGGGCTAGCGGCAGCAGCGGGGTTACCACGCCGGCGATAAACGGTGACAGATAGCGGAGCAGTTCCTGGAGGCCGAGGAAAAACCAAGGGCCGGCGATGAACAGCAGGCCGAAGCGGTTCGGTTCCATCGGTGCGGTGAGCATTACCGACACCAAAATGGTGAGCAGGATCAGGACAAGGTGATCCCGCCAGCGGGCGGTGTAGCGTCTGAGGTGAGGCCAGACTGCCATCCCCCCGAGCACCACCAGGCCGATGACGTGATGGACGTACACTTTGTTGACCCCGCTGTCGGCCAGGTCGAACAGAAGATCATTGAGCCCCGGCCCGATCAGCGGTACCGACAGGCAAATGTGTTCGGCGATGGCGCCTGCAGCCTCACCGGTGGCGTCCCCCCTGAGCACATAACCGGTGAACAGCAGCATCACCCCACAGGGAACGGTGGCGCACAGCCGTATCCAGGCCCTCCTTTTGTAGTCCATCTCATTTTTCCACATCACTATCCCCAGATGCACCAGCAGCAGCAGGAAAAAGACCTGGCTGGAATAGTAGTGCAGGGCCCGCCAGAAGGAGCCGTAAGGCACCACCAGTTCGATGGTGGTGGTCGAATAGAAGGGTTCCATCCCATTGAACTGCAGGGCCACCACAATCCCCGAGATAATCGAAAGGTATAGGCTGATCAGCGCGCCAGCGCCCCAAGGATAGGCGATCAACCACCGCAACGGTACCAACAGGGAGCTTTTTTTCTCAGCGACAGCGTCCATTAGAGTTGAACCACGTACGAGATGACCCGGCCATCGGCATCTTTTTTCAAGGTGACGTCGTAGATGGGCAGATTTTTTTGGGCAGGTCCGGCTATTCGTTCACCCGCCGGAGTGAAACGGCTTTGGTGACAGGGACATTCGATATACTCTTTGTCTTGCTGATAGTTGACCCGGCAACCGAGATGGGTACAAATTCTGGAGACTGCGGTGGCGCCTTCTTTTGTCCCGAAGAGGATGAAATCGTGGCTGGTGTGCACACCGCTTAAGGGCAGCGGTGCCGGTACTTCGACCAGGCGGGGTTTGGGAGGGACCCGAAAGGCGGTGAAGCGGAGCAGGGGATAGAGAAAGAGGAGACCAACAGTGGCGGCGATCCATTGCACGCCGCGCAGCAACAGGTTGCGGCGACCGGGGGCGGTGGCAACAGGATGCTTTTTACCGGCTACCGGTGCGCCCATCAGGCAAATTTTTCCTTCAGCGCCAGTTCGACATGCGCCGGCACCAGGCCGGTAATATTGCCCTTGCAACGGGCGGCGTTTTTGATCCCGGTGGAACTGATGTAAATCCAGCGGAAACCGGTCATGAGAAAGACCGTCTCCACCGAACGTTCCAGTCTTCGGTTCATCAGGGCCAACTGGAATTCGTAGTCGAAATCCGAGATGGCCCGTAGCCCACGGATGATGGCATGGGCGTTGTTTTTGAGGGCATAATCGACGATCAATCCCTCAGTACAACCGACTTCGACCCGACCGTCAAGTGTCCTGAAACATTCACGGATCAGGTCGCATCGTTCCTCCAAAGAAAAGAGCGGCGTTTTTTGCACGTTGACGGCGACGGTGACGATGATCTTGTCAAATAGGTGGAGTCCCCGTTTGATAATATCGATATGGCCGTTGGTGATCGGGTCAAAGGTTCCGGGGTAGAGAGCCACAGCGGGGGTGTCTCGGGCGCCGATGGGTTCGGTTGGTGCAACTGTTTCGTTCATAATTTCAGATCGTAGCGGGTTTGCGCCCATAGAACCATAGCCCCGTTTCTCCGTACCGGCGCTGATCAAAGACGGTCAAGCTGCCGATTTCGGCGGGCAAGTTGACACGCCGTTGTTCCTCAACAATTACCAGGGCTTTGGCGGCAAGGATATCGGACTTCTCTACCATTGTCAGTACCTGTTCCGCTAGATTTTTCTGGTATGGAGGATCCATGAATACCAGGTCGAACCGGGACGCCTCCGGTACTTTGGCGAGCAGGGACTGCAGGTGGTTTGCTGTGGTCAGGTCGAGTTGGACAAAGGCGGCAGTCGGTTGGGGACAACAGGTGCGGAGGTTGGTTTCGATCAAGCGACCAGCTTCAAGGGACTGGTCGATAAATAAGGTGAAGGCTGCCCCTCGGCTAAGGGCTTCAATGCCGATCGCTCCGGTCCCGGCAAAAAGATCGAGCACATACCGGCCCGCTATCTGGTCGCCCAGGATATTAAACAGGGCTTCTCGAACTCGATCACAGGTCGGCCGGATGAAGGCTTTCCCCGGTTTGGGCGCAGCCAGTTTACGACCGCGCGCGTTGCCGCCTGTGATGCGCAAGGGAGTAGAATCCGAAAGTCCGGTGAGCGGATTAGAGCGGCAAGTTTTCCTGGCTGACGGGTTGGGCTTTTTTTCTGGAAAACCGGTTTTTGAAGGCCATGACTGGGCCGGAAAGAACATAAAGGAGGACGACGGGGAACAGCGTTTTTTCGGGATCGCTGGCCAGAAAAATTAACAGCAAAATCAGACCGACAATCAGTTGGAAGCGTTTTTCCTTAGGGGTGTCGACGTGTTTGAAACTTGAGTACCGGTGGGTGGAGATCATCAGGTAGGAGAGGAGATAGACTAAGACAACCAGGGAGATATGCTTGACGGATTCGGTGGTGTGAAAAACGTCGCTGCTGAACATGACGGCGGTGGCGATCAGGCCGGCGGCGGCCGGGCAGGGCAGACCAGTAAAATCATGACTTGGGCTGGCTACACTCTGGGAATTAAACCGGGCCAGGCGGAGCGCGGTGGCGGCCACATAAAGAAAAGCTGCCAGCCAGCCGTAACGACCGTATGGGGTGAGGGCCCAGAGATAGGCCAGCAGGCCGGGCGCCACTCCAAAGGCGACCATATCGCAGAGCGAATCGAGTTCCATGCCGAAGGTCGAGGTCGAACCGGTCATTCGCGCCACCCGACCGTCGAGGCCATCAAACACTCCCGCCACCAGGATGGCGACCGCCGCGGCGAGAAAATGGCCGTTGATCGACGAGACCATCGAATAGAAGCCGCTGAACAGGCTGCAGATGGTTAGCATGCAGGGGACAATATAAAAACGATTGGATGGGGCGGTTTCCATGGTCTGCTCTTAATGAAAGGAGATAGTCTGTTTGTCTGTAATCGAATGCGGGGACGCGAATAAATGAAACCTGCAGTTGGCGCGACTTGGCTTGTTGGCGGTGATTAAGCCAAGCAACTCCGGCTGTCCGCCCACCGAATAAATAATTATTATACGATACAGTGCGGGGTTAGGCAACGGATTCATCGGTGTTTTTCGAGCTGGCCGGGTTGAGGATACCGAGGACGGTTTCACCGGCCGTGACGACCTGTCCTTCACTGACCAGTATTCGGGCGGACAGCGGCAGGTACAGGTCGAGCCGGGAACCGAAACGGATTAATCCGAATCGTTGCCCGGTGACTACTTGGTCGCCTTTTTCCACCCGACAGACAATGCGGCGGGCGATCAAGCCGGCGATCTGCACCACGGTATAACGCTGCTGGTCCGGGGTGGTCAGCGTAACCGCACAGGATTCGTTATGGAGGACGGCTTTGTCTTTGTCCGCAGCATAAAATTTGCCTGGTGACAGCACGACGCGTTCAACGGTCCCCGCCAGGGGAATGCGATTGACATGGACATTAAAGACGTTCATGAAGATGGAGATCTTCTGCACCCGCTGCTGGAGATAGCGGTCGTCATCAATTTCGCGTACCACAATGACCTTACCGTCGGCCGGACTGACAAACGCCCCAACTTCCTCCGGCAGCACCCGTGAAGGATCGCGAAAGAAATAGGTGACAAAGCCGGTAAGCAGCAGGCCGAACAGCGCCGGGATGGGGAGGCCGAGCAGGCTGAGGATCAGGGTGGTAAAACCGCTGAACAGAATAAAGGGGTAACCTTCGCAGGCCATGGGAACTTCAGTTTTCTGCATGGAAAATCCAAGGAAAAGGATACCGGCTGCGTTAAATGCACAGCGCGCCTGGATGGCGTGCGTGCCGGTGAGCGGGCTGTTTTATTTTTTTGGCGCACGTGCCATGGCGATTTTTCCGGTTCGGACGATTTCCTTGATGCCCATTGGCCGGAGAATGTCGATCACCGCCTTGATCTTGGATTCGGAACCTGTAACCTCCAGCGCATACGAGGTGGGGCTGACGTCCACCACTTTGCCGCGGAAGATATCGATGATCCGCAGCACCTCGGCTCGGGTGCCGGCTTCGGCCTTGACCCGAATCAGGGCCATCTCCCGTTCGACGAATTCACCTTCGCTGACGTCGTTGACCTTGATGACATCAATGAGTTTGTGTAATTGCTTGGTGACCTGCTCGATGATCGACGCCTCGCCGTGGGTGACCACAGTCAGGCAGGAAACCTGCGGGTCAAAGGTTTCAGCGACACAGAGGCTTTCGATATTGAAGCACCGGCCACTGAAAAGTCCGGTAACGCGGGAGAGGGCGCCGGGTCGGTTGCGCAGTAAGACGGAAAGGGTATGTTTCATAGTCGTGAGGTCCTGTTCGACGGTGGATGTCAGTTCAAGTCTGCCGGCAGCATTTGCCGGTCAACGGTTTGGCGCCCGGAGATTCCTAAACCAGGAGCATCTCGGTGGTAGCCTTGCCTGCCGGCACCATCGGGAAAACGCCTTCTTCCCGGTGGATGGAGAAGTCCATAATTACCAGATTTTTAGTGGCCAAGGCTTCCTTGATGACGGGTACCACTTCGGCCTTGGTCTTGGCACGCAGGCCGACCGCGCCGTAGGCCTGGGCCAGGGCGACGAAATCCGGGGTAACCTCCATCACAGTGGAGGCGTAGTGGCGGTTGTAGAAGAGTTCCTGCCACTGCCGCACCATGCCGAGGTAGTTGTTGTTGAGAATGGCGATCTTGACTGGTGCCCCGCATTCCCTGGCCGTGGCCAGTTCCTGGATGTTCATCTGGATCGAGCCGTCGCCAGCCACATCGATCACCGTGGCTTCGGGGAAGGCCATCTGGGCGCCAATGGCCGCGGGCAGGCCATAGCCCATGGTGCCGAGTCCGCCTGAGGTCAGTAGTCGGCGGGGGTGGTTGAATTTGTAGAACTGGGCGGCCCACATCTGATTCTGACCGACCTCGGTGGTGATAATTGCATTGCCACCGGTGAGCTCGTGCAGTTTTTCAATGACGTACTGGGGCTTGATGATCTCGCCGGATTCCATGTAGGCCAGAGGGTGTTTGGCGTCCCATTCTTTGACCTGTTCAACCCAAGGGCGATGAAGTTCGGTGACCTCCTCGGCTTTGTATTCGCTGGATTTATCCAGCCAGCAGTTCATGGCTTGGAGGGCCAGCTTACAGTCGGCGACTATCGGAATGTCAACCCCGACGTTTTTACTGATCGAGGTGGGGTCGATGTCGATATGGATGATCTTGGCCAGCGGCGCAAAGGCGTCGAGGCGACCGGTGACCCGGTCGTCGAAACGGGAGCCCACGGCGATCAGCAGATCGCTCTTGGCCACTGACATATTAGCGGCGTAACTGCCGTGCATCCCGAGCATGCCCAGCGACAGATGATCGGTGCCCGGGAAACCGCCCAGGCCCATCAGGGTCATGGTGACCGGGATGTTGAGCCGCCGGGCCAGCTGGGTGAGTTCTTCGTTGCTGTTGGAGAGGATGACCCCGCCGCCGACATAGAGCACCGGTCGTTTGGCCTTGATGCAGGCACGACAGGCCTTTTCCACCTGGCCCGGATGCGGATCGGTATTGGGCTGGTAGGTCTGCATCTTGATCGGCTCTTTCTTTTTCGGCGGATAGGAAATCATCGAGGCTATGATGTCCTTGGGCAGATCGACCAGCACCGGGCCAGGTCGGCCGGAGGCTGCCAGATAAAAGGCCTCGCGCAGCACCGGCACCAGATCTTCGGGATTATTGACCAGATAGTTGTGCTTGGTGCAGGGCCGGGTAATGCCGACGATATCGACTTCCTGGAAGGCGTCGTTGCCGATCAGAGCTCGTGGCACCTGGCCGGTCAGCACCACGATCGGAATGGAATCGCAGTAGGCGGTGGCAATGCCGGTGACCCCGTTGGTGGCTCCGGGGCCGGAGGTCAGCAGGGCAACGCCGACCTTGCCGGTGGCCCGTGCAAACCCGTCGGCCGCATGCACAGCGCCCTGTTCGTGGCGAACCAGGATGTGGCGGATGCCGCTCTTACACAGTTCGTCGTAGAGTTCGATGACCGCACCGCCGGGATATCCGAACAGGAGTTCCACGCCCTCTT
Source organism: Desulfobulbaceae bacterium (assembly GCA_019163135.1). Taxonomy (GTDB): domain Bacteria; phylum Desulfobacterota; class Desulfobulbia; order Desulfobulbales; family Desulfobulbaceae; genus Desulfobulbus. The sequence continues at coordinate 1,369 of JAFLKR010000033.1, read as the reverse complement.
CCTGCAGACATTTGATAATGGCTTGTGAACCTGTGATTTTACTCATAAAGTATTCCTTTCTTTGGTTTAAGGTCCCACTCAGGATGGCTGTTGCGATCAAGAAATAAACTTTTGTACAAAAAAGAATGTAAGAGTCAAAAATATAAAGGTGATAAAAAAGGCTGTCAAGCGGGAAACCGGGCATCCACCGTCAATTGCGGCGATGCGTTCCATCAGGGCAATTGATAAATGAGGCACAGCCGCAGGTCTCGCCGGCGCTCGTCGGCAAAGGGCTTCGATCAGGCCCTATTTTTTTGTTTGATCTTCTTTCTCCAGTTGTTCGATTAGATCGGCCACCATTTTTCCGGAAGGGGCCGCCGCCATGGGATGATACTCCACCAGTGTTTTCCATTCGGCAATGGCCCGTTTACGGTCATTGAATCCGACCAGCACCACCACGCCTTTGTTGAACCGAGCCTGTTCGTGTTTGGAATCGAGTTTCAGGACCTGGTCAAAAAGTTCGATGGCCTTCGCGTGCTGATTGTCCTGGTGGTACATCACCCCGAGGTCGGTCATGACATTGAGGTTTTCGGGTTCAAGTTCCAGCGCTTTGACATAGGCGGCAATGGCCTGCTTGGCCTGGCCGGTATCGAAATAGGCGTGTCCCAAGTCCACCCAGGTCTGGCCATTGGAGGGGTTGTCCCGGGTGGCCTTTTCCAGGGAAGCAAGAGCTGCGGTTGCTTCTTGCGATTGATTGGTTGCCTGCGGCTGCATATCTCCAGCCGGAGTGCGGTAGACGGAATAGATCACGCCACCGAGGAAGCCGAGGATCAGGGCCGCGACCATCGCTAGATACAGGGTCTGTTTTTTCACATAACCGGTGGTGTCCATCGGTTTTTCTCCTGATGAGGGGTTGGGGCAGGTCTGCTGCAGATAGGCCCTTTAGTGGGGCGAAGATAGCACAGGCAGCCAAGAGATGCAAATAAAGCGAAGAGTGTACCAACCCGGTTCCGCGCTTGCTTAACTGGCATTGATCACGGCGTCCAGGCAGATTCGGTACAAGGTCGGGCCGCAGTGCCCGCAACGTACCATTCCGTCGGGTTGTATCCGTCGGCCTTGTTCCCGGCAGGTGGCCTCTACCTTTGCGAGTGTGGCGCTGCGGCAATCCTTGGCCTGCATGTCGTAGAAATGAAGATGCCCGCCTGGCTTGAGCGCGTTCAGGGCAAAAGGGAGCAGGACTTCACCCCCATGGGGCAGGACGACGAGGATCCGGTCAAATTTGCGGTCAAGCTTCGGCAGTACCTGGGCGACATCGCCCTCAAGGAAACGGACGCCGGCTATCTTCCGGTTGGCTTTTAAGTTTCGCAGGGCATAGGCGTGGGCAGTGGGA
>JAFLKR010000082.1 GCA_019163135.1 Desulfobulbaceae bacterium | reverse complement strand
CGGAGTTCCGTAAGCGGATTTGGGACCAGGCCTTTGGTGGTGGTGATCCGTTGCGTGACATCGCGCCCGGGCTGGAACGCAGCCTGATCGGCGTGGTCGAAACCGGCGAATTCCGCCGCAAAAAACCCTTCTGGAATAACCGGAGCAGTGCGGCCCCTTGCACCTTTTACTGTCCGATCCACATTCCGACCATCGATCGGCTGCGGATGATCCGCGAAGGCCGCAACGTCGAAGCCTACGAAATGCTGCTGCGCTACACCCCATTTCCAGCCTCGGTCTGCGGCACTATCTGCCCTAATCTCTGTATCCAGAACTGCAGCCGGGAAAAGGTCGATTACAGTATTGACGCCTCGGTACTTGGACGGGCGGTGCAACTGGTCGATCCACCGGAAGCACTGCCAGGCACCGGTAAACGGGTGGCGATCATCGGCGGCGGCCCGGCCGGGATGGCGGCAGCCTGGCATTTGGCCTTGGGCGGTGTTGAAGCCCACATCTTTGAGCGCGACACTGTGCTCGGCGGCAAACTGGCCCAGACCATTCCTTGGGAACGGCTTTCCAAGGCAGTTTGGGAGACCGAGGTGGCGCGATTCCTCAAAACCAAAAATCTCCATGTCAATCTCGGGGTCAGCCTGAGCAAAGACAAAGTCGAGGAACTGAAAAAAGATTTTGATTATGTGGTGGTGGCGGTCGGTACCCATCAGCCTCGAACCTTGTCGTTCCCAGGGCACGAACGGGTTATCCCCGCGCTCGAATATCTTAAGGCCGCCAAGAGCGCCAAACCCATGCCCACCGGCAAGCAGGTGGTCATTATCGGTGCCGGCAACGTCGGCTGCGACGTTGCTGCCGAGGCCTACCGGTTGGGAGCTGAGCAGGTGGTGCTGGTCGATATCCAGAAACCCCTGGCTTTCGGCAAGGAGCGGGAAGCGGCCGAGGCCTTGGGCGCCACTTTCAAATGGCCGGTTATGACCAGGGAAGTGACTGCGGAAGGATTGGTTGGTGCTGACGGCACCGTTATTCCTGCGCAGACGGTTATTATTTCGATCGGCGATATCCCCAGTCTGCCCTTTCTGCCGGATACGGTGGAGGTGGTCAAGGTCGGCGGGGCTTCCTGGGTCAAGACCGACGACGCCGGTCGCACCAGCGATGACAAGATCTTCGCGATTGGCGATGTCGAGCGTCCCGGCCTGGCGACCAACGCCCTGGGAGCAGGCAAGCGCACCGCAGAATATCTTCTGGCCAAGTTCAAAGGGGAACCCTGGGTGCCGTTCCGGCAGCAGTTGATCCGCTATGAAGACCTGACTCTGGCCCATTACGATCCGGTGACCGACCGTGGCGCAACCGAAGACCAGCAGGCTGCCCGTTGTCTGAGTTGTGGTTCCTGTCGCGATTGTCATCTCTGCGAGACTATCTGTCCCACCAATGCCATTACTCGTCAGGATAAGCCCGCCAGTCCTGACGGGGTGGATTACGAGTATGTCTCTGACGACAGCAAATGCATTGCCTGCGGCTTCTGCGCCGACACCTGCCCTTGCGGCATCTGGGTGTTGCGACCGTTCTAAAGCGCAGCCTTTTCCTGGAAAAACTAGGGCCTCTCACCGCATCGCGGTGGGGGGCTTTTTTTATTTCTTCATAAACCGAAGCAGGACCTTGTAGGTTTTTCCATCCAGATCTTTGGGCAGGTGCGTGCCGTCAGGGATCAGCAGGGTGAGGACTCTGCCGTTCAGAGGGTCCCGGCGTGCCTGTTTGCGGCGTTCCTGGCCAAGCGGTCCGGTGATGCGCTGGCGCGGTTCGCGGATATGGAGCAGTTCGGCCTCAACCGGTACACCGCTGGCCGGGGGTTTGTTGGTCGGCGATCCGGTTGGGGGTATCGACCCAATGATTATATCCACCATATGCTTTCCTCCCTGAAATGAAGATGTTGTTTGACGTATCGCTTATTTCTTTTAGTTATATTTTTTCATGCTGCGGATAGTGCAACCTTCCAGTTCGAGCAATGCCTGTTTCATCGGTAATCCGCCGCCGAAACCAGTCAGGCCACCACCCGCCCCGATCAAGCGGTGACAGGGGATGATAATGGCCAGAGGGTTGGCCTGGGCCGCACCACCCACGGCTCTGGCCTTATGCCTTCCTCCGACCATTTCGGCGAGCTCTCCATAGGTCTGGGTTTGGCCATAGGGGATGGCTCGGAGCTGCTCCCAAACCTGGAGTTGGAAGGGGGTCCCCTGGATCGAGAGCGGTAGGTCGAAATCGCGCAGGGTCCCGTTGAGATAGGCCAGCAGTTGTCGGCTGGCTTCCCTGATGAGAGGATGAACGGCCATTTCCACAGGAGAAGCGGAGGCTCTGGGGCTCGCTTTTCCCGGAAAAGAGAGGGCGCAAAGGCCGACTGCATCGGCCACCAGGGTGAAGGCGCCCAGGGAGGTGGGGATCGAGGCAAAAACAGGCATGGTCTATCTCCCAAATTAAGGGGTTCAAACTGTCGCTGAGATTGCCGGTCGCGGCCAGCTCAGCTGTTCCTCAGTTCCTGGTTGCCAGGGCGGAGCGCTTCGAGCAGCAAGGTCTCCATCCGACTTTGCTGGCGCAGGAGCGTCCCGGTTGCCTGATACAGGACTGCAAGGCTCAGGGGATCGGCGGCGTTGAGGATAGTTTTGCAGTTATAGTTCAAGCAGAAAAAAGGTTTGATCAAAAAAAGGCACCCGCGTTCGCCTAGGTAACAACAGTTTGCTGCATCATTATGCTGGCAGTCCACCTTGATCCCCAGGAGCAGGTTGGTGAGCAGCAGGATGCTGTCGGTGTTGTCGGCCATGTAGGCGCTGCAGCAACCACCGTCTGGATGGGTGGCGCATTGGCTGCAGAGTCGGCCAAGATGCATGACCTGCATGTGTCGGTCAAGGGCAAGGGCGTGGCGCTGCAATAGCTCCAATTCCTCTCCGATCAGGTAAGACCCGGTCAGGCGATGGGCATGGCGGTTGTACAATTCGCGGGCTGCGGTCAGTTTTGCCGCCGCCGTGCCGCTGTAGTAGGATTCAATAAAATAGGCGTCCTGGGTGGTCATGCGAGCGTACCTCTGTTAGTTGACGGCGTGGAGCATGAATTTTTTCCAGATGGGGGCAGCAGCCTGCCCACCGGTTTCGCCATCACCTAGCGAGGTGTTACGGTCATAGCCAACCCAGACTCCGGCGGTCAGGTCCGGAACGGAGCCGATAAACCAGGCGTCGACGTTGTTGTCGGTGGTCCCGGTTTTGCCGCTGGCACCGGGGATGCCGGCGGCGTTTTTCCCCGTACCCCGTTGAATCACCTGAGTCAGCGTTGCGGTAATCCAGGCGGCGGTGTCTTTTGAGAGTACCTGTTGGACGGCTGACTGCGGCCAGGGCGTGACCCGGCCATCCCGATCGCTGACCCTGGTGATGCCTACGGGCGCATGGTACATGCCCTGATTGTTGAACGCGGTATAGACTGCGGTCATTTCCAGTATCGAAACCGGGGAGGCTCCCAAGGCCAAGGTCAGGTCGGTTTGCAGGGGCGAAGTGATCCCCATTTTCTTGGCGAGATGGATGACGTTATCCAGGCCGGTTTGCTGCAGTAGGCGAACGGCAGCTACGTTGCTTGATCGTACCAGAGCCTCGGTCAGGGTCAGTGAGCCGTGATATTCATTTTTAAAATTTCGTGGTTGCCATAGTTTGTCGCCGCCGCTGGGCAGGGAGAGCGGGGTGTCAATGAGCACGGTGCCCTGGGCAAGGCCCTGTTCCAAGGCCGCGGCAAAAAGTAGAGGTTTGAAGGCCGAACCCGGCTGGCGGTTGGCCTGCAGGGTTCGGTTGTATTGGGTTTCGTTGAAATCAACCCCACCAATCATTGCCCGGATTCGGCCGCTGGCAGTATCGAGCGCCACCAGCGCCCCCTGTGGTTCGGCCTGCATGGGATGCCGTTCGACCACCTTGGCCACGCCGTCGGCGATGGCCTGCGCCGCCGCCAGTTGCAGGTCGCTGTCGATGGTGGTGGCCACAGTCAGCCCCTTCTGGCAGATATCAGCCTCGGTGTACCGGGAGAGCAACTGGTTGTGGACATAGTGGGCGAAATAGCCATTGAGCGACTTGCGCCAGTCGCCGGCCAGTTGCAAGCCTTGCTCAAAAGCGGTACGGGCGTCGTCGGCAGTAATCATGCCGTCCTCGGCCATGCGGTTGAGTACATAGCGCTGCCGGATCCTGGCCGATTCCGGTTGTTTGATCGGGGAATAGTTGCTCGGCGACTGCGGCAGACCGGCCAGTAGCGCAATTTCTCCCAGGGTCAACTGTCCGGCCTTTTTACCGAAATAGGTCCGGGCCGCGGCTTCGACCCCATAGGCGCCCTCGCCCAGGTAAATCTCGTTGAGATAAATGAAGAGGATCTCTTCCTTGCTCAGGAGTTTTTCCAGCCTGAAAGAGAGGACGGCCTCGGCAATTTTGCGTTGATAGCTCTTTTCTCGAGTGAGCAGCAAGGCTCTGGTGACCTGTTGGGTGATGGTCGAGCCCCCCTGGCTCTTGCGCCCGGAGCGAAGATTATTGAAGGCCGCCCGAAAAATCGACCAGCCATCCAGGCCGGTGTGTTCCCAGTAGCGGCTGTCCTCGGCAGCGACAAAGGCCTGGGGCAACAGTGGAGGCATCGCGGCATAAGGAATGACGATTCGGAACTCCTTGGCAATGGAGTCGATGGGGCGGCCATTGCGATCAAGAATCAGGGTCGCTACCTGCGGCCGATAATCCTCGGCCGAACGGATATCGGGAAGCGCCATAAACCAGGCCAGAACCACGCCGATCAGCAGGGTGGCCAGGCCCGCGGTGGCGAGCAGCAAATGGGTGAGATGGCGCTGATCCAAAATCCAGCCCCGATAAGGGGGTGGTTGCGAGAGCGGATCTGTTTTTGCATCGGGTATGGTGGACAAGCAGGGCAAGAAACAGTAGTGTTGATTTTAAAAAAAGGGCGCGGCTTGCTCCCGCAGTTGTTCGGGAAAAGGGTGCTGCGCATCGGCTGTCCAAGATCTTTCTCTTGGTAATTACCATGATTGCAGGATTTCAGCACCTCTAAAAAAACTTTCAATTCCAACGCATTGTGTCACGAATTAGGATTCTTTCAGAACAGTTAGCCAACCAGATCGCCGCCGGCGAGGTGGTGGAGCGGCCCGCCTCGGTGGTCAAGGAACTGTTGGAAAACAGCCTGGATGCCGGCGCCACCCGGATCGATATCCACGTCGAGGGCAGCGGCAGCGGACTACTGCGGATCGCTGACAACGGCGAGGGCATGGATGGCGACGATGTCCTGCTTTGCCTCGAGCGGCACGCCACCTCCAAGCTCCGGGACGAAGGGCAACTGGTCGCGATCGCCACCTTGGGGTTCCGTGGTGAGGCTATCCCCAGTATTGCTTCGGTCTCCTGGCTGACCATTCTCTCCCGGCCCCGTGAGCACGACCTCGGCACCCGGGCGGAGATCCGTTACGGCAGCCTGCAGGCTGTGCATCAGGACGGTTGCGCCCGGGGCACGGTGATCGAGGTGCGGCATCTGTTCGGCAACATGCCCGTGCGGAAAAAATTCCTCAAGTCCGCGCGCACCGAGATGCATCACATCGAAGAGGTGGTGAAAAACCAGGCCCTTGCGCATCCGGACATCGGCTTCAGCCTCCAGGTCGATGGTAAAGAGGTGCTGAGTTATCATCCGGACGCGGATCTGGAACAGCGGATCCGCGCGGTCTTCCGCTACCCGGGCCGCTTGCTGCCGCTTCAGTCGATGACGGCCGACGAGCGCGGCGAGATGGAGCTGACCGGGTATCTGCTTTTGCCTGAAGTAGCCGCCGCCGCGACAGCCCGGTTGCGGCTCCTGGTCAATAACCGGCCGGTGCAGGATACGATGCTCCGGCATGCTGTCCATGAGGGGTTGCAGGGTTTTCTCATGAAAGGCTATCAGCCGGCGGGGGCCTTGCTGTTATCGATTGCGCCCGATCAGGTCGATGTCAATGTCCATCCCTCCAAGCGCGAGGTCCGCTTTCGAAAAAGCGAGGTGGTCCATCGGTTTGTCGTCGACCAGGTGGCGGCCGCCATGGGGGCGTATCAGCAGACCCTTAGAGCCAGCCTCTTCGCCTCGTCGCCGCCACAACCGCCGACGGAGCGAGAGCCTGCGCCCTGGTCGCCGTCGCAGTCGGAGGGGCTGCCGCAGCCGCAGTTGGCGGTGCCCTCCTTTGCTCCCCTGGCCACTGCCGAGCCGGTGGTCCACTGCCAGGTGCCCTTGCCGTCGACGAAGCCGGTCTCCCGACCGTCGGGGGCTTTTTTCCCGGAACCTGCATATCAGGCAGCCGCCGTCGAAACGCCCGCCTCTTTATCTCCCCCGGTCAGCCAGGGGACGACCGCGAATTATGCCGGTCTGACCTTGATCGGCCAGCTCTTCTCCCTCTACCTGCTTTGCGAAAAGGACGGTGAATTTATTGTCATCGATCAGCATGCCGCCCATGAGCGGCTCCTCTTCGGCCAACTCCGCCAAGGGTATCTGGCGGCCAAAGTGCCCCGGCAGGCTTTGCTGTTTCCGTTGACCGTCGAACTGACGCCGACGCAGGCAGAAACCTTCGATCGTCGAACGGCCGAAGTGGCCGCCCTTGGGCTGGAGGCCGATTTTTTTGGCGATACCACCTATGTGGTCAAGAGCGTCCCCGCCCTGGTCAGCCACGTCGATCCCGGGGCGCTGCTGCGGGAGACGCTGGACGCACTCAGGGGGCCGGTGCAGGCGGAAGGCCTTCGCCCCGTGCCCCAAGCGGTCGATGATCTGCTGGCCTCCATGGCCTGCAAGGCGGCGATCAAGGCCGGCAACCGACTGCAGCCAGTGGAGATGCTCAAACTGCTGCAGCAGATGCAGGCCGGCGAGGTCTTCTCGCACTGTCCCCATGGCCGCCCAGTGGTCAAATCCTTTTCCACGCAGGAAGTGGAAAAATGGTTTCATCGTCATGGCGGCTGAGGTTGCAAACGCCTGCATGCGGCGGGGCCAAACATTGACAAACCAACCTCTTTCATGCTAATAAAACGGCTTTTTATCCGGAGATCGTTTTTCGGCTTATATCGTATATCGTAAACGAGATGGACGCAGGTGACGAGATTATGAAGATTCAGACGATTCGAAGCAATTCCCCGGAAGGGCGGCATTGCATGCAGGCCTTGCGCAATCGGTTTGCCGAAGAAACCGACACCGGCTGCCGGGCTGCGGTAGACGCCATTCTTGCCCGAGTCCGGCATGAAGGGGATGCGGCGTTGCTTGATTACTGCCGGCAATTCGACAGCCCGGCGATGACTATGGAGACCCTGCGGGTTACCCCCGAAGAATTTGAACGGGCGCAGCAGGCCGTGGATTCGGCTTTTCGTGAGACCTTGCGGTTTGCGGCCGATCGGATCCGCACCTTCCATGAGCGCGAGCTTGAGGATTCCTGGATGCTGACCCGCGAGGATGGGACCATCACCGGCCGGCTGGTGCGCCCGGTGGACTCGGCGGGCCTTTACGTGCCGGGCGGCAAAGAGGGCTCGACTCCCTTGGTGTCCTCGGTGCTGATGAACGGTATTCCGGCTCAGATAGCCGGTGTGCAGCGGCGGGTGATGGTGACTCCGCCTAATCCCGAGGGAGGCGTCAGTCCGGCTCTATTGGTCGCGGCCCGCGAGATCGGCATCACAGAAATTTACAAGGTCGGATCAGCCTGGGCCATCGGCGCGTTAGCGTACGGCACCGCCACCATTGCTCCGGTGGATGTGATTGTCGGGCCGGGCAACCAATATGTGGCCGAGGCCAAGCGCCAAGTGATGGGCCGGGTACGGATCGATATGATCGCTGGTCCCAGCGAGGTGCTGATCGTGGCCGATGAAACCGCTGAAGCCGCCTTTGTCGCCGCCGACATGCTGGCTCAGGCCGAGCACGATCCCCAGGCCCTGGCCATGGTGATCACCACCAGTGAGGAATTGGCCGCTCAGGTGTTCCGGGAACTGGAGCAGCAGTTGCCGCAGTTGCCGCGGGCCGATATTGCACGGACTGCATTGGCGGCTCGGGGCTTGATCCTGCTGGTCGACAGCCTGGAAGAGGCGATGGATTTGGCCAACGAAATTGCCATCGAACATCTGGAACTGCAGGTCAGGGAGCCCTGGCAGTGGCTGCCGCGCATTCGCCACGCCGGCGCGATTTTCCTCGGTTCCTGGACACCGGAGGCTGTGGGCGATTATGTCGCCGGTCCCAACCATGTCCTGCCGACCATGGGTACGGCGAGGATCTCCTCGGCCCTGGGGGTGGAGACCTTCTTGAAAAAAAGCTCGATCATCTCCTATTCCCGCCAGGCCCTGGTGGCCGATAGTGTTCATATCCGGCGGCTGGCCGCCCTCGAGGGTTTGACCGCCCATGGAAATTCGGTGGCGGTACGGGTCGGTGCTTGATAAGCGCAAACTCCTTCAGGAAGGTGCCGGAAAACTGGGAATCGCCCTCGGTAGCGCGGAACTCGACCGGCTCCTGATCTATTTTGGTGAGCTGACCAAATGGAGCCGGCGGATCAACCTGATCGCCCGCGATACCCCGGAAGTCCAGATCCTGGGAAATCATTTCCTCGACTCGCTCACCCTCCTGCCCCTGTTGCTCGCCGAGGGGAGCCGCGAGGTACATCTGCTCGATGTTGGCACCGGTGCCGGCTTCCCCGGTTTGGTGCTGGCTTGCGTCCTGCCTGAGGCCCGCTTCACCCTGGTGGAGCCGCGCCAGAAACGGGTCACCTTTCTCCGTCACCTGCTTCGCACCTTGCAGTTGAACAACGTCGAGGTGGTGGCCGATCGGATTGAGCCCCATGCCCTCGCCTGGCAGGGGCGATTTTCCCATATTACCAGCCGGGCGGTGGCCGAGCCGGGTCTCTTCCTGCCCTTGGTGCGGTCGCTGGTCACTGCCGAAACCAAAGTTATCCTCATGCTGGCCCGCGAGGAAGCTCTGGCCGGGATAGAGGAGATGGCTTTCGGACCCTGGCGGATCATCGAAACCAAGCCTTTGGCCCTGCCGCTCACCGGCGTCCCCCGACTGCTGGCGGTGGTGGGGATTTACTGATACTTCTTTCTGGAATAAATGCCTTTGATCTGGTAGTAAACAATTTTGTTCTGATTCATTAATACGATAACGGATACCCTCCGTCTGCATATGAGGAATACTATGGCACATAAGATTGCGGTTTTGGCCGGTGACGGCATTGGCCCGGAAGTGATGGCTGAGGCCATCAAGGTACTGGATGCGGTTCAGCAAAAATTCGGTTTCTCCCTTGCGTACACAACTGCCGATGTTGGCGGCATTGCCATCGATAATCATGGCGAGGCCCTGCCCGCGTCGACCCTGAAGGTCTGTGAAGCGAGCGAGGCTATCTTGTTCGGCTCGGTGGGCGGACCCAAGTGGGAGAGCCTGCCCCCGGCCGAGCAGCCGGAACGGGCGGCGCTGCTGCCCCTGCGCAAACATTTTGATCTCTTCTGCAACCTGCGCCCGGCCAAGGTGTTCAAATCGCTGGCCGCGGCCTGTCCGCTTCGGGCGGACATTGTCGGCGACGGTTTTGATGTCCTGGTGGTGCGCGAGCTGACCTCGGGCATCTATTTCGGCCAGCCTAAGGGGCGCGAGGGCAGCGGTCCCGAGGAACGGGCCTGGGACACCAAAATCTACAAGCGCTCCGAGATCGAACGCATCGCCCGCATGGCCTTTGAGGCCGCCCGGCTGCGCAACCGCAAGGTTACCTCGGTGGACAAGGCCAATGTCCTCACCTGCATGGTCTTCTGGCGCGAAGTGGTCAATGAAGTGGCCAAAGACTTCCCCGATGTCGAGCTCAACCACATCTACATCGACAACGCCACCATGCAACTGGTGCGCGACCCGCATCAGTTCGACGTCATGCTCTGCGGCAACATGTTTGGCGATATCATTTCCGATGAGGCCGCCATGCTCACCGGTTCCATGGGCATGCTGGCTTCAGCCAGTCTCAATAGTTCCAAGTTCGGCATGTTCGAGCCGGCCGGCGGTTCCGCCCCGGATATCGCCGGTCAGGGGATCGCCAATCCAATCGCCCAGATACTCTCGGCGGCAATGATGCTCAAGTACAGCCTGGGCCAGGAGCCGGCCGCAAGCGCCATCGAAGCCGCGGTTGCCAGTATCCTCGATAAAAAAATTATGACCCAGGACATCGCTCCCGCCGGCGTCACCCCGGTTTCGACCGTCGCTCTGGGCGATGCCGTCGTCAAGGAGATTTTGGCTGCCAAGTAAAATTACCAGCGAGGAAGAGGCATGTCGAAACGGAAGAATCTCATTCTGATCAGTAACCGCTCCGCCGCCCGGATGGCCGCCGAGGTCGCCCGGGAACTCGATGTCCCGGTGACCGAGATGATCACTAAGACCTTTGCCGACGGTGAAATCTTTCATGCCTTTCCCCGTGACATTGCCGGCCACGACCTGGTGATCATTGCCAATACCCCGGATGACACCGCCCACCAGGAACTGATCGACCTGATCGCCGGGGCGCGATTTTGGAATGCCTTGTCGGTCAATGTGGTCATTCCTTATCTGGGCTACTCCACCATGGAGCGTGCCAAACCCGAGTCCGGTGAGATCCCCAAGGGGATCACCCGTACCCGGCAGATCTTCAGGGCCCGGCCCGATTTTGTCGCCTTTATCGATCTCCATTCGGAATCGGTGATGCACGCCCACACCGGTGAGGTCCGCACCCGCCACCTCTGGACCGAACAAGTGGCCGCCGAAAAAATCCGGCAGCTGCGGTTGGAGAATATGGTGCTGGTGTCGCCGGATTACGGTTTCAGCAAGCGGGTGGCGCGGCTGGCGGGGCTGCTGGGGTGCCCGCATACCGCCGCTAACAAGGATCGGTACGATGTCGACCAGACCATTGTCGGCCAGTTGTCCGGGGCCGTCCGAGGGCGAACCGCGATCATTTGCGACGATATGATTCGCACCGGCGGTTCCATGTTGCAGACCGTGGACCGCTGCTACCAGGCCGGGGCAATCGGGGTGATGGTGATGGCCACCCATCTGGTCCTGTCCGGGGGGGCCCGGGAACGATTTGTCGAAAAAGGCATCGGCTGCATTATCGGAGCCGACACCTATCCAGGGCGGGAGAGCGATGCACTCTTGCAGATTTATTCTGTGGCCCCGGTGATTGCGGAAGAGTTGAAAAAGTATTTTCGAATTCAATAATATCTCGGTCGTCGCAACATCAGATCGTGATCAACAGCAGAAGGAAGCTATGAAAAGAGTAGGTATTGTTGGTTGGCGCGGCATGGTTGGTTCCGTGCTCATGGAGCGGATGCGGCAAGAAGGGGATTTTGACGGCTATGAGCCCCGTTTTTTTTCCACCTCCCAGGCCGGTCAGGCCGGCCCAACCGTCAACGGTACGGTTTATGAACTGCTCGATGGCCGCAATGCGGGCCTGCTCAAAGATCTGGATATCATCGTCAGTTGTCAGGGTGGCAGTTATACTGCTGAAATTTATCCGCAACTGATGCAATTGGGCTGGCAGGGCTACTGGATTGATGCCGCTTCCAAGCTGCGCCTGGATAAGGATGCGATTATTGTCCTTGATCCGGTGAACCGCAAGGTCATCGATCAGGGACTGGCCAAGGGCATTAAAAAATATATCGGTGGCAACTGCACGGTTTCCCTGATGCTAATGGCCTTGGGCGGACTGTTCGAGCAGGGCTGGGTGGAATGGGTCACCAGCCAGACCTATCAGGCCGCCTCCGGGGCCGGCGCCAAGAACATGCGGGAACTGGTGGAGCAGATGCGGTTGGTCGGCGAGAACGCCGAAAACCTGCTGGACCATCCTTCGTCCATCCTTGATCTCGATCGCAACGTGGTCGAAACCTTGCGCAACCCGGCCTTCCCAATCACCAATTTCGGGGCGCCGCTCGCTGGCAGCCTCATACCCTGGATCGACACCCTCATGGAAAACGGCCAGACCCGTGAGGAATGGAAGGGCGTCACCGAGACCAATAAGATCCTGGGGGGCACCGGCCAGCCCATTCCGATTGACGGCTGCTGCGTCCGCATTTCCGCCATGCGCTGCCACAGCCAGGCCTTTACCATCAAGCTCAAACGCGATATTCCCTTGGCCGAGATCGAGCAGGCCATCGCCAATCAGAACCAATGGGTCTATCTGGTGGAAAACACCAAGGAACAGACCTTGAGGGAACTAACTCCAGCCCGGGTCACCGGTACCCTCGATATCCCGGTGGGTCGCCTTCGCAAGATGAACCTCGGGCCCGAATACCTGAGCGCCTTTTCCGTCGGCGATCAATTATTGTGGGGCGCCGCCGAACCGGTGCGCCGGATGCTAAAGATTGCTTTGGAGTATTTGGGGTAAAAAGAATTCCCGGCGCGCCGATTGAACGGCCGTCTGTTTTGGGTACAGCGCCAAAGAAAAGCCGCTTCCTTTCCGGGAAGCGGCTTTTCTTTTGGATTTCAAGCGGTTGACGCGAATAAAGGGCCTGCGCTGCTAAGGAGATTTTTTGTCGTTTTCTTCACTGCCCCGCTGGATTGGGCATCGGTCCATACTCCAATCGGCACCCAGGCATAGCTGCCCCTACCCTCGGCCCGGTCGTGGCCGATGCCGGGGAAGGGCAGATGCATTTCCGGCCATCAGGGTTTTTAGGGGAAAATGCCGCTACTCATACATGCCGTTACGATTGTTCGTCGTGGATTCCCCCGTGATCTCTACGGCTCGCGGATGAGCCGGAGCAGTTCATCCGCAGAAATCCGGGCACTGGCGTCGGTTTCGTCGAGCAGGCTGTCGGCCAGGTCCCGTTTTTCAGCGTGCATGCGCACGATCTTTTCCTCGATGGTATTCTGCGCCACCAGCCGGTAGACGGTCACCGGCCGCTCCTGGCCGATGCGGTGGGCCCGGTCCGAGGCCTGGTCCTCCACCGCCGGATTCCACCAGGGGTCCATATGGATGACGTAGTCGGCTGCGGTCAGGTTGAGGCCCAGGCCACCGGCTTTGAGGCTGATGAGAAAGAGGTCGCCTTCGCCGGCCTGGAAGGCGGTCACTTGCTGTTGCCGCTCTTTGGCCGGGGTGGAGCCGTCGAGATAGCGGTAGGCGATTTTGCGTTTGTCCAGATATTCGCGGATCAGGGCGAGATGGCCGACAAACTGGCTGAAGACCAGCGCCTTGTGCCCGTTTTCCAGGAGTTCCGCAACCACCTCGCCAAACAACGTCAGTTTTGCACCGACCAGCGGGCTTTCGGGGTGAATCAGCCGGGGATGGCAGCAGGCCTGGCGGAGCCGGGTGATCTCGGCGAGGATCTGCATCGGTTTCTGCCCGGCCGAGCCCTGTTCCGCCTCGATCCGCTCCAAGGCTTTTTGGCGCAGGGCCTCGTAAAAAGCGGTCTCTTCAGGGCTTAACTCCACCTGTAGCATCACCTCGGTACGGGGCGGCAGTTCTTCCAGCACCTGCGACTTGAGGCGACGGAGAATGAAGGGCTGCACCAGCTTTTTTAACCGCCTCCGGGCCTCGCGATCATTGGACCGTTCAATGGGGCCGGCAAAGCGCGTGTGAAACCGTTCTTTGGAGCCGAGCAGGCCGGGATTGATGAAGTTGAACAAGGTCCAGAATTCGCCCAAATGATTTTCGATGGGGGTGCCGGTGGTGACCACTTTAAATTTGGCCTTGAGCCCCATGGCCGCTTGGGAACGTTTGGTGGCGGCATTCTTGATGGCCTGGGCCTCGTCGAGAATCACGGTCTGCCAGTCCACCGCGGCGAGCGTCTCGGCTTCCTGGTGGAGCAGGCCGTAGCTCGACACCAGCACGTCAAAGGGACCGAGGCTGGCCACCAGGGCTTCGCGATTGGTGCCGCCAAAGGGGATAAGATTGAGGGTGGGGGCGAAACGTCCGGCCTCCTGCAGCCAGTTGGCGCAGACCGAGGTGGGGGCAACCACCAGCGTCGGCCCCTGCGGAGCGTTATGGAGGATTGCCGCCAGGGTCTGGACGGTCTTGCCCAGGCCCATGTCATCAGCCAGGCAGGCCCCGAACCCCAGGTGTGAAAGCCGGGCCAGCCACTGATAGCCCTCGATCTGATAGTCGCGCAATTGCGCCTTTAGGGTGGAGGGCAGGGGCGGGGTTACGGTCAGCCCTTCACGGATGCGATCCAAGCGGGCATACCATTGGGGATCGGCATCTAACTGGCCGGCCTGGCCGGTGAGTTCCTCCAGGGCCAGCGCCGCCAGGGGATGCAGACTCACTTTCTTGCCCCGCTTATCGACATAGGCGGCTAACTCGTCCAACCGTTTGCGCAATTCCCGGGAAAGGGCGACAAACTGGCCGTCCCCCAGGGGCAGGAAGCGATGGGGGGTGGCCTGAAGCAGATCGAGGAGCTGTTTCATATCGAGGACCCGCTCAGCGTCCACGCGCAAGTCACCGTCTACCTCAAACCAGTTGGCCGAGGCGCGGAGCTTTAAGCGCAGATTGGCAAATGAGGCCACCTTGCCGACTTTGAGTTTTTCGCCCTCCGGCCATTCGACCTGGGTCTCCCCCCGTTCCTGGGCCTCTTGGAGTTCCAGCAGCACCTGCAGCGCCTCCTCCGGGCCGGCCGTAAACCACTGGCCGTCCACCTCGGGCAGGGCGGTCAGGGCGGGGAGATTACGCTCCAGTGCCGCACTCCTGGCATTTTCTTCTTTCAGGTCGCGCTCGGTCTGGCATTTGCGGCCGGTCACTTCGGCGATGAGATTCTTCACTCCCTGGCCGGGTTTAAGGTAGGGCCCGCCTTCCTTGAAGGGTTTAACGAAAATCTCCAGGCGGAATCCTTCGCCATGGGGCAGGAGGTGGACGCGGGGGGTGGGGTCGGCCTGGATCGTTTCGATCGAGTGCGCGGTGCCGGGGATGGTGGAGTGGACGGTGACCAGCGAGGAGACCGAGGCGAGCACTGCGGCGATCTCGTCTTGGGCTTTGGCCGGCAGGGTCAATCCCTTGGTCCCGAGAATCCGGGCCAGGCGCTGGTGGGCCTCGGAGAGCTCGATCACCCGATAGCGGGTGGGCGTTTCCCGCACCAGCACATGGCGTTCGTCGGTGGCGATCTCGGGTGAGAATTGGATGACCAGATTCTTGCCCTTGCCCAGCACCAGAATCTCAGGCTCGCCCTTGAGCACCTCCACTGGGGTTGCGGGCGAGTCGGCAAGAAACAGGAGCGGATGTCCGATCAGGCCGGGTAGGGCCCGATTGAGATTGAACTCGTATTGAAAATTGCCATAATAGTATTGCTCACGGCGGAGAGCGGACTGCAGGGGTTGGTCGGCTGCGGTCAGTCCCTCGAGTTTTTCGCCGCTGGCCAGCCGTTGGAGGGCGATAGGCCGTCCCTTGGTCCAGGCGCCCTTGGCGGTGAACTTCTGCTCCAGCGGGCTGATCTCCGTCAGCGCCCCTGCTTTGGTAAAGCGGAGCAGATAGACGATCCTGGTCTGCGTCCCGCTGTTCGGCCCTTTGCTTTTTGCTGGGGTCATTTCCGCAGCCAACCGTAGGGCCCGTAGGCTTTTTTGCCACGGTTCCTCGACGATCACCCCTGCACTCAGGGGCAGCAGGCCCGTTGCGGCTTGGGTCTGGTTGACAAAGTTGCGAAGATCCGTGGTCTCCCGGTCGGCGCGGCAGAGAAGTTCGGCGTATTCCATGGCCAGCCAGAGGAGTCCGGCCTCGCGGGCCTTGAGAAAACAAAGGTTGAGCACCTCGATGTCTTTTGGGGTGAGTCGGCCGTTGATGGCAAAAAAGGCCATGCCGAGGAACAGGGGGGCCAAGCCTCCCCGGACGTTGCGCTCGGCATCGACAAAGTTAGACAAAATCAGCCGGGAGGTATTCGGCTTCAGGCCGTTGTGACTGTCCAGCATGGCCTCAAGGGCGCCAAGGGCCGCGGCCATGAAGGTGAATTGTTCGCATCGTCGCAGGGCCTGATCGAGATACACTTTGGCCTTGTTGAGGCTGTCGGCGTCTCCCTTGCGCAGCAGGGCGAGGAGGAAAAAGGGAGCGGCATAGCCGCTGAGGAAAATGGTGCGCTTGCTTTGCAGGCGGCGCAGTTCCTTGAGATCCGCGTCAAAGAGGTCGATCGCCTCCTCCAGTCGTCCCTCGAGCAGGGTGATCCAGCCCTCGAATCCGAACGAATAGGTGACAAAGCCTTTGACCCGGATCTCCTTGAAGAAGAGCCGGGCTTGCGCAATGCGGCCGCCGAGGATGAGATGGGTGATCAGGTTGTAGGCCAGATCCACCCGGTAATTGGCGGGGACCACTTTCCATAAACCCGGATTGCGGGCGAAATCCAGGCTTTCTCGATCTGCTTCGAGAAAATAGAAGGTGTGGTTGAAAATCCGTGAGAGAATCCGGGCCTGCCATTCGGGAGGTAAGGTGCTGAACCAGGAGGCATCGAAGGGGTTGTTGACGAACCGGATCAGTGGATCGATCAAATCATTTGGCGCAGTGCAGTGGGTGAGCAGGGTGTCCGTAAGGTTTTCCAGGCGAGGGCCGTTGCCTTCCAGCAGGGCGATACGTAATTCCCGCCGGGTTCGACGGCAGGCGGAAGCCAGTCGCTGGGCAGGGAGATAATAGAGCGAGGTCGGCGCGGGCAGCACGTCGCGCACGGCATCCACCACGGCCCGTCTCAGGGGAACGGGCAAAGGCAAAGGGAGCGGCTTCGACCCGCGGGTTTTGCTGGCGGTGCGATTGGGCGCACGATGGTTGGATTCCGCCATGGCCGCTGGCGGCACGACGGTTGTCTGCCGGTCGGCAAATAGTCTCCGAGCGATGATTTCAAGGATGGCGTCGTTGACGAGATGGTTCTCATCAATGAGCTGGAGCGTTTTCAGCCTTTGCAACAGATGGGCAAGAGCCCGCGATGCGGTAGTATCGGTGCCCTCCTGGAGCGTCAGGCCGGCTTTTGTGCAGATTTCGAGTATCTTGCCATTGGTCACCGATTCGGCCACCACCGCCAGCACCTGGAGCACCGACTGTTCCAAGGGAGCAAGATGATCGAAGGCATCCAGTAAGGTTTCGCGAGGTGTGGGGGGAGTTGGTTGAGTCATTGGTCGATTACGAGGAGAGAAAGAAGGGGTGCCGTGGCTGTCGTTTGTCGAGATGACCTCAGCGCAGG
The DNA here is from genome assembly GCA_019163135.1 of Desulfobulbaceae bacterium. Taxonomy (GTDB): domain Bacteria; phylum Desulfobacterota; class Desulfobulbia; order Desulfobulbales; family Desulfobulbaceae; genus Desulfobulbus. The sequence goes on along the minus strand of JAFLKR010000082.1, from coordinate 27,462 downwards.
ATAAATCCGAGGGCTTTCAGGCTATTGGCCCAGGTTGCCCAGGGGCCGGACTGGAAGTTGGCGGTCAGGTGTTTGGGATGATAGAGGACGGTGGCATCCTGATCAAGATGGCATTTGCGATCGTAGTTGGTGTGGCTGATGCGGAGAGTCCAGGTACCGTCTTTGTTCTCTTTGACAGCTTCGACATACATCGGGTGGCCGGTGGGCATGCCCCGGCCGGAGTTGCTGTCCAGCACCATGACTGAACCTGCTGTTGGAATGGAGGAGGTGTCGCCGTTTTTACGGGCACAGGCGAACCATTGCACCGGGCTGGTGTCTCCCAGCCTGCAGGTCGTGATGCCGGTACGGCAGCGGGCGTAGATCAGGCTCTGCGGTTGGCAGCGACCGGTGGTTCGCACCACGGTTGTTTTCGTTGCGGTCGTTTTTTTGGCGGTAGCCTTCTGGCCTTTTTTCAGGGTCGTTTTAACCGCTTTGCAGGTAGCCCGTTTTTTTTTGGTGATTGTTGTCGTCGCCCCCGGTTGCAGGTGATAACAGTTGGCTCGGTTGTGTTCACTCTCCCGGATGGTGCGATCGTCCGGGCACTTACCCTGTAGGCTTTCTGGTTTTTCCTGCCCAGCGGCATTGGCAAGGGCTTTCGCCTGCTCGGCGTTCACGGCGGGCGAAATGGGCTCCGAAGGTTGAGCGGACTGGCTAAGATGCGGGGATCGGGTGCAACCGGTGGAGGCGAGCAGGAAGGCAAGGATGAGGAAAAAACGGAAAGTGAGCGAGGTGTTGTTCATATGCAGTCCCTTGTCGATAAGAGGCGGCCTCAGCGCAGATTGCCGTCAGCCAGGGTGAGGCAGCGGTCCATGGAGGCCGCCAGTTCCATATTGTGGGTGACCATAATCACGGCCAAGCCAAGATTTTCGCTGAGTTCCCGCAACAGGGCAAAGACCCGCTGGCCGCTGGCGGCATCGAGGTTGCCGGTGGGTTCGTCGGCCAGCAGCAGGGCCGGGTCCATCACCAGGGCGCGCGCCAGGGCGACCCGTTGCTGTTCGCCCCCGGAGAGTTGGCCGCTGCGGTGCTGTACGCGTTCACCCAGGCCCACCCGATCCAGTAAATCCAGGGCCTTCTTTTTGAGGGCGGCCTGCGGACGACCGTTGATCAGGCCGGGCATCATGACATTTTCCAGGGCGCTGAATTCGGGCAGGAGATGGTGGAACTGAAAGATGAAACCGACATGGGCGTTGCGGTGTCCGGCCAGTTGGGGCTCGCTTTTGCCGGTGAGTTCAAGGCCGCGGAAGCTGAGTCGGCCGGCGTCCGCCTGGTCAAGGGTGCCTAAAATCTGCAGCAGCGTGGTTTTGCCGGAACCCGAGGCGCCGACAATGGCACTCATCTCACCAGGCTGGACACTCAAGTCGACATTCTTGAGTACGGTGATGGTGTCGAGGCCGCTGCGGTACGATTTGCATAGGGCGGTGGCCTGGAGCAGCGGGCTGTTATTCATAGGTTAGCGCCTCGGCCGGTCGAATTTGTGAGGCCTTCCACGATGGGTAGAGGGTGGCGGCCAAGGTGATGAGGATGGCGGACACCGCAATCAGGGTGACGTCAAAGGGCACCACCTTGATCGGCATGGTGGACATGGGGTAGACCTTGGGGGGCAGTTCGATGAATTTGTAGTGCTTGAGCAGGGCGCAGAGGGTAAGCCCGCCGGCCAAGCCGAGGGTGGTACCGGAAAGGCCGATGACTGCGCCTTGATAAAAGAAGATCCGCATGATCGACCGGGTGGTGGCCCCCATAGATTTGAGGATGGCGATATCCCGGGTTTTTTCCATAACCACCATGATGAGGGCGCTGATGATGTTCAGGGCCGCTACCAGGATGATCAGGTCCAGGGCGATGAAGATTCCCGCTTTCTCCAGCTTGAGCGCGGCGAACATGTTCTGGTTGAGCTGCATCCAGTCGCGCACCGAATAGCCCTGGCCCAGGGCTTGCTGCACTGCGGCGGCGATGCGGTCGGCATGGTCGACATCGTTTACGCGGATCTCGATGCCATGCACGCCCTGACGCAGGTCGGTGAGGCTACGGGCGGTGTCCAGATTGATGAAGCCCATGGTGGCGTCGTACTCGGACATCCCGGTTTCAAAGATGCCCGCCACCATGCAGGTCCGAATTTTGGGAAGGACCCCCATGGGGGAGAGCGGGCCGTTGGGCGAGAGCAGCCTGACTTTGTCGCCGACGCCGACCCGCAACTGCCGGGCCATGTCCTGGCCCAGGACAATGGCCGGAACGTCTGCGGATCGGTCCAGGTCAATTAAATTTCCGGCGGTCATCTTCTGGCCGATGCGCAGGACTTTGAGGGCCGTGGCGGCGTCGATGCCGCGCAGCACCACCCCGGTGGACTGGGTGGCTGAGCTGATCAGGGCTTGGGCGTAGATATAAGGCGTGGTCGCCTCGACGCCATCGATGGCTTTGATCTTGGCGGTGACCTCTTCGGTATCCCCGATCACTCCGCCGTGGCGCTGCACCAGGGCATGGGCATTGACGCCGATGATCTGGTCGCGCAGCCCTTCGGTGAAGCCGGTCCAGACCGACAGCACGACGATCAGGGCCAGGACACCGACCGCCACCCCGAGAATGGAGATGAGGGTGATCAGCGAGATGAATTTCTGCTTACGTTTGGCCCGCAGATACCGCAGGCTGACAAACCACTCAAAGGAGGCCATGGGTAAGGGCTTACTCGCCGGTTTCCGGTTTGAGCTGCGGAAAGAGGATGACGTCGCGGATCGACGGGGCATCGGTCAGGAGCATGACCAGCCGGTCGATGCCGATGCCCTCGCCCGCCGCCGACGGCATGCCGTACTCGAGGGCGCGGACATAGTCGCGGTCCAGGACCGGGTGGACCTCGTCGTCGTCGCCGCGCTCGTTGATCTGTTTCTGGAAGCGCTGCAGCTGGTCGATGGGGTCGTTGAGCTCGGAGAAGGCGTTGGCGATTTCCCGACCGGTGATAAAGAGCTCGAACCGGTCGGTGACCGACGGGTCGTCCTCGTTGCGTCGGGCCAGCGGCGAGACCTCGGTGGGGTAAGAGGTGATGAAGGTCGGGTCGATCAGGCGCTCCTCGACCAGCAACTCGAATAGTTCGGTTTTGGCCTTGCCCGGACCGGCCTCGGGCTGCAGCTCGATTCCTTTGGTTTTGGCGAGCGCCATGACTGCGGCGTCATCCTTGAGGATAGCCGGGTCGATGCCCGCTATCTGCTCCAGGGCCTCTTCCATGGTCAGCCGCTGCCAGGGCGGGGCCAGATTAACCGGAACGCCCTGGTAGGTGATGTCCATGGAACCGGTAATCTCGTGGGCCAGCCAGGAGATCATTTCCTCGGTCAGGTCCATGAGGTCATGGTAGGTTGAATAGGCCTGGTAGAATTCCAGCATGGTGAATTCAGGATTGTGGCGGGTGGATAACCCCTCGTTGCGAAAATTACGGTTGATCTCAAAGACCTTTTCAAATCCACCCACTAAGAGCCGTTTGAGGTAGAGTTCCGGGGCGATTCGCAGGAACAGGTCCATGTCCAGAGCGTTATGATGGGTCTTGAAAGGTTTGGCGGTCGCCCCGCCGGGGACCGGCTGCATCATCGGGGTTTCGACTTCCATGAAACCGCGGTTGTTGAGAAATTCGCGGACCAGTCGGATGATTTCCACCCGTTTTTTAAAGACATCACGGGTTTCGGGGTTGACGATCAGGTCAAGATAGCGCTGGCGGTACCGGGTTTCGACATCGGTGAGCCCATGGAATTTTTCCGGCAGGGGGCGCAGCGATTTAGTGATCATTTGCAGGGTGGTGGCCTCGAGCGATAACTCCCCGGTCTTGGTTTTGAAGAGCCGCCCCTCAATGCCGACGATGTCGCCGACATCCCATTTTTTAAAGTTATCGAAGACCTCTTCGCCCAGTAGATCGCGGCGGGCATAGACCTGAATGCGGTCTTCCACGTCTTGGAGATGAAAAAAGGCGGCCTTGCCGAATTTGCGCATCGACATCACCCGGCCAGCAACCCGGTAGTGGATGCCGCTGTCATCGTGGCCTTCTGCTACTAAGGTTTTACCTTGTGGCAGGAGTTCGCCGATGGGCTGGGGATTGTTGAAAGTATTGCTGAACAGCTTGACGCCTGCTGCTGCCAGGGAATCTGCTTTTTCCCGTCGCTGTTGGAGGAGATTGCTGGTTGTTTCCATGTAGGTATCTGGGGGGGGATGAGGTTATGGCGGGCATCTTGCCCGTCGGGCACTAAGGTCTGGTGACACCCTGCGGGCACAAGGAAAATATGCGTACGAGCGAACAAAAGCTCCAGAATAGTGCGAGGTCTACTCGATGTCAATTCCTTTCAAGGATGGCGACGGATTCGATGTGATGGGTCTGGGGAAACATATCCACCGGAGTGATGGCGGCGAGCCGGTAGCCGCCGGCGACGATCAGGCGGAGATCGCGGGCCAGGGTCGCCGGATCGCAGGAGATGGAGATGATCCGCTCCGGCCGGAGCAGCGGCAGGAGGGCAGCGGCTTTGCCCAGCCCCTGGCGGGGCGGGTCGAGTAAAATGCAGTCGAAGGTTTCCTGGTGAGCGACGGCTTGTTTGAGTTGCTGTTCAACATCAGCGGCGATGAATCGCATCTGTTGAAGGCCGGCCCTGCGGCTATTGTGTCCAGCCCAATGAATACTGCGCTGGTTGTGCTCAATGCCGGTTACTATGGCGCCCAGCAACCCCAGGGGGATGGAGAAATTACCCATGCCGCAGAACAGATCCAGAGCGGAAAAGGGAGTTGGGCGCGATGCCGGCAGGTCCATGGCCAAGGCCAGCATTCGCTGGTTCTGCTGCACATTGACCTGGAAAAAACAGCGATGATCCCAGTCAAGGCGGTAGTTTTGCGCTCCAATAACGAAATCCTGGGATAGAGCGGCGGTGCTTTGTTCCCCTTTATTGCGGCCGGGCCGGTCTTCTTGGACCACTATCTCGTCGGCGAGAGCTGCCAGTTCTGCTATCTGGGCGGCATCGACCGTATTCGGTGCCGCCGGGCGAGGCTGGAGCACCAGGATGACCCGACCGCTGGCCGGGCAGTGGAGCAGTTCCAGGGCCGCGATCGTTTCCTTTAATCGTTGCGGCCAACCTTCGTCGACCAGCGCGCCAATGGCCCGGTTGATCGGTTCGGTGGCCAACAGGCAGCGCCGGATCGGCACCACCCGGTTGCTGGCGCTTTGATGGAAACCGAGCTGGCCGGCTGGGTCGAGGTGTAGTCGCACCCGGTGTCGGTAGCCGAAGGCGGCCGGCGAGGGCAGGGGCGGGCCGGGCTGATCGGCAGGGAGTTCCAGTTTGGCCCGTTCCAGGATTTCGTGCAGGATCTGCCCTTTGATTTCCAGTTGAGCCGGATAGGCGGCGTGTTGGAGGTCGCAGCCGCCGCAGTCCAGATAATGGGGGCAGGGCGGGGTGATCCGTTCCGGGGCCGCTTCGATAATCCGGATCAGGCGGGCTTCCTTGTATCCCTTGCGCGTCCTGGTTTCGCGGACGACCACGGTCTCGCCTGGCAGGACGGCCGGAACCATGAGTACCATGCCGTCCGGGAGCGAAGCCAGCCCTTTGCCGCCGGTGATGACCTTTTTGATGACAAGCGTATGTTCCATTTGCACACTGTAGCAGTTTAATGCTACTATATTCAAGATATGATTGAAGAATTAAATGCAAATTACAAAGGAAGACCGAACGTGGGCGTGCAGGGCAGAGCAAAGATTCTGATTGTTGACGATGAACGGGTGCACCGGTTCATGCTGCACTCGCTGTTTATCGAATGGGGCTGGGATGCGGAGGAGGCGGATGACGGCTCCACCGCCGTGGCCGCGGTGGAGCAGGGGCCTTTTGACGCCATCCTTATGGACGTGCGCATGACCACCATGGACGGCATGGAGGCCTTGAAGCGGATTCATGCGATCAATCCGGCTATTCCGGTGGTGATCATGACCGCTTTTTCCACGGTGGACTGCGCAGTGGCCGCCATCAAGCAGGGGGCGCACGATTATCTGACCAAGCCGCTTGATTTTGACCGGCTACGCACCACCCTGGAAGTGGCCATGGGCCATCGCCAGCAGGAAGAAGAGGTGTTGGAAATGGGCCAGCCCTTTGGCGATGAGGGCCGGATTATCGGCAAATCGGTGCCGATGCAGGCGCTGTGGGATTTGATCGTTCATGTGGCCCCCACCGAGGCGACCGTGTTGATCAGCGGCGAATCCGGCACCGGCAAGGAACTGGTCGCCGCGGCCCTGCACCATAAGAGTTTGCGGCACAAGGGCCCGCTGGTCAAGGTCAACTGTGCCGCCCTCGCCGAAAGCCTGCTCGAGTCCGAACTGTTCGGCCATGAACGGGGGGCCTTCACCGGGGCGGATCGACGCCGGGAAGGACGGTTCGTCCAGGCGCACGGCGGGACCCTGTTTCTTGACGAGATCGGCGAAACCTCTCCCGGCATGCAGGCCAAGCTGCTGCGCGTCCTGCAGGAACACGAGCTGCAGCGGGTTGGCGGCCAGGAAACCATCAAGGTGGATGTGCGCATTCTGGTGGCCACCAACCGCAATCTGGAGGAAGAGGTTGCTGCCGGCCGTTTCCGGGAAGATCTCTACTATCGGCTCAACGTGGTGGAGCTGAAGGTGCCTGCTCTGCGCGAGCGCCAAGGCGATCTGCCGCTGCTCGCCAGCTATTTCCTTCGTTGTTTGGCCGAGAAAAACAGCCGGTTGGTCAGCGGCATTACTCCCGAATGTATGGATATACTCAACCGTTACCCCTGGCCGGGCAATGTCCGCGAATTGGAGCACGCCATTGAGCGGGGCGTGATTCTGATGCGGGGTGATTATTTGGATGTCAATGCCTTGCCCCTGGCAATTCAGCGATGGGCTGGGATGAACGCCTCCAGGGAGATCGAGGAACCCGCCACCCTGAAGGAGGCTGAGAAAATCCTGATCCTCAAAACCCTGGAAGAAACCGGCGGCAATCGCAGTGAAGCTGCCCGTCGTTTGCAAATAACCCGCAAGACGCTCTTGAACAAGCTGAAAAGTTATAATATAAGCTGAGGGGCTATTCACCCATAGGGTTGCAACGAAAAATGCCGTGTTTGCCGTAGCCGCATGAAGAAGTCGAGAACGGGCTTTGTTCTTGCTTCGGTGCGTACCGGGCCACTAACCATCCAAATGATTCCTCTGACCCCCATGAAAATAACGTCAGACTTGCTTCAGGCCGCCTATGCCGTCTGTCGGTTCCTTCTCCAGGAGAGGGACTTGGCCAACCTGCTCCAGGGCATCTGCGATCGTTTGACGGTTGATGGGCGTAATCCGTCGGCTCTGCTGGTGCTGCGCGATCAGGACGCGGGCGGAGTGATCACCGCTGAAACCGGTCTCGGCGATCGTTTTGCGCTGATCATGGATCGCCTCCGGGAAGGGCAGTTGCCGAATTGCGGGACGCTGGCCCTCCAGGCCGGTGACGGCGAAACCGTGCTCTGTGAGCGCTGCGACTGCGGTGTCTGTATTGATTCAGGTGGGCCTGAGGTTTCCTCGGCCATCTGTGCAGCTATCCGCTGCAGTCCGAGCCTGTCAGGATTTTTTACCATTCAGTTGCCGCCGGGTACGCAAGCAACTGCACTGGAACGGCGGATTATTGCCGATCTGGCAGTATCCATCACCCAGGCGCTCCGGCAGTTGTTTGACGATGAGGCCGCGAAACAACGCGAAGTGGAACTGCAGCTGGTTGAGGAACGGTACGAACTGGCCCTGCATGCCTCCCAGGCCGGGTTGTGGGACTGGAATATCAAGACCGGTGAAATGTATACCAGTCCTGATCAGTGGAAATTCCTCGATTATCGATCAGGCAATGGCGATTCGGCCGACGCCCAGCGCGTGATTCATCCCGATGATCGGGACCGGGTGCTGACCGTGCTCAACGAGCACCTGACCGGCAAGACTGAAGAATACCGGATCGAATATCGAGTCCAGGACAAAGGCGGGGAATGGATCTGGTTTCTTGACCGCGGCCGGGTGGTGGAACGGGACGAAAATAACATGCCGGTGCGCATGACCGGCACTCACCAGAACATCACCCTGCAAAAAAAACAGGACCAGGCGCTGGCGGCCGTGCAGCAGCAGTTGCACGAGGCCGTCGATCATGAACGCAGTTTCCTGCAGACCGTGATCGACAGCGCCGGCGATCCGGTCATGGTCATCGACCTTGATTTCAATCTGTTGCTGATCAATCAGGCCGCCGCCGGTCTGGTCCGGAACGGCGGGGATATCGCCTCGATGCAGGGACAAAAGTGTTACCGCCTGTTCTGCGGCAGCGACTCCCCCTGTCAGGATCGCCGCTTTCCCTGCCCGGTCACCGAAGTCGGGGAAACGCTTCTCCAGACCAAACTCATCCATAATCCCTATCACGGCAACGGCGTCAATAACACCTTTGAGCTTGAAGTTTCACCGCTTCGGGACAGCCAGGGCGGGCTCTACGGGATCATCGAGGTGGCCCGGGACATCACCGACCGGTTGCGGATCGAGAAGGAACTGCGTGAAAGTCAGTCCTATCTTTACCGGCTGGCGCACCACGACACCCTCACCGGTCTGCCCAATCGGCTGTTGTTCCGGGATCGGCTCACCCAGGCGATCAACAAGGCCGGGCGTAACCGAACCAATGTGGCCATTCTGTTCCTCGACCTGGATCGCTTCAAGGTGATCAACGACTCCCTGGGCCATGACATCGGCGACCTTTTGCTGATTGAGGTCGCGGCGCGGCTGCAGCGGCAGTGCCGGCAATCTGATACGGTGGCCAGGCTGGGCGGCGACGAATTTGTCTTCATCCTGGAAAATATCGGTAGCCGGGAGGACGCGTCAGTGGTGGCCACCAAAATCATGTCGGCTCTGACCGTGCCGGTATTGGCCCAGGACAACGAACTCACGATCACCACCAGTATCGGTATTGCGCTTTTCCCCGACGATTCCAACGAGATCGAGGGGGTGCTCAAGTGCGCCGACCTCGCCCTGTATGCAGCCAAGGATTTCGGCCGGAGCAACTTCCAGTTTTTTCGGAAGGATATTCCGCAAGGCGGCCAGCGGCCAAGATTGGATGAGCAGCAATTTCGGCGGGCCATCGCATTGGGCCAGCTGTTGCTCGATTACCTGCCGGAGTACGAATTGTCTACCGGTCATCTCGTCGGTCTTGCGTCAAAACTGACCTGGAATCATCCGGAGATGGGGGTGCTCCAGCCAGAGACCTTCATCCCTGCAGCCACCGAGTGCGGTATGCTGGCCGGGGTGGGCGAGTGGCTGCTGCTTGAGGTATGCCGTTCGCTACAGGGTTGGCGACAAGAAGGGAAACGCCTGTTGCCGGTGACCGTCCCTTTAATCTCCCGGCAGTTGTTGGACCCAGATTTTCTTCCCATGATCGAGCGGGTGCTGGCCCAGTACGAAATTTCTCCGGCCTTGCTGATCTTGGAGTTGCGGGAGAACGCGGTCACCGATGCCACTGCTCAGGGGTTGGAATGCATCGAGCAGATCGGTCGTCTTGGCCTGGGGCTTGCAGTGGGGGATTTCGGTACGGACCGATGTGCACTGTCTCGGCTGCAGCAGTTGCCATTTGGGCGGATCGCCTTGAATCGCGAAGTGCTCGGTGGCGTGCTCGCTGACCGGAAAGCTGCGACGTTGGCCACCGCCATCATCGGCCTGGGGCATGCCCTGGGGCTGACTGTGCTGGCCGAGGGCGTCGAGGAAGAATCGCAACTGGCTTTTCTTCGCCGTCACGGTTGCGATCAGGTTCAGGGGCCACTGTGGTCGCCGGCCCTGGGTCGGGAACTGGTGCTGTCGCTCTTGCCGGGTTCTGAAACTGGCGGTTGACGCCTCCCGTCCCCTGTGGTAAATTTCACACCTTGTTTTTTTCTGATCAACAGCATCCTGCTGCCGTCATCCCGCACCTCGACGGCAGCAGGATGCTGTTGATTTTTCATGTGCGACCAACCAATTATTTAAGAGCCTATCCGCAATGCGAACTGATATTTTACACATCGGCGCCGGTGAACTGAACTACGAAATCCGCAATATTGTCATCGTCGCCGAAAAACTCCAGAAAATGGGCGTGCAGATCAACTGGGAGAACATCGGCGACCCGATTGCCAAAGGTGAGCAGGTCCCGGAATGGATGAAAGATATCGTCGCCGAAGCGGTGCGCGAAGACGCCACCTATGCCTACAGCCCTACCAAGGGACTGCTGGCAACCAGGGAGTATGTCGCCGCCTGTACCAACAGCAGGGGCGGGGTGCAGATTGATGCCGACGATATCATTTTCTTCAACGGCCTGGGTGATGCGATCTCCAAGGTCTATGGTTTCCTCAAGCCCACCGCCCGGGTGATCGTGCCGACCCCGAGCTACACCACTCACAGTTCGGCCGAGGCCGCCCATGCCAGCGATCAGCCGGTGACCTATATCCTGGATCCCAACCACCTCTGGTATCCGGATCTCGAGGACATCGAAAATCATATCAAATATAATCCGGCGGTTGCCGGTATTCTGATGATCAACCCCGACAACCCCACCGGCGCGGTCTATCCGGCGGATGTGATGCGGGCGATTGTCGAGATCTGCGAGAAGAATGATCTCTTCATTATTTGCGATGAGATTTATCAGAACATGACTTACAATGGCACCGTTTCAGCCCCGCTTTCCACGGTCATCGGCGATAAGGTTCCGGCGATCTGCATGCGTGGGATCTCAAAGGAAATGCCCTGGCCGGGCAGTCGTTGCGGCTGGATCGAGGTCTATAATCGGCGACGGGACCCGATGTTCGCCACCTATGTGCAGTCGATCTTCAATGCCAAGATGCTTGAGGTCTGTTCAACCACCCTGCCGCAGGCCGTGCTACCGCGGATTAAGTCGCATCCGCAGTACCTGGTGCATCTCAAAAATCGGATCAAACGCTACGAGCGCTATTCCAATCTGGCCTACGATATCCTTAAAAATGTCAAAGGATTGCTGGTTAATCGCACCAATGGCGCCTTTTACATGAGTGCGGTGTTCGAGGAATGGGTACTCAATCACCATCAAACCTTGCCCATAGAAAGCGATGAGGTCCGCGAAACCATCGAGCGGTTGGTTACCGGGCCCAATATCCAGCCGGACAAGCGCTTTGTCTATTACCTGCTGGCGGCCACCGGTATCTGCGTGGTGCCGCTATCGTCTTTTGCCACCGACCTGCAAGGGTTCCGCATCACCTTGCTGGAAAAAAATGAAGAGGAGTTCGTCCAGATTTTCAAGACCATTGCGAGCAGTATCAAGCGATACATCGGCTCCCACCAGAGTTGTGCCCATTGTTGTTGAGAGGTGGACCCCGGCGATAGCCTCCTCTACGGTTGCGCCCCTGATTCCTTTGCCGGTTTCGGGGGCTTTTGTTTTCCAATCGGCTTTTTCTTGGTTTTTCTGCGGTTTTTTTCCGGTTTAAATCCCTTTTTCCCGCCCTTGACACTGGTTTTTCCCATACTTATTGTTGGCACCAGATTTGACCGGCTCAACCGCCCCTGGGGACGCAGTCCCGGGCATGAAATATACCGCTCAACAGAGCATCAGAACAAGGAGAGATTAGGTGATAGACGAGGCAAAAGAACAAGGTCCTGTCGGTGAGCAACAAGCAACGGATGCACCCGAAGACCTTGGCGATGTGGAGACTATTACAGAGGACGGCGGGCCTCCGGAAGCAGAGGAGGAAACCTTGCGGCGGGAACTCGAGGAGAGCCGTGACCAGTTGTTGCGGGTAGCCGCTGAATTCGACAACTACAAGAAACGGATGGAGCGGGAGCGGAGCAAACTGCTCAAGTATGCCGGCGAAAATATCCTCCGGGACTTGCTGCCCACTTTAGATAATCTGGATCGGGCGGTAGAGCAGTGTCGTGCCGTTGGCGAAGACAACGCTAATACTTTGGAGTCAATGCTGCAAGGGCTTGAATTGACCAGGAAAGGCCTGGTGGCGACCTTGGAGCGGTTCGGGGTGGAGCCACTTGTTGCAGTCGGTTTGGCGTTTAATCCGGATGAGCATGACGCCCTGACCATGGAGGCCAGTTCCGAGGTTCCTCCCAACCATGTGCTGCGTGAGTTTGCCCGAGGATATCGTTTCAAAGATCGGGTTTTGCGGCATGCTCAGGTGGTTGTTTCAAGCGGGCCCCCGAAAGAGGCTTGACAAGGCGTGGTTTATTCGCAAAGTAGCAAAAGTAATTCCGCAAATTAAGATTTTACAGGCTTTAAGCTGATTATAAATACTGGAGACAGGAGAGAAGCATCATGGGAAAAATTATAGGAATTGACCTGGGTACTACCAATTCATGCGTGGCGATCATGGAGGGTGGCGATCCTAAGGTTATTGAAAATAGCGAGGGCAACAGAACCACCCCTTCGATCGTTGCTTTTAACGACAACGGCGAACGTCTAGTCGGGCAGATCGCCAAGCGTCAGGCGGTGACCAATCCTACCCGGACGCTGTTTGCCATTAAACGGCTGATCGGCCGAAAATTCAGCGATGCCGAAGTCAAGAAATCGATCGGCATCAGTCCATTTAACATCGTCGAGGGTTCCGGTGGCGACGCCGTGGTGGAGGTGGATGGAAAGACCTACACCGCCGCCGAGATTTCAGCGATGATCCTCGGCAAGATGAAACAGACTGCCGAGGAGTATCTGGGCGAGACGGTCACCGATGCCGTAGTCACCGTCCCCGCCTATTTTAACGATGCCCAGCGCCAGGCTACTAAGGACGGGGGCAAGATCGCCGGACTCAATGTTCTGCGGATCATCAACGAGCCGACCGCAGCCTCCCTGGCTTATGGCCTGGATAAGAAAGGCGAGGAAAAAATCGCGGTCTTCGACCTCGGCGGCGGCACGTTCGACGTGTCCATCCTCGAGATCGGCGACGGCGTCTTTGAGGTCAAATCGACCAACGGCGACACCTTCCTCGGCGGCGAAGATTTTGACATGCGCATCGTCAACTGGCTGGCCGATGAATTCAAACGGGATCAGGGCGTTGATCTGCGCACCGATAAAATGGCCCTGCAGCGCTTGAAAGAAGAGGCGGAGAAGGCCAAAAAAGAGTTGTCCACCGCGATGGAAACCGACATCAATCTGCCCTTCATCACTGCGGACGCCTCCGGCCCCAAGCATCTCAATGTCAAACTGAGTCGAGCTAAGTTGGAGAGTCTGGTCGATGACCTGATCGATCGCTGCGAAGGCCCTTGCCGCACCGCGCTGAAGGATGCGGGGTTGAACCCGGCCGATATCGACGAGGTCATTCTGGTGGGCGGCATGACCCGCATGCCCAAGGTTCAGGAAAAGGTTAAGGCTATTTTCGGCAAGGATCCCCACAAAGGCGTGAATCCCGACGAGGTCGTAGCCATCGGCGCGGCTATCCAGGGCGGTGTGCTCAGGGGTGATGTCAAGGATGTACTTCTGCTCGACGTTACGCCGCTGTCGTTGGGGATCGAGACCCTGGGCGGCGTCATGACCAAGCTGATTGAGAAGAACACCACCGTGCCGACCAAGAAGAGCCAGGTTTTTTCCACGGCGGCCGACAATCAGCCGGCGGTTTCCATCCACGTACTCCAAGGAGAACGCGAGATGGCACAGAACAACAAGACCATTGGTCGTTTTGAGCTGTCCGACCTTCCGCCCGCGCCTCGCGGTGTCCCCCAGGTCGAGGTTACCTTTGACCTGGATGCTAACGGCATCCTCCATGTCTCGGCCAAGGATCTTGGCACCAACAAGGAACAGTCGATCCGGATTACCGCCTCTTCCGGCCTTTCTGAGGCGGAAATCGAGCGGATGAAGAAGGATGCCGAGTTGCATGCGGAAGAGGATAAAAAGCGCAAGGAACTGGTTGAGGCCAAGAACAACGCCGATTCCATGATCCACATGACCACCAAGACCCTCAAGGAACTGGGCGATAAGGTTGATGCCGAAACCAAGGGCAATGTGGAGAAAGAGATCGAAAAGGTCAAGAAGGTGTTGGAGGGGGAAGATGTCACCGCCATCAAGGAAGCCACCGAGGCCTTGACCCAGGCTTCCCATAAACTTGCCGAGTTGATGTATGCCCAGGCCAAGGGGCAGCAGGGCGGAGGTTCCGGCGATGCCGGAGCGGGAGCGGGAGCGGGCGGCGCCAAACCCAAAAAGGATGACGACGATGTCGTTGATGCCGATTTCGAAGAAGTGAAATAATCGGTTTTCTTCCCGTTTGATTCGGGTTGAACCTGAGCTTGGGAGTGCAGATATTCTGCACTCCCTTTTTTTTTGGAATTGCGCTATAACCCTGGCGTTTGCAGTTATGATCACCCTTTTGAACAAGAGAAAGCTATGAAACGAATATTATCGGGAATTCAACCTTCCGGAAAGCTCCATATCGGCAATTATTTTGGCATGATGGAGTCAATGATCCGTCATATGGAGTCGGCGGAGTTGTATGTGTTTATTGTCGATTTACATGCCCTGACCTCGGTCCATGACCGTGATCGCCTGCGTCAGGGGACACTCGAGGCGGCGGCGGATTTTATCGCCCTTGGGTTGGACCCGGACCGCTGCACCTTCTGGGTGCAGTCCGATGTGCCGGAGGTGTGTGAGTTGACCTGGCTGCTGTCGGTCCTGACGCCGATGGGACTGTTGGAGCGCTGCCATTCCTATAAGGATAAGGTGGCCAAAAACATTCCGGCCAGTCATGGCCTGTTCGCCTATCCGGTGCTGATGGCCGCCGATATTTTGCTTTATCAGGCCGAAATCGTCCCGGTGGGTAAGGATCAGAAGCAGCATGTGGAAGTGGCTCGTGATATCGCCATCCGGTTTAACAATACCTACGGCGAGACCTTTGTCGTCCCGGAACCCGAAATCAACGAAACCACCGCGATCGTCCCCGGGCTTGACGGGCAGAAGATGTCCAAGTCCTACCACAACACTATCCCGATCTTCCTGGATGAAAAGGAGTTGCGTAAACGGGTGATGGCTATCCAGACCGATGCCACCCCGGTGGAAGCGCCCAAGGATCCGGAGCGTTGCAATCTTTACGCTTTGCTCAAGCTCTTTGCGCCGCCGGAGCAAATGCAGGAGGTGCATGCACTCTATGTCAACGGAGGGGCGGCCTACGGCTACCTCAAGCAGGATCTGTTTGAACTGATCAATGCCTATTTTGCCAAAGCCAGAGCAAGGAAAAAAGAACTGCTCGACAATCCTGATTATCTGCGTGAGGTGTTGGCCAAGGGTGCGGATAAGGCCCGGGCCAAGGCGATGGTGACCTTGGAACTCGTTAGGGATAGGATGGGACTCAAATATTGATGCCGCATGGTGGCGGGTCTTTTTAAGACTGGGCCGCAATCAAACGGTAAGAATACGGCGTGTGCAATAAAAAAGGCGGGGATCATCCCCGCCTTTTTTAATTTACTGCCTCGGGTCAAGTGAGATCAGAAACTCACCAACTCGACATCAAAGACCAGCCAGGCGTTAGGAGGGATGACCCCGCCGGCGCCCCGCTCGCCATAGGCAAGTTCAGGCGGAATGATCAGAGTGCGTTTCTCGCCCTTGGTCATTTGGCCCAAGGCTTCGTCCCACCCCGGAATGACTCGGCCGGTGCCCACCGGAAAGGCAATGGGCTCGCCCCGGTCATAAGAGCTGTCAAATTTGCGGTTACCCAGTAAAAGATGGCCGTTGTAATGAACCTTGATGGTGGTCCCCACCGCGGGTACGTTGCCCTCACCTTTCTGCTCAAGATTGGAATACATCCCGGAGGAGGTGCGAACCGCTTTGGGCCAGCGCTCCTTGATCATTTTTTTGATTTTTTCCTGCTGTTCCTGCTGCGCCTTGTTTGAATCGCCCTTGATTGCGGCCAGAGTGGCGTCAAAGGCGGCCTGATCGGTCTTGAACTGCTCAGCTTCCTTGCCGACCCGGATAATTTCGACGGTTTTGATGGTGTCGCCTTTGGCAATGGCATTGACCACAGCCTGCCCCTCTACGACCCGGCCAAACACCGTGTGCTTGTCGTCGAGGTGGGGGGTGGGGACATGGGTGATGAAGAACTGGCTGCCATTGGTGCCGGGGCCGGCATTGGCCATGGAGAAAATGCCGGGGCTGTCGTGGCGCAGCGAGGGGTCGAATTCATCGGGGAAGGTGTAGCCGGGGCCGCCGGTGCCGGTTCCCAACGGGCAGCCGCCTTGGATCATGAAGTCCGGGATGACCCGGTGGAAGGTCATCCCGTTGTAAAAGGGGGTTCCGGTTGGCTTGGTGCTGCCTCCCAGGTGCAGGCTTCCTTGGGCGAGGCCCACAAAATTGATTACTGTCAGCGGGGTCTTGTTGTAAAAAAGTTTGAGGAGAATATCCCCTTTACTGGTGGTTATTTTTGCGTAGAGTCCGTCTTTCATTTTTTTTTCCTCGGCAGATGATGCGGGTTGTCCGGAACAAAAAACGAGCGCGGTCAAGAGCAGCAGTGCAAGCAGTCTGTTCATTCAGGTCTCCGGCGATACGTTTTGTTCGTTGTTTATGAGCGGGTCCTTCCTGTCGGCGGGCGGCAGATAGGGTCGAATACAGAATCAGGGTTGCTTACAAGGCTGTCGTCTGCTTGTCAATCAAAATGATAGGCTCCGGCAATGGCCTGCCGGGGATGGTTTGTACGCAAATGCAGAGGGTTCGCTGGTTCTTTCCTCTGGGCTGTATGGCCAACTGGTGGGTTCGGCCGGCGTCGGTTGGGGCGTTGGCGGGCCGTTGCTATTGAGGAAAACCAGAGTTCGGTCGGCTCCTCTTAGTGCGCCAATCTTTTGGGTCGCTGATGCCGAAGCCTGGCGAGGTGGGCGTAGAGTCGTTTTTTTCCGGCACTTCAGCCGTTCAAGGTTGACGGATAGGTATGATCCTGGTTAAATAAACAGATTTTTTTGCCGTAGAGTTCAATGGGTCCGGAGGCACTTGGAAAGATTACTGCACCTGCTCTATAGGGTTCTGGGAATCGGCTTGTATCTGATCCTGCTGCTTTTCTCCCCGTTGCTTCATGCCTTGGGCGGAAGATATGGCTATGGCCTGGATCAACGTTTGGGCCGCTATCCCACGCGTTCCGGCCGCAAATTGTCCGGTTGGCGGACCCTCTGGGTCCATGCGTCCTCGGTGGGCGAAGCGCAAGCGGCGATTATTCTGATTACCGAATTGCTCAAGACTGGGGAGGATTTGCATATTATCCTTACCGCCACCACCGAACAGGGCAATAAAATGGCCCATAACCGGTTGCCCAAGACGGTGGCGTGCCTGCTGGCGCCGCTTGATGTGCCGCCAGCGGTCAGGCGAGCCCTGCAAACCTTGCAGCCGGATTTATATATTTGTATCGAGACCGAGTTGTGGCCGGTCATGCTGACCGAGATCGGCAAGCGAGGGATTCCCCTGCTGCTGCTCAATGGTCGGCTTTCCGAGCGGTCCTACGGTCGCTATCGATTAGCGCGCAGCTTCATGCGTTCCCTGCTTGCTGGTTTTCAAGCAGTTGCGGTTATCAGCGAGGCCGACGGGCAGCGGTTTGTCGGCCTTGGCGTCCCTCCCTCCCGGGTGCAAGTTTCCGGCAATCTGAAATACGATATGCCGGTTGCGAACCCGAAACAGATTCGCACATCCGGTCGCCATCGTTTGAGGGTTACCGAGCAGGCGGTTTTTATTTGTGGATCGACGCATGAAGGGGAAGAACAATTGCTCCTTCCGGTTTTTCGGCGTTTGCGCGCTTCCTTCCCGGTAATTTGGGTTGTGGCCCCGCGTCATCTGGAACGATTGTCTGCTGTGGAGGCTTTTATGGGCCGCGCCGGGCTTGCCTTTGACCGGTACTCGGAGTTGGCCAGTCGGGATCGTTTGGCCGAGGTCGTGCTTGTTGATACCATGGGCGATCTCGCCGATTTGTACGCCAGCGGCGACTATATTTTTTGCGGCGGCAGTCTGGTTGAGCGGGGCGGGCACAATGTCATGGAAGCCGCCCGTTGGGGTCGACCCGTGTACTTCGGCCCTTCTATGAAAGATTTCCGCGATGCGGCCGAGTTGCTGACCGCAATCGGCGGCGGGTTTCAGGTCGCCGATGCCGGGGAGTTGACGACCTTGCTGCTGCAACATCATAGTCATACGGCACTCTATCAGGCGGCCTGCGGCCATGCGGCCATTGCCGCCGCCCAGCAGCGTGGCGCGGTTGAGCGTCAGGCCGGGATCGTCTGGCAATTTATGCCATCCGTGGGCAAAGCGACCGGGGACCCCGCTTTTCTGTCTTGATGCAACTGGCGATTTCGGCCGACATGATTATCATAGACACTGCAACCGGGCCCCCTCGGGCTGTTTCGTGGTGGGGCGCTGCACGACAAACTGTTTAAAAATAAATAGATGGCCGGTATTTCGTTCTTCTTTTTTAGGTAACCAATGAAAGCATTAATCGGACTTGAAGACGGCACAGTGATGACCGCACGTTCCTTTACCGGATCCGGCGAAGCCGTAGGGGAGATTGTGTTCAATACCAGTATGACCGGCTACCAGGAGGTGTTGACCGATCCCTCCTACACCGGACAACTGGTGACCATGACCTATCCGTTGATCGGCAATTACGGCGTGAATCCAGAGGACATGGAGTCCGCCGGTGTTCATCCGCGCGCCTTCCTGGTGCGTGAGTACCAGGGGCAACCGAGCAACTATCGTTCCACCGGCAACCTTGCTGATTTCCTGAAGCAATACAGAGTGCTCGGTGTCCAAGGCTTGGACACCCGGATGCTGACCCGTCTGATTCGAACCACCGGGGCAATGAAGGCCGTGGTCTCCACCGAAGATCTGGATGGCGACTCCTTGGTCAGGCGGGCTCGCTCTTGGGCGGGATTGGTCGGTCGCGACATGGTGGAGCGGGTAGCCAGCACCACCAGCTATCGCTGGGAGCAGAACGCGCCGGTACCCGGCAGTGGGTTCCCGGAGAACGCCGGGGCGCGGTTCAAGGTGGTGGCCTATGATTTCGGTATTAAATATAACCAGTTGCGTCTGTTGACCCGCAAGGGTTGCCGGGTGCTGGTCGTGCCCTCCACCACCTCGGCCCAAGAGGTGCTGGCTCTGGCGCCGGACGGCGTCTTTCTCTCCAACGGTCCCGGAGATCCGGCCGGAGTACGGGGCGTGGTCGGCAATGTCCAGCAGTTGCTGGGAAAAGTACCGATCTTCGGCATCTGTCTGGGCCATCAAATGCTGGGTCTGGCCTATGGCGCCACCACCTACAAACTCAAGTTCGGCCATCGGGGCGGCAATCAGCCGGTCAAGGATCTGCTGACCGGCAAAGTGGAGATCACCTCGCAGAACCACGGTTTTTGCGTCGATCCCGCCAGCCTGCCCCCCAGTGTTGAGGTGACCCATATCAACCTTAATGACGGTAGCTTGGAGGGAATGCGCCACCGCGAGTGGCCTGCCTTTTCGGTGCAGTATCACCCCGAATATGCCCCCGGTCCCCATGATGCCGAATATCTTTTTGACCGGTTCATTCAACTGATGGAACAGGCGAGCTGATTGCTCGGCGGGAAAGGAATAAAAAAAGATGCCTAAACGCACAGATATACACAAGATTCTTATTATTGGTTCCGGCCCGATCATCATCAGCCAGGCCTGCGAGTTTGATTATTCCGGCGCTCAGGCGGTCAAGGCCCTCAAGGAAGAGGGGTATGAGGTTGTGCTGATCAATTCCAACCCGGCGACCATCATGACCGATCCCGGTCTGGCTGATCGGACCTATATTGAACCGATCACCCCTGAATGTGTGGCCAAGGTGATCGAGCGGGAGCGGCCCGATGCCCTCCTGCCCACTTTGGGCGGACAGACCGGGTTGAACACCGCGATCAAATTGGCTGAATTGGGTGTCCTCGAAAAATACGGGGTGGAACTGCTGGCTGCCAATATCGATGTTATTCGCAAGGCCGAGGGGCGGGAAGAGTTCCGCGACGCCATGCTGAAGATCGGCCTCAAAGTGCCGGAATCCGCCATTGTCCATACCATCGAAGAGGCCATGGCGGCCGGCGAACAGATCGGTTTTCCGATCATCGTCCGGCCGAGTTTCACCCTGGGCGGGACCGGAGGCGGCGTGGCCTACAATCGATCTGAGCTCAACCGGATGGCCTCATCCGGGATCGACCTGTCGATGACCAACGAGGTCATGCTCGAGCGCTCCCTGCTCGGCTGGAAGGAATACGAACTGGAAGTGATGCGCGACCGCAACGATAATGTCGTCATCATCTGTTCCATCGAAAACATCGATGCCATGGGCGTGCACACCGGTGATTCCATCACGGTGGCGCCTGCCCAGACGCTGACCGACCGGGAATACCAGGAAATGCGGGATGCGGCTATTGCCATCATCCGCGAGATTGGGGTAGAGACCGGCGGGTCCAATGTCCAGTTTGCGGTTAATCCCGCCGACGGCGAATTGATGGTGATCGAGATGAACCCCAGGGTTTCGCGTTCCTCGGCCCTAGCCTCCAAGGCCACTGGGTTTCCCATCGCAAAGATTGCCGCGAAACTGGCCGTCGGTTATACCTTGGATGAGATTAAGAACGATATCACCCGGGAAACGTACGCCTCCTTTGAGCCGAGCATCGATTACTGCGTGGTCAAAATTCCTCGCTGGACCTTCGAAAAGTTCCCTGAAGCCGAGGACATCCTGACCACTGCGATGAAATCGGTGGGCGAGACCATGGCCATCGGGCGAACCTTCAAGGAGGCCTTCCAGAAGGGGATGCGTTCCTTGGAAATGGGACGGATGGGCTTTGGCTTTGACGGCAAGGATGACATGGCCGACCTGCATGAAGACGACCTGGAGCGTGGCTTGCACCGGCCGAATTCTAAACGGGTCAATCATATCTTTGAGGCCCTGCATCGGGGCATGTCCATTGAGCGCATCTATGAGCTCAGCTCGATCGATCCCTGGTTCCTGCATAATTTCAAGCAACTGGTGGACAAGGGGGAAGAAATTCGGGGGCGCGGTTTTGCCGGGCTAGACCGGGATTTTCTCTATGAGGTCAAACAGCATGGCTTCTCCGATGTCCAGTTGGCCCATCTGACCGGGACTTCGGAGAATGATATCCGCGCCCGCCGCATCGAATTGGGTCTGGTACCTGCCTATAAGCTGGTGGACACCTGTGCCGCCGAGTTCGAGTCGTATACCCCCTACTATTATTCCACCTATGAGCAGGAAGACGAGTCCAAGCGGAGTGATCGCAAGAAGATTATGATTTTAGGCGGTGGGCCCAACCGAATCGGGCAGGGGATCGAGTTCGATTATTGCTGCGTTCACGCCTCCTTTGCCCTGCGCGAGATTGGAGTCGAGTCGATCATGGTCAACTCCAACCCGGAAACTGTATCCACCGACTACGACACCTCGGACAAGCTCTACTTTGAACCGTTGACCCGCGAGGATGTACTCAATATCATCGAACGGGAGCGGCCCGATGGGGTCATTGTCCAGTTCGGCGGCCAGACTCCGCTCAACCTGGCGGTGCCGCTGGCTAAGGTCGGGGTGCCGATTATCGGGACACCGCCGGACGCCATCGACCGGGCTGAAGACCGTAAACGGTTTCAGCAATTTCTGCAAAAATTAGGGCTGCGACAGCCTGCCAACGGTACCGCCCACACCCTTGAAGAGGCCCTCGCCGTCGCTGGCGAGATCGGCTACCCGGTGGTGATGCGGCCTTCGTACGTGTTGGGGGGCCGCGATATGCGAATTGTCTACAACGAGCAGGGGATTCGTAGTTTCATGGCCATACCCGGCATGACCGGGGGCGAACATCCGGTGCTGCTCGACCAGTTCCTCAAAGATGCCATCGAAGTCGATGTCGATGCGGTCAGCGACGGCACCATGACGGTGCTTGGGGGGATTATGGAGCATATCGAAGAGGCGGGCATACATTCCGGCGATTCGGCCTGCGTCCTGCCGCCCCACACGCTGACCGCTGCCATCCTTACCGAAATCACCGCGGCCACCAAGGCCATGGCCAAAGAACTCGGGGTGATCGGCCTGATGAATATCCAGTACGCAATCCAGGGCGAGGTTCTCTATATTCTTGAGGTCAATCCACGGGCCTCGCGGACTGTGCCCTTTGTTTCCAAGGCCACCGGTGTGCCGCTCGCCAAGATCGCTACCAAGGTCATGTTGGGGATGACCCTGGAACAACTCGGTTTTACCAAGGAAAAAGTTTTGCGCCACTGGGCGGTGAAAGAGGCGGTCTTTCCCTTTGATCGGTTCCAGAACGTCGACACCCTGCTGGGGCCGGAGATGAAGTCCACCGGCGAGGTCATGGGCATCGACGACGATCTGGGGCAGGCTTTGGCGAAATCGCAGATGGCTGCCGGATCGCAGTTGCCGCTCAGCGGTGCGGTGTTCATCAGTGTTCGCCATGGCGACAAAGATGCCGTGGTCCCGGTGGCCAAAAAACTCGATGAGCTCGGCTATACCATTCTGGCAACCCGGGGAACGGCTGCCAAACTGGCGGAAAGCGGCGTCAATTGTACCCAGGTAAATAAAATATCCCAGGGCCGCCCCCATATTCTCGATAAAATCGAGGACGGCGAGGTGCAGTGGATCATCAACACCTCCGCTGGCACCCGCACCACTGAAGATTCCTATATTATTAGGCGAGCCGCCCTGGATTATCGTATACCCTATACCACAACTATTACCGGTGGTTCGGCCATGACCCAGGCCATGGAATCCCTGCGGCAGAAAGAGGTTGGGGTGAAGACCATCCAGGAATTTGCCCAAGGCATTGACTGAACGAAAATCGGTGTTACTGTAATCCGTTAAACCGTAGACGAAGGGGAAAGCTGCGAAACAGGTTGTCGCCTTCTCTTGACGATGATTTCTTGGAGATGATTTTTGAATACCTTTTATAAAAATTTAAGTATGTGGCTGGTAATCGGCCTGACCATGATTCTGCTGTTTCAGTTGTTTAACAAACCGCAACTGCAGAGCAACTCCATCACCTATAGTGAGTTTTGGTCGAACGTGGAAAAAGGGGCCATTAACAAGGTCAGCCTCATGGGCGGGGAAATTTCCGGGGTTGGCCAGGATGGTCGACCGTTTCGGACGCTCGCCCCCAACGATACCGAACTGATTCCCATGCTCAGGCAGGCATCGGTTGATATCACCGTGAAAAAACCGGAAGAAACTCCGTGGTATCTGACTATTTTTATTAGTTGGTTTCCGATGCTGCTTCTGGTTGGGGTTTGGATTTTCTTCATGCGGCAGATGCAGATGGGGGGCAAGGGCGGGGCGCTGTCCTTTGGCAAAACTCGGGCTAAACTGCAGGGCGAGGGCGAGGTCAAGGTCACTTTCAAGGATGTGGCCGGCATTGATGAGGCCAAGGCGGAGTTGGAGGAGATTATCGATTTTCTCCGCGACCCGCAGAAATTCACCAAACTCGGCGGTCGCATTCCCAAGGGCGTGCTGCTCGCCGGATCCCCCGGTACCGGCAAGACCCTACTGGCCCGCGCCATCGCCGGTGAGGCCGGTGTACCGTTTTTCACCATCTCCGGCTCGGATTTTGTTGAGATGTTTGTCGGCGTTGGGGCTTCGCGAGTCCGGGATCTATTTACCCAGGGCAAAAAAAATGCCCCGTGCATTATCTTTATTGATGAGATCGACGCGGTCGGTCGCCATCGCGGTGCCGGCCTGGGCGGCGGTCACGACGAACGCGAACAGACCCTCAACCAGTTGCTGGTCGAAATGGACGGTTTTGAAGGCAACGATGGGGTCATCATTATCGCTGCCACCAATCGTCCTGATGTCCTTGATCCCGCCCTGTTGCGACCCGGTCGTTTCGACCGTCAGGTGGTAGTGCCGGTGCCGGATGTCAAAGGCCGGGAGATGATCCTCGATATTTACGGTAAAAAGACCAAACTGGCTGCGGATGTCGATATGGCTGTGATCGCTCGCGGCACCCCCGGCTTTTCCGGGGCAGACCTGGAGAATTTGGTCAACGAGGCCGCTCTGCTGGCGGCTCGTGAAGGCAAGGAAGAGGTGGATGCTGCGCACCTGGAACGGGCTAAGGACAAGGTGATGATGGGCGCGGAACGAAAATCCATGATCATCAGCGATCGGGAAAAGAGAATCACCGCCTATCATGAGGCCGGTCATGCCCTGGTGGCCCGTTTGCTGCCGGGTACCGATCCGATCCATAAGGTGACCATTATTCCTCGCGGTCGCGCCCTCGGGCTGACCATGCAGTTGCCCATGGATGAAAAATATACCCATGGACGTCGATTTCTGCTCAACTCGATTGCTATTCTGTTCGGTGGCCGGGTGGCGGAAAAAATTGTCTTTGATGAAATCACCACCGGTGCCGGCAATGACATCGAACGGGCCAGCGAACTGGCTCGAAAGATGGTTTGTGAATGGGGCATGAGTGACGATCTCGGCCCCATGTCCTACGGCAAAAAGGAAGAACACATCTTCCTCGGCCGGGAGATTGCCCAGCATCGCGATTATAGCGAACAGACCGCGCAGAAGATCGATGCGGCGGTGAAAAAGATCGTGGTCGAGGCTAACGACAAGGTGTCCCGGCTGCTTGAGGAGAACCGCGACATCCTTGATGCGCTTGCCGAGGAACTGCTCGAAAAAGAAACCATCGGCCTGGATGACATGGATCGGATCATCAACCGCTTGCGGGCGGGAGAGGCCGTTGAGGTGGCAGCAGAGGCTGTAGAACCGGCAACGGAGTCGGAAGCGGAACCAGCCGCCGCCTGAAACTAAGGTGGTGGTCAGTGCTCAGGGTGGGCTGAATTTTCTGCGGAGAATTCAGCCCACCCTTTTTTATTGGGAGCACCGAGCGGGTTGCAATCTCCACCAGATGGTCTTCACGAAAGGCTTCGGTTGTTCTGTAGGTCAGCTGCTTATTTGCAAGGTGCATCGATTCCGGGAGGATGGAACATGGAAAAAAAACCACAAATCATGGGGATTCTCAACATTACGCCGGATTCTTTTTCCGACGGCGGTTGCTGGGGCAGCAAAGCGGCGCTTACGGCCCGCATTAACGAGCTGCTGGCCGAGGGGGCCGATATCATCGATGTCGGGGGGGAATCCAGCCGACCCTTTGCCGATCCGGTCGATGCGGCCGAGGAACTGGCACGGGTTCTTCCGGCGATCCGGAAAATCCGCGAGCGCAGCCCCATTCCTATTTCCATCGACACTACCAAGGCGGTGGTGGCCTGTGAAGCCCTGGCCGCCGGGGCTACCATGATCAATGATATCTCGGCGTTGCGTCATGACCCGGCCATGGTCGAGGTGGTCCGTTCGTACACTGGGTCGGTGATTATCATGCACATGCAGGGCCGCCCCGGCGACATGCAGGTCAGTCCCCATTACGGAGATGTGGTGGCGGAGATCAATAGTTTTTTCACCGAGCGCATCGCCTGGATGGAGCAGCAGGGGATCAAACGTGCGCGAATCATCGTCGATCCCGGCATCGGCTTTGGCAAGACCCTGGAGCATAATCTGGCTATTTTGCGCAATATCCAAGCCTTTAAACACCACGGCTGCCCGGTGCTCATCGGCCATAGCCGCAAGTCCTTTCTGGGGCAACTGCTCGATATTCCAGTTGCGGAGCGCGACGGCTCCACCGCTGTGGTCTCGGCTTTTTGTGCTCAGCAGGGTGCGGATATCCTCCGGGTGCATGATGTTCGACCTACCCGGCAGTCGGTGTTATTGATGGCTGTTCTGGAGTGACGAGGGGGGCGAGGATGGGTGATGAGCTGGCTGGTGTCTTGTCAACTTTCTAGGAGTCTGTCGGAGTTGGACCACCGATTTGCATGTCAAATCCGGCCGGGAGATTTTAAAACAACCTAAGCTGATATTAGTTCCCGTTAAATTTCGGAATTAAGGGATTTTTCTCGCCGAACTTCTTTGCGAGGCGTTTTTTTTTGACCTTTTTCATCCTTTCAAGGCAAACATCCGCTTGATATTCCATGCAATGGACACAAGTGTCCATTCACCGGTAACAGCTTTAAGGCCCCGCAGGAAAAATTGCCGAAACCCCAGGACATGTTTGATGATGCCAAATACAGGTTCAACGGTGCTCTTCCTTTTTGCATAGACCGCGCGCCCTTCTTCGGTTTTGAGTTTATGGCGCATCTCGTCAATGGGCTTCGCGTTTTCCGGCAAGGGAGCAGGTTGGGCAAAGCGTTCGCCAAGAGGTTGATTGTGACCCATCCGACCCGGTGGAATGAACGCCTCTATTTGAGACTGCGCACAGGAGACAACATTGTCTTCGCTATAATAACCAGCATCCGCCAAAAGGGCCTCCACTTGACCCAATTGTGCAGGTAAGGCGGCCAGGGCAACAAGTGCGGGGGCAATCTCCTGCTTGTCGTTAGCCGCTTGACTGACATGCGACTCAACAATTATCATGGTGGCAACGTCAACTGCGGTTTGGGCGTTGTAGGCACTGTCGAATCCCTTGTTCGAGGAAGGCATGATGCGGGACTCCTCGTCGGTCAAATTGACCTGATCGTTTTTCCGAGGACCGGATTCCGGGGGCTTAGGCTCACGACCGCGAGGCTTTTTACCGGTTTCTTCTGCTTTGTCCCGGCGGGCGGCAACCTTTTTCTCGTACTCGTGTTGCTCCTGGTCGTATCGTTTGGCCGCGCGTTGCTCGATTTGCTCTTTGGCCTTGGCTATGGCGTCAAGGCGGTCTTGACGACGGGACAATTCTTCAGGAATGTCCATGCCGTCGGGAATGTTCTCCGAGTCCGCTTTTTCGGCAAGGCACATGAGTTCGTCGACTTCAGCTTGCAACTGTTGTTCGAGTTTATTGGCATAGTCCCAGCTCAAAGCATGATGCCTGGAAGCGTTGGCCTTGATCTTGGTACCGTCGAGGCTCACCTTACCTAATTTCAAAAAGCCCATTTCGTGTGCAAGGAGCAAAATTTGCTTAAAGAGCGGGTTGAGATGCTCAAGAAAGCGCTTGCGAAATGTGGCGATGGTGTCGTGATCGGGATGAGTGTTGGCGGAAACATACCGGAAAGCAATGGAATCATAGGTAGCCCGTTCAATCTTCCGACTGGAGAAAATACCGGTGGCATACCCGTAGAACAGAAGCGATAAAAGAACTTGCGGGTGATGCGCCTTAACCCCATTTCCGGCATAGGTTTCCACCAGAGGTCGCAAATCAAGTTGCGAGACGATATCGACAACAAATCTGGCCAGATGGTTTTCCGGTAGCCAGTCTTGAATAGAGGGTGGGAAGAGATATTGTTGCGCTCTGTCGACGGGGACAAAATTTGAACTCATAGCCTTGACCTCTGCTGGTAATCTCTTGAAATTATATGATATAATATAATATAATACAAAAAATTCCCGCAGGTCGCAACCTTTATATCGTAAACTCAATGAGTTAATTTCGAATTATGCGATCCTGCCTTCCGCATACGGGCTCTTACTCCGACAGACTCCTAG
>JAFLKR010000080.1 GCA_019163135.1 Desulfobulbaceae bacterium | reverse complement strand
GCCTGACAACCACAGCCGATCATGAATTCCGCCTCGCCTTCAAGGTATTCGATGTACCAGCCCCGGTCGTCATCATTGCTGGGGTACCTGGTGGCGAAACCGGCCTTGGCCAATTTCTGCGACAGCCAACTGGCAAGTTCAAACCCGTAGGCACCGGGCCCCACTTGGCACGATTCAGGAAGGTAGGGAAGAAACTGTGTGGACGAAAATTCGAGACGCGACATGGTTTCTCCTCAAAAAAAATGGATTGGGTGATCGGCCTTTCATTTTTTGGTAACGCTGAACAAACCGATAATGCCCTCGCTGGCGGTGATCTGATCATATCCGGTGAGGGCTGGCTTCATCTCGACAACACCCACCGCCTCGTTGCAGCGGGTGACACGACATGAGTTTAATCGGGACAATCTACCACGACAACTAGCCGCCACGCCACGACAAAAGACACCCTTCGCTGACGTCAGGAATTATTGGCCAACAATACGGAAAAAGGAACATGGAAATGGTAGAATCGTTGCTTCACCTTGCGCCTATTTATAACCAATCAAGCATCCGCACCGGGGCAAGCGACTCCGCTTCCTCCCACTTTAGGTGCGATCGCTCAACCGTAGGTTTGAGAGGACGATCGATCTATAAAATAGCGCACGCGGTAATCATAGTGTGCTTGTACTTTACAAACGCCAGCTTATTTTGTATTCCGTTATTCAAATCAGAATAACGATGACTATGGACAAAACATGGCAACAAAACAAAGCCCCCCCGTAGCAGATTCTCTCTTCCTCCAATATATGATTGGGTCTTCGGACACTAAGAACCCAGTCGTAAAACTCCTTCAGGAAATCCATACCTGTGGCTCAATCAATCAAGCCGCCAAGGTGGTAGGTATGAGTTATAAGGCCGCCTGGGAGCGAATTGAAAATATTAACAACCTCTCACCAGAACCGCTGATCAGCCGTCAGGTAGGTGGTAGTGGTGGTGGTGGCACGATACTCACTGAGGCTGGGCATGAGTTCCTCAAACGGGCTCATCTCCTCCAAAGAGAATTCACAAGCTTCCTCAACTTTTTTTATTTTTCACCGGAAGAAGCCTTCAACACCCTGAAAACTTTAAGGAGAATAGAAATGAAGATCAGCGCGCGCAATGTTTGGCTTGGCAATGTCACCCAAATAGAAAAAGGGGCAGTTAACAGTGTGGTCACCATTTCCTTGAAGGGTAAGGACACGATTGTCTCAGTCATCACCGAGAACTCTGTACAGCGATTAGGATTGCAACCAGGGACCGAAGTTCTAGCCATCGTCAAGGCACCTTCAGTAATGCTAGGGCTTGAGATCGACAGACAAAAAATATCAGCCCGCAATATCCTTGAAGGCCAGGTGAACCGGATAGTTTCCGGAGTGGTTAATGATGAGGTGGTTATCGACTTACCAGGCGGTGACACCGTCACCTCTATCTTGACCTCAGCAAGTGTCAAACGCCTTGGACTGGTTCCAGGCATGAAAATCACAGCGATAATCAAAGCCTCGGATGTTCTCTTGGCCACAGTTTGATACAATCCCCCCCTCAACCGTCAAAGTTTCTAAAAAACACTTTCAGGCCGTGATTGCTGCAGTGATCAGTCACCCTACCCATGAGGATAAAAACCATGAAAAAAATTAAAATGCTCTTTTCTTTGATAGCCATCAGCGTATTACTGACGGTTTCATCCTTGCAGGCGGCTGAGGAGATCAGCCTTTCCGTGCCGGCCAGCATGACCGATGCTCTCAAGGAGCTTATCTCCCAATTTGGGGCATCGGGAAAACATCCCCAGATCATACCCAACTATGGCCCATCCGGAGCGCTGGCTAAACAGATCAATGAGGGCGCGCCCGCCGATATCTTCATCTCCGCCAATCAGAAATGGATGACCTTCCTGCGCGAGGAAAAAAGGGTTGAGCCAGCTACCGAGAAAATCCTGGCTGCTAATACTTTGGTCTTTGCCGGCAAGAGAAATCCGGCGGTGACCTCAATGGCCGATATCGTCAAGCTCAAACAAATCGCTATCGGCAGTCCCAAAAGTGTCCCAGCCGGTGAATATGCAGTTCAGGCTATGGAAAAGGCAGGGATTTACAAGCAACTCGAGGACGGGAAACAGTTGGTCATGGCAAAGGATGTTCGTCAGGCTCTGACCTATGCTGATCGTGGTGAAACCGAAGGCGCCTTTGTCTACAAAACCGATGCCCTGATGGCTGCCGAGGCCGTCATTCTCTTCGAGGTACCCCAAGATTTGTATGATCGTGTGACCTATCCAATAGCTTTAACCGTAGATGGTGCCAAGAAATCCGAGGCCAAAGCCTTCTATGCGTTTCTCACCGGACCAGAAGGGACAAAGGTCTTCTTGAAATACGGATTCAGCGCCGCAAAATAGGATGAGAAAGCGCTCTTAACAGTTCTATTAGTGGCGACACCATGTCTTTTCTCCAACCTTCGGATATACAGGCCATTATTCTTTCCTTCAAAGTGGCCTTCTCCGCAACCCTATTGTCCACCCCTCTGGGCATTGGTGTGGCCTACATCCTTGTCCATACTCGTATCCCCGGTAAGGCATTTTGGGAGGGACTTGTCAATCTGCCCCTGGTCCTGCCGCCGGTGGTTATCGGTTATCTGCTGCTTGTCCTTTTTGGTCGTCACGGCTGGATAGGTCAATTTCTGGCCAAGTTTAACATTCAAATCATCTTTACCCTGACCGGGGCGATCATAGCCTCAGCCGTGGTTGGTTTCCCCTTGTTAGTCCGCTCCATTCGCCTGGGCATGGAGTCGGTTGACGCTTCCTATCGCAGAGCGGCAAGAACTCTGGGAGCCGGATTTTGGGATACCTTTTTCACCATTACGCTGCCCCTCTCCGGTCGCGCCATTTTAGCCGGCATGACTCTGATGTTTGCCCGTAGCCTTGGGGAATTTGGTGCTACCATCATTTTGGCGGGCAATATTCCAGGCGTTACCCAGACCATCCCCTTGGCGATCTATGAATACACCAGTTCGCCGAGGGGGGATCGAATGGCGCTTTCCCTCTGCCTTGTTTCCATCCTTCTTTCCTTCATAGTGCTGCTAGCCAGTAGCGCTGCCGCCAAAACCCTCAACAAGGGATGACCATGCAGTTTGAGGTCTCGGTCCAAAAAAAACTCGGGGCCTTCCATCTTGACGCTGCATTCAGCCTAGATGGTAGACGGGTTGGTATTTTCGGGGCGTCCGGGTGCGGTAAATCCACCCTGATGCATCTGCTTGCAGGTCTTCTAAAACCCGATAACGGCCGAATTCGATTGGGTGAAGCTGTCCTATTTGACAGTACAGCCGGCATCAATGTGCCACCGGAAAAACGGAGAGTGGGAGTTGTTTTCCAGCATGCACATCTCTTTCCTCACATGAGTGTGCAGCGCAACCTGCTCTATGGATGGCGACGGACACCGGAGCAGGATCGACATATCAAGCCAGAGGCAATTATTGAGGTACTCCACCTTGGGCATCTCCTTGACCGTGGAGTCAATCTGCTTTCTGGTGGTGAGCGTCAGCGGGTCGCCTTGGCACGAACAGTCCTTACCTGTCCCCGCCTTATCCTCATGGATGAGCCCTTGGCCGGACTAGACGAAGAACTGAAGTCCCAAATCATGCTCTATCTGAACAAGGTTTTTTCTAATTTCGATATTCCCTTGCTGTTTATTAGCCATTCGCTCTTGGAAATGCGCCTGATGACCGAGCAGATCCTGATTATCGAAAATGGTCAGATCGTGAGACAGGTGGCAACTGAGGAACTTGCTCAGTCAACGTGGGCTGCACCCCGCCAGGGATATGTGAATCTGCTACGGCTTGGCCAACCGAAGCCCCATGGAGATCTTTGGGCTTATCAATGGGGGGATGTCAGCCTCATTCTAACCGATTATGGTGAAAACGAAGAAAACATCTTTGAACTGGAGTCACGGGAAATTCTTCTTTTTAAACGTCATCCCGAGGCAACCAGTGCCAGAAATCTTTTGCCTTGCACGGTCCGCAAAATCTTCACGGTTGGCAACAGAGTCCGGGTCGAATTGCAGTGCGGTTCGCAACCCTTGATTGTCCAGATCGTACCGGAATCGAGGCGTGAACTGGAACTGGAGGAAGGGAAAGAGGTGGTGGCAGTTATCAAAGCTTCCGCTTTTCGTCGTCTGATGTAGCCAAAGACAAAAGGCGATATAAAAAGGTTCGGCGGGCATGCATGGAGATTTGTTGCTTTAACCCACTGACGAAACGACCATTCCAGTGAGTAAGTAACCACCGGCAAAGCCAGTGGCTTTAAAAGATTGTGGACCGCTCAAAGCGGTATGTTAAAAAAAAATCTGACCACTAGACGGTGGTTTACCTTCTTTAAAATGAGACATACTTCAAGGAAGTACGCACCATGTGGACGATACAGAGCTGAACCTGGGCATGAGGAAAAACCGTCTCGATAACCTCCGGAAAACCCTTCAGACCGTCAACACAGGCAATGAAGATATCCTGGATGGGTATTCCGGCGAAAGTGGGCCACCGGTCGGAGCTAAGCGACGCTGGTGTCTCTTTGTAAATTGACTGTCAGTTTTGGTCAAGCGTGATGGGCGTGTTCAAGTAAACCGCTGTTGCCTCTCGCATTAATTAATTTTGTTTTATCTATTTTGACAATGTTTTCTAATTATTTTGATACGCTTCGTCGTTTGCTTTAACAGCTCTACGTACAGGGAAGCGTTTACATATTGCTTATTCGTTCAGAACGATTCTTCGTCGAATTCAGTTTTCTCCAGGCATGAACCGTCTTGGTCGGCGGTAATGTAGCGGCAATAGTCTTTAACCATCGTGTCCAGTCCCCTGACCAGTTCGAGCAAATCAGCGAGGAAACAGATCTGTTGTTCAGATTTCATTGATATCTCATTACGTTAAAGTAATTCAGATTCTGCAGTTCTGACATGATCAGCAGTGACAAGTTGCGATTTTTCAGCCGCCGCGGCGATGATCACCCCTCTGGACAGGTGGTTTGCCTTGCGAAACAGGCCCCCGGAGCCCTGATGGACAGCGGTGAGGACCTGTTCGTCAAAAGGCGAATTTTTCAGGCCGGCAAGTGCGAGGTGATGGTTGATGTAGAGTTCCATTCGCTCGCTGTCAACCGCCTTGAGGTGCGCTCTGCCAATGACGCGCGAGGCCAAGGGAATGGCTGTGCGGTAAGGAGGTTATCAGCGAGATTGTTTTGACCGACAAGAATGAAGGCCTTGGGAGCAAGCCCTAGTGGACGATTTCCACCCGTTCAGGCTTGTGCTCATGATAGAGGCGGCCGTCAATGGAGACGGTCCGATCCTTGGCGACCCTTCGCCTGACCGCTTTGCGAAAGTGATCCTCGACGTCGGACTGCGGCGTCCTGATCAGTTCGACATGATCGGCGAACCGGGTGAAAGGCGCCTGGCCGGTGCTGGAATGGGGCCGCTGACGACACTGCTATTCAGGGCCCCCCCTGGGAGCAAATATAAAACAGATAACCTTAGATGTTTTTAAGTTGATCGAGCAGTTCGATCAAGACGGCCAGATTGTCCCTGGCGACCGTAACTGAGTTATTGCGAGCATCGGACTCCATCGCCATGACCAACTGACGAATCCCCTCTATCCCCAGACTAGCCGAGGCCCCTTTGAGACTATGAGCCGCTCTTACAACTCCTGCAGGGTTATTAGTCGCCACCGCCTGTTGCAACTGTTCCAAATCGGATGCCGCTGAATCTTTAAACAAGATCAGCAATTCCTCCAGCAGTTCTTCGTCATCCGCAGTCTGTTCCATCGCAAACGCTTTATTCCACAGCAAATCAGCCATATGTGCCTCCGGCATTTTAATTAATCATTAATCGAATTGGTCGCAGCGCAGATCTGCACGGCAGCGAAGGGAATGACGCCTTCGCGAAGACAGCACAGGGATGCCCCGCAAAACCCAACAAGTGTTGAGCCGCACCCGCCCGGAGTTCGACCGCCATCGAGGATCAGGTCGACCTTGTCGTCAAATATCCGAAGGACTTCATCCGCGGTCACCGCTGATGGAGCTCCCGAAAAATTGGCGCTGGTGGCAGTGATCGGGCCACCGAAGTCGACAATTAATCGGTTTGCTATCGGGTGTGAAGATTGACGGAGACCGATAGTGGCGGTATTTCCGGTCAACTGTTGCGGCAGTGTTGGCAGGGCAGGAAATACCAAGGTCAAAGGCCCTGGCCAAAAATCCTCCATCAAGCAATGATACACCGTCGGGATTTCGCTTGCCAGCAGATTGAGTTGACTCGTTCCAGCGACCAGAGCTAGAATCGGCATTTGCCTGGACCTGCGTTTGATCAGGAATAATCGATCAAGGGCCAGATATTGCAAGGGGTCCACCGCCAGGCCGTAATAGGTTTCCGTGGGAAATGCGACCACTCCACCGGAACGCAAAATCTCGGTGGCACGATGGAGGGTCTCCCCGGTGACGGCGACAAGACGATTCACATTGTCAGGGCTTTGTTCTTGGCCGCGACCTGTTCGGCCATCTCTTGGGCATGGAGTTCGAGTTTCTGCTGCAATGCGGGATCTCCAATGGCCAAAATACGAACCGCCAAGACCGCAGCGTTCTTGGCCCCGGCTTTGCCGATACCCATGGTCGCGACAGGAATCCCTGGAGGCATCTGCACGGTGGAGAGCAGAGCATCCAGTCCGTTGAGCGAGGAGGCGTCAAGGGGCACCCCGATGACTGGCAAAGTGGTATGGGCTGCGAGAACCCCGGCCAGATGGGCTGCCATTCCAGCGCCGGCAATAATAATCTTAAGCCCCCGATCTCTCGCTGTTTTCGCATAGGAGACGGCTTGGTCAGGGGTACGATGGGCCGAAGATATGGTCAGTTCGTAGCTGATACCGGAAGCAGCCAGAAAATCAACGGCAGCCCGCATCACCGGCAGGTCAGAATCGCTTCCCATGACAATGCCCACCACCGCACCCTTGAGGCGCGATAAAGCCTTGTGGCCGATGTCGCGCCGACAGTAACACCCCTGCCAGTTGATCACATCAACAGCGAGATAGGCCCTTTCGATGGCTTCTTTAATAGTTTTACCAATAGCGGTCACCCCTAGAACCCGGCCGCCATTGGTAACGATTTGTCGACCTTTACTTACTGTTCCTGAATGGAAGACCTCTACACCTTCAATAGTGGCGGCTTTCTGCAGTCCGTTGATGGGTTTACCGGTCTCATATTTGCCAGGGTAGCCTTCCGAAGCAATAACCACACATACCGTAGGCCGTGGGTCGACGACCAGTTGCACCTGGTCAAGCGTTCCGTCGATACAACCGTCCAAGATATCAACAAGATCACTCTGCAGGCGCATCAACAAAGGCTGGCATTCCGGATCACCGAAGCGGCAGTTGAATTCGAGCACATTGATCCGATTATTATCGATCATCAGGCCGGCATAGAGCATCCCTTTATACGGTCGCCCTTCAGTAGCCATACCCCGGATAGTAGGCAACATGACCTCATCAATAACCCTCTGGGTCAGAGCATCGGTCATCACCGGAGCCGGAGAATAGGCGCCCATACCACCTGTATTGGGACCTTTATCACCGTCAAAAATTGCTTTATGATCCTGAGATGATGGTAGAGGAAGGACAGTTTTTCCATCGGTGAAGGCAATGAACGAGGCTTCTTCACCGATAAGGAACTCCTCAACCACCACTTTATTGCCGGCGGAGCCGAAGGCCTTATCTTTCATGATGAGATCAATCGCCTGTTCGGCTTCGGCAATGGTCTGGGCTATGATAACCCCTTTGCCAGCCGCAAGACCGTCCGCCTTGACCACACAAGGGACCCCGATGGTTTTGACGAATTTTTTGGCTTCCCCCCTTTTCTTAAAAGCGCCGTAATGGGCACTGGGAATCTGGTATTTTTTCAAAAAATCTTTGGCAAAAACCTTGCTGCCCTCGAGTACCGCGCCTTTGCTGTCTGGTCCAAAAACGCGTAAACCTTTCGCTTGAAAGTTATCAACAATACCCAAAGTGAGCGGTTCTTCCGGCCCGATAATGGTCAGGTCAATCTTTTCGTTCAACGCAAAGGTCAGTAAACCGTGAATATCGTTAGCGGCAAGATCAATACAAGTTGCAATTTTTTTAATACCAGCATTGCCGGGTGCACAGAATATCGTGTCAACCTTATCGGATTGTTTAAGTTTCCAGACAAGAGCATGCTCGCGACCACCCCCACCTATCACCAGAATTTTCATTGCAGCTACCTCTAAACGTTAAGATTGAATACATATCTACTTGTGTTTTGTTTACTCTCTCTAATAAATCTTATCCAATCTCGTCCAGAAAATAATCGCATTGTCCTTCTTAACATCGATAAAGCGTTCTTCTGCTGGTGACTTCCGGCATTTTTCTTGACACCCTGCCGGGAAACCTGTTACCATTCGGAATGAGTACTCATTCATTTTTCATAGCAACTGCCTGTTTAATCAAATTAAATGAAATCTCCTGATAAGCATCGTAAAATAATACGTGCTGCCACAAAAGTTTTTGCCAAGAAAGGCTTCTTTAACGCCAGGATCTCTGACATTGCTAAAGAAGCTAAGGTGGCAGACGGCACTATCTATCTTTATTTCAACAATAAGTTCGACATTCTTCTCTCCGTTTTTGAACAGGAAATCGGCAAACTGATCGACCAGGTCACCGTATTATTGGAAAAAGAAACCAACCCGAAAAACCGGCTGGAGGTCTTTATCAATAATCATTTAGAGGAGATGAAGAGGAACAGATACCTCGCCGAGGTCATCCATATAGAGTTGCGCCAGACCAGCAAACTCATTCGTGAATATCGAAAAAACAAATTCAGCGAATATCTCGACATCATTGCCTCAATTATCGAGCAGGGACAACGGGAAGGTGTTTTTCGTAAGGATATCAAACCGGAAATAGCCAAGCAGATACTTTTCGGTTCGCTGGATGATGTTTCAAGAATATGGCATATGGGCAACGATTGCCCAGCTACCGTCGAAGAGGTAAGTCGTCAAGTTACCATTATTTATCAAACAGGATTACTCACGCCCACCTCCTGAGTTAGTTGGTCCTTCGACCGTTTAGCTCCTCCTTCTCTTCGAATTCATTTTCTCCGCATTTTGACATAACCACCCATTTTTACATGAAATAGTTATATGTAGAATTAAAACTCACTGAATGGTGGAGGCCGAGATAAGAATCACTTCAAATTCCCGTATCCCACCGGGCGTTTTCGTAACAACTTCATCCCCGACCTCTTTGCCAAGCAACGCTCTGCCCAGAGGGGAAAGGACAGAAATCGAACCCCGCTTTACATCGGCTTCTTCAGGGCCCAGCAACTGATAGGTCACCTCAGTTTCGGTGGTCAGATCCATGAGGGTAACGACGGTACCGAAAACCGCCTTCTCACTGGTGACTTTTGAGCAGTCAATAATTTCAGCTCGACCGAGTTTATCTTTCAACTCCAGGATTCTCCCTTCAACCAGACTCTGCCGTTCTTTGGCGGCATGATACTCGGCATTTTCTTTAAGATCACCATGGGCTCGAGCCACCTCGATGGCCTTAACAATTTCATGCCGCTCGCCTCGCTCAAGCCGTTCCAACTCGGTGCGAAGCTGCCGATTTCCCGTCAAGGACATCGGGATACGTACAACCATGTCCACTCCTCCTAATCTGTTAAGCTGCTGTTAAACCGCTATGTGGGAATAATGAAAAAGCGTTGAGCATAACAACTCGACGCTTTTGGCTATTTCAGTAAGTTAAATATGGTAAACTCGCGAAAAGTTTGGAATTGCTAGCTACCGTCATTCCGGCGCAGGCCGGAATCCAATGCTTTCAATAAGTTCTGGATTCCAGCCTGCGCTGGAGTGACGTTGAATAAGACTATTTACGAAACCATCAAATATGATAGTCTCGCGAAAAAGTCCAATCTTAACCGTTTCGCATCTAATAACTTCTTGATATTATAAATGTATATTTTCAATTTTTGAGTTTTTGCGAAACCATTAAATATGGTCTGTAATTTTCAATGCCAAATTTTTAGAATCCCGGGGAGTTGCAAAGATTACCCCCTGCGTTCACCCATCTCCTGCCCCCAATGGCGGCGACCAAAACTGCCAAATTTGTTCGGGTGTTATTAACCCATCGATCCTGCGAGGGGAATCCTCCTTTCAGGTGCCATGATAAAAACGTTGTATCATAGTGACCACATAAGCAAGCTGTTCATAGCTCAATTCGGGATAGATCGGCAAAGCTAACGAAGTGGCTGCTGCCTTTTCCGAAACCGGGAATGACTGGTGTCGATATGTTTCGGACTTTAAACATTCCTGCTGATGCAGGCACAACGGATAATAGATCTCGCAACCGATGGACTGCTCTTGAAGAAATTGACGCAGCTCGTCTCGTCGAGGCACGAGAATAATAAATTGATTGTATATGTGGTGATTATGTTGCTCCGCCCCGTCGACTTCAGCGTATATCGCCCGCGGCAAAATCACCGGTGCCTCAGCCAGGCCAGCATCAATGAAAAGCTGGCGATAATGCGCGGCGTTTTGCCGTCGAGCGGCATGCCATTCTTCGAGATAATCGAACTTGATGGCAAGCACCGCCGCCTGAATGGGATCGAGACGGAAATTCCCCCCCACCCGCGAATGATAATACTTAGGTTCCGCCCCATGGTTACGGTTGGACCTGAGAATTTCGGCAAAGCTAATATCTGAGGTAGTGACCATGCCACCATCGCCGATACCGCCGAGATTTTTGCTGGGGAAAAACGAAAAACAGCCGCAAAGCCCCATACTGCCAGCCCGTTTCCAAGTGATTCGCCCATTTTGTTCAAAGGGAAATTCAGCCCCGATCGCTTGGGCGGCATCTTCGATAACCGGAATGCCGTATTCTTGGGAAAGTGCCAGAATCCGTTGCATGTCCGCACATTGCCCATAAAGATGCACAGGAATGATGGCTTTAATCCGGCTCCCGGTTTTTCGGTCCGCCTCCAAGGCTTCGGCTACGGCCTGCGGGTCAATATTGAGAGTTTCGGGTTCCACGTCGACAAAAACCGGCTGAGCTCCGGTTCGGAGCACGGTACCCATGGTGGCGAAAAACGTGTAGGGCGTAGTCAGCACCAGGTCGCCGGGACCGATGTCCAAGGACATCAAAGCCGCCAGGAGCGCATCTGTGCCGCTAGATACTCCGATACCAAAGGCAGCGTCGCAGTAACCTGCAATTTTTTCTTCAAACACCGTCACTTCACGGCCTAAAATATAGCCGGTTGAATCGATGACCCTGGTGACGGCCTCGATAATCTGCGGACGTAAAAGGGTTAGTTGCGGTTTCAAATCAAGCAGGGGTACATTCATGGAGATAAATACTATAGGATTAGGGATGGTGATTTAGAAAAGAACGAGGTGTTCAGGAGGTCTGATCGATCGGTCCAGCAGCGAGAATGACCCCATCGCCGCTGAGAAAATCCTGGATATCAGGCATTTCTTTTTCCAGCTGTTTTCGGATTTTTTTCAATAAATTGGCTTCAATCTGCCGAACTCTTTCCCTTGAAATGTTAAATTCATCGGCAATGGTTTGCAGCGTTTTAGGTTCATCACTGAGCAGTCGGGTATTCAGGATAACCTGTTCTTTTGGATTGAGCCGATCGCTGAGATCGGCAAGAATTTGCGCCAACCGTTCACGCATCTCCTGGCTGGCGACCACCTCTTCAATCCCTGGGCCGTCATGAGGAAGAAAATTCTTTTGTTCGTCTTCCGAATCGCTACGCACCGGGGCTTCTAGTGAAACATCCCAATTGTCCATGCGCTGACCCATTTCGATGACTTCGCTTTCTTTAACGTTCAAGCGTTCAGCCAACAGTTTTACTTCGGGTTTGAAACCTTGGGACTCGAGCAGTTTTTTTTCTTTGTTCAGGCTGAAAAACAGCTTTCGCTGTGCCTGGGTGGTGCCTATTTTAACCAGGCGCCAGTTATCCATGATAAATTTAAGGATATAGGCGCGAATCCAGTAGGCGGCATAATAGGAGAATTTGACGCCACGATAAGGATCAAATTTTTTCGTTGCCTGAACGAGGCCGACATTGCCTTCCTGAATCAGGTCCATGAAATTCTGCATCCAGTATTTCTGGAAATCCATGGCCACCTTGACCACTAGGCGGAGGTTAGCAGAAACGAGCCGATACGCGGCATCAGGATCTCCGGTTTCCTGAAATCGCACTGCCAATGCCTCCGTGTCTTCCCGGCTCAACAACTCGTACTGGCTGATTTCCTGTAAATAGCGATGAAGGGCGGGGTTGCTTAACGCAGGAAGGTTGTCATCATTGCTGGCAAGCATCAAGGCATGCTGCTGCGGTTCGTTCAGTTCCAGATTGTCGATTTCGTTCTGATCTCTCATTAATCTCTGGTATATCGATAGAAAACGTAACCCTGCAGCGAGCAAATACTCCTACAGGGCTTTTATAAAATCCTACTCTAAAAAATAAAAAAAAACACTTTAATACGACAGTGATCGGTTGAAGAGTTTTA
Organism: Desulfobulbaceae bacterium; assembly: GCA_019163135.1. GTDB lineage: Bacteria > Desulfobacterota > Desulfobulbia > Desulfobulbales > Desulfobulbaceae > Desulfobulbus. The sequence goes on along the minus strand of JAFLKR010000080.1, from coordinate 32,807 downwards.
TTTTCAGGGAATCTGTGCTATTGATATAAAGCTATGCTCTCCTGAACCCTCTCCCCTCAAGGCTTTCTTTCCCTGTATGAATAAAATACGTAATTTCAGCATTATCGCACACATCGACCATGGTAAATCAACCTTGGCCGATCGCATGATCCAACTCTGCGACATGGTCACTGATCGTGAATTCAAGGATCAGATGCTCGACACCATGGATATCGAGCGAGAACGCGGCATCACCATCAAGTCACAGACAATCTGCCTGCCCTTTAAAGCAGCTGACGGAAAGACTTATATCTTTAATCTGGTGGATACCCCTGGGCACGTGGATTTCAGCTATGAGGTTTCCCGCGCCCTTTCCTCCTGCGAAGGCGCCTTGCTCTTAATCGATGCGGCCCAGGGCATCGAGGCGCAGACCCTTGCCAATCTCTACCTAGCCATGGAAAACAACCTCGAGATCATCCCGGTTATCAACAAAATCGACCTACCTGCGGCCGAACCGGAAAAGGTGGCGGCGCAGATCGAAGAAGATCTCGGCCTGGACGGCGCAGCCATCCAGATGTGTTCCGCCAAAACCGGCACAGGCGTCAAAGAGTTACTTAATGCCATTGTCCATTTTTTACCGCCTCCCCAGGGAGATCCCGAAAAACCGCTGGAAGCGTTGATCTTCGATGCCAGTTACGATCCCTACCGCGGCACCGTGATTTCAGTACGAATTATCAACGGCACGGTGAAGACCGGTGACCAAATTCTTTTCATGTCCAACGGTGCCGACTATCGGGTGGAGGATGTGGGTGTTTTTCACCTACGCCGGGAGTCACGGCCGCAACTTTCCGCTGGCGAAATCGGTTTTATCATCGCCGGGGTAAAAACAGTATCTGACACTCGCCCCGGCGACACCATCACCCTCAAAGACCGACCCTGCGCCGTCGCCCTGCCCGGCTTCAAGGAGGTCCAGCAAGTTGTATATTCCTCGCTCTATCCCGTGTCCACCGATGATTATGAAGATCTGGCCAGCGCCCTGGAAAAATTAAAACTCAATGACGCTGCCTTGACCTTCCAGAAGGATTCCTCTGCAGCCCTGGGATTTGGTTTCCGTTGCGGTTTTCTCGGCCTGCTCCACCTGGAAGTGGTGCAGGAACGCCTGGAGCGGGAGTTCGACATCTCGCTTATCCTCACCGTCCCTACTGTCAAATACATCTTTTATCTTCACGACAAGACGGTGGTGGAAATCGATAATCCTTCGTATTTCCCTGATCCGGGCTCCATAGCCCGTATTGAGGAACCGTTCATAAAAGCCACCATCCATATTCCAGAGCGCTATATGGGCGTAGTCATGAACCTTTGTATGGAGCGACGCGGAGAAAATACCAAATATCATTACCCCATGCCTGGCCGGATCGAATTCACCTGCGAACTGCCCTTAGCCGAGGTTATTTACGATTTTTACGATAAATTGAAATCCGTGACCCAAGGATACGGCTCATTTGACTATGAACTGATCGATTATCGAACCAGCGATCTGGTCAAACTCGACATCCTGGTCAACGGCGAACAGGTCGACGCCCTATCGCAACTCACACACAGAGACAGGGCGAGAGAAAGGGGGCTCAAGGCTTGCGAAAGCCTGAAAGAGGAGATTCCGCGCCAGATGTTCAAGATCGCCATCCAGGCGGCCATCGGCGGCAATGTCATTGCCCGAGAAAATATTTCCGCCCTGCGCAAAGACGTAACCGCCAAATGTTATGGTGGTGATATTTCGAGAAAAAGAAAACTGCTGGAAAAACAGAAGGCGGGAAAGAAACGGATGAAGACCGTCGGGAATGTCGAAATACCGCAACGGGCCTTTCTGGCGGTGCTTAAATCGGATCAATAAATACGAGCGAAATTTCCCGGAACTGCCTTACTCGACAACCTCAACAGGCCTGGAGAGCACATAGCCAGCGATCCGACTCTGCAAGGTGTCGCAGCCCAGCCCGGTTTTTGCAGAAAAGATAATTCGCTCCTCGGCGGTGATAGTCAGGCCGGCATCCAGGGTTGCAGCATTTTTCGCCTGATTGTTGCGGGTCAACTTGTCGGCCTTGGTATAAACCGGGAGATAGGCACGCTGGTGAAAGCGGAGATAGTCGATCAGTTCCCGGTCCAAAGCTTTGAGTTCGTGCCGCAGGTCGATAATCACGATCACACAGGCCAATGTAGCCCTTTTTTCTATATACTCACTGATCAGACCACGCCAAGCCTCGCGGGTCTGCTGGGGGACTTGGGCGTAACCGTACCCAGGCAGATCGACGAAGAAGAGGGATTCATCAACGAGGAAGTAGTTGAGACTCTGGGTTTTTCCAGGCTTAGAGCTGGTCTTGACCAAATTGGTCCGACTGATCAGTCGGTTGATCAGGCTTGATTTGCCGACGTTGGAACGGCCAGCAAAGGCAATATCAGGGTAGATCGGGTCCGGTAATTGTTTGATGGCGTAGGCGGAAAGTAGAAACGCTACTTTTTTAAAATCCATGTCTGCTCTCCGCCCGTTTCGCCAGGCTGTGATCGAATCAAAACGCCGTCAAATGACTTTGTTTAGGGAATACTCAATAATACCCTCTGCGCCGTTTTTCTTCAGCTTGGGCACCAGGTCACGGACCTGATGCTCGGAAATCACCGTTTCCACTGAAAACCATTCTTGCTTGTATAGCTGGGCCACGGTCGGTGCGTTCAAACTGGGTAGCATATTGATCAACAGGTCCAGTTTTTCTTTCGGCACATTCATTTTCAACCCAACAATCCGATCGGCCCGCAGCGCGCCCTGAAGCAGCAGGGCAATGGTTTCAATTTTTTCCCGCTTCCAGGGGTCAGCGAGGGCGGCTTTGCTGGCAATCATCTGGGTGTTCGATTGCATCAGTTCGTGGATGACTCGCAGTCCATGGGCTCGAATCGTCGATTCGGTTTCAGTCACCTCAACAATGGCGTCGGCCAGACCGGAAACCGCCTTGGCCTCGGTCGCGCCCCAAGAAAAAGCGATATCAACCTTGATGCCCCGTTGGTCGAAAAACTTCCGAGTGACGTTAACCAGCTCGGTAGCGATTTTTTTCCCGTCCAATTGCTCGACCCGGGTGATGTTTGAGTCACCGGGTACGGCAATCACCCAGCGAGTTGGTCGTCTGCTTACCTTCGAGTAGACCAGGTCGGCAACCACCTCCACATCCGACTCATTCTCCAAGGTCCAGTCTTTCCCCGTAATTCCGGCGTCTAACATCCCCGACTCCACATATCGCGACATTTCCTGTGGCCTACAGATGGAACAGGAAAGTTCCGGATCATCGACCTCAGGAAAATAATTTCTCGAAATCAATTTGATACGCCAGCCTGATTTCTCAAACAGCGCGATGGTGGCGTCCTCAAGACTGCCCTTGGGAATACCCAATTTTAATATATTCATGATGTTCCTTTAAAAATTAATATTACGTTATTTTTTTCCATACACTGCGGCTGGATCAAAAACCCGATGCTGCTCGTGGACGGCCAGTTCATTTCCTGTAACTTTTCGATAAAAACAGCTGCGATAACCAGTGTGGCAGGCGGCGCCACCAATCTGTTCCACCTTGAAGACCACTGTGTCTTGGTCGCAGTCAACAAAGATATCCTTGACAAGCTGGATATGGCCGGAGGTTTCCCCTTTAAGCCAAAGACTATTTCTGGAACGACTCCAGTAGTGGGCTTTGCCGGTTTCGAGCGTCTTTTCCCAGGCCAGCTTATTAATATATGCAAGCATCAACACCTCACCGGTTTGATAATCCTGCACAATTGCGGGCAGAAGGCCATTTTTATCCTTATTAAATGCAAGTTCTATCATATTTTATTCTTTTTTATCGAGAATTCTCAACTATCAAGCCGTGGGCGAAAAGAACATATTAACTTATTGCAATCAGGGTATCCATCCTGAAAAGGCCAACGCTTCACATTTTTGAATTGGGTAAACATTTACTCGAGGCGGTCAAGTCCGACCCACCTGTTCCGGAGAGATTTTCGTTGTAAATTTTGATTGATACACATGGCAACGCCAGCTATATTCGGTAAAAATTTGGTTGCACGCCACTTTTTTTCGGGGAAAGCACTTTTATGCGTTCACCGCCGCTTTGTCAAGTCTTGAGTTAAAACATCCTCCTCTTGTCAAAGCAAAGGCCATTGAGTATATTAATCGGCAAAATTCCACTTTTACCCTGTAAAGGATCTAAAGAATGAACCCTGTACAACTCCTCGACACCGTCTCCGTCAGTTATACTGCTGCCCTCCCTTCCGGGGAGGTTATCGAAAGCGCGCCGGAAAATAAGCCCATCACCCTGGTCATAGGCTCAGGCCGCATCCTCAAAGCCGTCGAAGCATCGCTAATGGGCATGAAACCGGGTCAGACCAAGACAGTGCATATTTTGCCTGAAGATGCCTACGGCCCTTATTACAAAGCACTGGTGCATGAGGTATCACGCGCCAACTTCGCTGGGCGGATTGATCCCAAACCTGGCATGATTCTCTCGCTTACCATCGAAAAGGATGGCATGCAACAACAGGTGCCAGCCACAGTGCTTGCCACCAACAGTGAAACTGTTACCGTTGATTATAACCATCCGTTGGCCGGGAAAACCATCAGCTACACCGTCAAACTCCACGCGATCGGCAATTAGCCCCCTTCCCTTTCTTCTCGGTTTCCCGCTCAGCCGCCCCCGCAGTTCTGGGGTGGCTCTTGCCAGCGGCAAAACAATGGGGTGGCTCCCAGCCTAATCGTTATCCCCTCCTTGTTCCGCTTATCTATCCTGTATCGCTCTGCTTCAAACCAAATTTTTAATATTCCCGGGCTATGTTAAATTTTCGGAAAAATTACCCCGGAAAAATTCTTATTTTTTTCAATAATAATCAATCTCTAAAAAAATTCTGTACAATCTTTTTTGTATACGTACAATAATTATTAGGACCACAGTGGTATAAGGTTCAGCGGCATGCATCGGAATACCAGCCGAGCGAAAGCCACCTAGCACCGATCTTTTGTTTTATTTGTGTCATGACCATATTATTGAGGGAGAACCGTATATGTCTATTGAAGATGATGAAATATTGCAGGGTTTTATAGAAGAATCGCTTGAGCATCTCTCTGATATCGAAAATGACCTACTTGCCATCGAAGAAAGTGGGGCCGATATTGATGTCGAACTCGTCAATAAAGTATTTCGAGCCGCTCATTCCATCAAAGGCGGAGCGGGTTTTATGGGACTGTCCGTTATCCAGGATCTCGCCCATGCTGCCGAAAATGTCCTCGGCCTTATCCGCAGCGGCAAACTTATCCCCAACCCGGACATAATCAATGTGCTGTTGCTCGCCGCCGATGAACTGCAACACCTCATTGAAGATGTCGGCAACAGTAACAATGTCGATATTTCCTGTCATACTAACGCCCTCAATATTATTTACGAAGGCGGCGAGGCGCCCCCCTCAGGACCTAAACCAGAGCGGTCGACTGCGGTTGTTCCTCAACCTGAACTACAGCCTGTCCTTGAAGAGATTGAATCCAGCCTGCCGGAACAGGAAACCATCAGCGAAACCTTTGAAGACATAACCGATGACGCCACCGATGATGACCTTGTGGAGGAACATGAGGACGATACTGATTCTGTCAGTGCTGTTTCGCAAGATGCCGGCGGTGTCACCAGAACACGTAAGCCTTCGGAATCACAGAAAATAGACACAAGTATCCGGGTAACGGTCAGTCTACTGGACCAGTTGATGAACCTGGCGGGCGAATTAGTGCTCTCGCGCAATCAATTGCTCCAGACAATTACCTCCGGAGATATGAGAAACGCTGAAGCTGTTGGTCAACGCATCGATCTGGTGACCTCCGAATTGCAGGAGGCTATCATGCTTACCCGCATGCAACCCATCGGCAACGTCTTCAATAAATTCCCGCGCGTCGTCCGGGATCTCTCTAAAAAACTCGGTAAACATATCGATCTGACCATTGTCGGCAAGGATGTCGAACTCGACAAGACCATTATCGAAGCCATCAATGATCCCCTGACTCATTTGATCCGAAATTCGGTTGATCACGGGATCGAATCCCCGGAAGACCGAAGAAAAAAAGGAAAGGATCTTCGCGGACTCATCGTCTTAAAAGCTTATCACGCTGCCGGACAGGTAGTGATCGAAATCAGCGATGACGGCAAGGGACTTGATGGTAACATGCTCGCCGAAACAGCGGTCAAGAAAGGATTGATCACCTCCGATCAAGCCAAGCTAATGTCGGAAAAAGAGCGTATTAACCTTATTTTGTTGCCTGGTTTCTCCACCGCCAAAAAAGTCACCGACGTCTCCGGTCGGGGCGTTGGAATGGATGTAGTCAAAACCAACCTTGATCAATTGGGCGGTTCTATTGAGATTGAATCCGAGGTCGGTAAAGGATCGACCATCGGCATCAAACTGCCGTTGACCCTGGCGATTATCCCCTGTCAGATCGTTATGACAGGCGGTGAGCGTTACGCTATTCCCCAAGTCAATCTCGAAGAACTCCTTCGTATTCCGGCGGCCAAAGTCAAAGAGCGAGTGGAACGGGTCGGCGACGCCGAGGTGGTTCGACTGCGCGGCAATCTCCTGCCCTTGATCCGAATGGCCGAAGTATTTGATATTGATCCGACCTACTATGATCCGGTACAGGAGGAGACCAGATCGGACCGGCGGGTCAACATAGCGGACCGACGATCCAAATCAACCCCGCTGTTCAAAGAAAAAGGCGAACCACCACCATCGCCTCCCACAAATAGTTCCCAGGAATTGCATAGAAAATCAAAGGAACGTCGATTAAGCGCTTCCAGTGCCCTCAATATCGTTGTCGTTTCAACCGGCGCGATGAAATATGGTCTAATTGTCGATCGCCTGCATGACTCCGAGGAAATCGTCATCAAGCCCTTGGGCCGACATTTGCAGCAATGCCAGGGGTATGCCGGTGCCACCATCATGGGTGATGGCCGCATTGCCTTGATCCTTGATGTCAGCAACATCGCACGAATGGCTGGTCTGACGTCACTCGATGGCTGTGAGCGTGCCAACGAACTGGCAGAAGCGGCCAAGGATAATATCACCAAGACCCGTGACAAGCAGGCGCTACTCACTTTTTCGAGTTCGCCACTGGAGCAGTTCGGCGTGCCGCTCAATCAAGTAGAACGGGTTGAGAAGATTAAACGACACCATATCGAGGAGATTGGCGGACGTCGGGTTATGCAGTATCGCGGTGGCAGCTTACCGTTGATCAGTATCGATGAGGTGGCATCGGTAATGCCGTTGGCCGACCGGGATGATCTACTGGTTATTGTTTTCCATCTTGCCGGAAAAGATGTTGGCTTGTTGGCTACCGGTCCAATTGATGCCATTGAAATCAATACGGATATTGATGATTCCACCCTCAAGCAACCTGGTATAATGGGGTCGGCCATCATTGCCGGCAAAACAACCATGCTGGTCAATATCTTCGAAATTATACAGATTTCTAACCCTCAATGGTTCGAAGACCATGTCGCCTATGGCGAGATTGAAATTGATAAAGCCCAGGCCCCGACCATTTTAATTGTGGAAGATTCTAATTTTTTCCGCAATCAGGTGAAAGGTTACATGGACGAAGCCGGGTTTAAGGTCCTGGAAGGTGAGGATGGCAAAATTGCCTGGAGTGTCCTGGAAGAACATGGCGACGAGATCACCATGGTGGTCACGGACATTGAAATGCCCAACATGAACGGATTCGAGCTAACGGAAAAAATAAAAAATGACAAAAGATTCAGTCATTTACCTGTTATCGCCCTGACCACTTTGGCTGCGGATGAAGATATAGCCCGAGGCAAGTCGGTCGGTGTGGATGAGTACCATATCAAACTCGACAAGGAACGGCTCATGGAAAGCGTGCACCGTTACGCCAAATCTGCCATGGTTGTATGAGTTCTCTTTTTTCTTTCTGCCCAGAGGAAGCACCTAGATGAAATTGTCTCACTTAAGCATCAAATGGAAAATTCTCATTTTAACCTTGCTTGGACCTGTGATTATTGCAGGAATCCTTGCCTGGCAGCGAATCAACGATATTCGTTCCGGCGCTGAAGAAGCCATTATCTCCAAAAGCACCGGTATCGTCTTGATGGCGGAAGCGGCCCGCGAACAGATGTCCAAAAAACTGCAGAGCGGCGTCATCAAACCCTTTGACCAATTAAACTCCTCCAACATCCTGGAAGCCGTGCCGGTGGTCACTGCCATGCAGATTGCGGCCTCCAAGGCTCAGGAGGCTGGATTCACGTTCCGTGCGCCAAAGGTAGCACCCAGAAATCCGCAAAATACTCCAAACGATTTGGAAAAAGGGGTACTGGAAGAATTTGCTCGAACCGGTATAAAAGAAAAAATCATTATTGAGGAAAATCAGATTCGTTACTTCAAACCAGTCCGTTTGACTGCTGATTGCCTCTATTGTCACGGTGACCCTGTCGGTGCCAAAGATGCCGTTGGGGGGACCAAGGAAGGATGGCGTGAGGGCGAAATTCACGGTGCCTTTGAGATCATCAGTTCATTGGAAGGGGCACACAAGGCCGTGGCGACTGCCCGCTGGAACGTACTGCTGTCGGTATCGGCCACTCTTGTAGCTCTCGCCGTTATCTGTATCTATCTGCTTCAATCCAATATCATTAAGCCATTGCGTGAGGTCAACGGTTTCATCGACAAGATTTCCGATGGTGATCTGAGTGGCAAACTCAAGGCCAGAACAAATGACGAAATCGGCAATATGATCAATAAATTGAGCGGGATGACCGAAAAGCTCAATGTCATGATCAGAAATATTTCCGACACGGGTGACACGCTGTTCAATTCGTCCGGCAAACTTGGCGTGTCAGCTGAGGAATTCTCCATAAGTGCGGATGATACCGCAGCAAGAACTATTTCTGTCGCTGCTGCCGCCGAAGAAATGAGCGCCAATATGGCGACAGTCGCTGCGGCAACCGAACAGGCAGCAACCAATATCGCCTTGGTTTCCACCGCCACCGAAGAAATGACCTCCACGATCAACGGTATCGCGAGGTCTACCGAAAAGGCTCAGGAAATCGCAAAGGCCGCGGTGCGAGAGGCTAATTCGGCTTCTGAAAAGGTTGACGAACTTGGACGAGCGGCGATTGAGATCGGTAAGGTTACAGAAGCGATTACCGAGATATCTGAACAAACAAATCTGTTGGCCTTGAATGCAACCATTGAGGCCGCTCGTGCCGGAGATGCCGGGAAAGGTTTCGCGGTGGTGGCCAATGAAATTAAGGAACTGGCCAAACAAACAGCTGGAGCTACCGGGGAAATCAAAAACCGGATCAGTTCCATCCAGGAATCTACCGATGCAACGGTGAAACAGATTCAGCAGATCACCCAAGTAATCGGTGAGGTAAACAATATCGTCACCTCGATTGTCACCGCAGTTGATGAGCAGTCCGCTACAACCAAAGAAATCGCCACAAATATCAGTCAGGCGTCCATCGGTATTCAGGAAGTTACAGAAAATGTCGCCCAGGTTTCAACGGTTTCCAGTTCCGTGGCCCAAGATATTACTGAAGTCAGTCAAGCCGCCGATTCCATTTTCAAAGGTAGCGCAAGGGTGAAATCCAGTGCCGCCGACTTGACCACCATGGCGGAAAAACTGAAAGAGTTAGTTCGTCATTTTAAAGTATGATATTAGACATATAGAAAATATTATTTTTACAGTCCAATGTGGAGTTGAATAATGGCTGAACAAAGTATATCTACAAAAAACACCATAGAACTGGCCACGTTTTATGTGGGCGATGCGCTTTGCGGCATGGATATTCTCAAAGTCCAGGAAATCAATAAACTCATGGAAATGACCAAAGTCCCGCAGGCACCGGATTACATGATCGGCATCCTCAACTTGCGTGGTCAGATTGTCACCATCATTGATCTTGGTCAGAAATTGGGATTGGGCAAAGCGGAACTCAGCAATGAATCGCGCAATATTATTGTGAACACCCCCGGTGAGCATGTCGGCCTGTTGGTCACTCGCATCAGCGATGTGGTTATGGCCGATCCGGATAAAATCGAACCGGCACCCGCCAACATGAGCGGTTTGCAGGGCGGTTTTTTTACCGGTGTTTATAAAACCGAGAACAAATTAATCGGCATTTTGGATATTAAAGAAGTCCTGAGGATCGAATCGGAAAATCTGGGCAGGGGAATGGAGCGATAAGGCTCCACGATAGGACCTTATTCAATCAACTCTCTTAAAGTAATTATTTATGTTTGGGAAAAAAATAAAAGTTCTGGTGGTGGACGACACCATTGTTTACCGAAAGGCGGTCAGCGACATTCTCGCTGAAATGCCTGGAGTTGAGGTGGTTGGGGTCGCCCATAACGGTAAAATTGCCGTTGCAAAAATCCAGACACTTAAGCCCGATCTCCTGACCCTTGATATCGAAATGCCTGAAATGAATGGCATTGAAGTACTCCAGTATCTGCAGCAACACGCCCCGCACGTTTCAGCTATCATGGTTTCAACCTTAACCAGCGAAGGCGGCGCAATGACGATGCGGGCCTTGGAACTCGGTGCCTATGATTTTATCCTCAAACCTAATACTACCAATATTGTTGATAGCAAACAGCATCTTCGGACCTATCTGGCCCCGTTGATCAAAGCTTTTCAGACTGGTCGCACCACGGTTGGATCCTTGCAGGCGGACGCACGGGTTGGGATGGTCGCCCGCAAATCCGTTGTCGGAGCAGGTGATACGAAAAACCCGTCGGTCTCCTCGACCACGCTAACCGATCGCAAAATGGCAGGACCCGTTATCGGCAACATGCGTCGCCAGGGAAAATCTGAAATTGTTACCATCGGCATTTCCACCGGCGGTCCAAATGCCCTCGCAAGGATGATGCCCATGCTACCCGGTGATCTCGGGGTGCCCATTGTGATTGTCCAGCATATGCCGCCCGTTTTCACCAAATCCCTGGCCAACAGCCTTAACGCCAAATGTGCGCTTACGGTCAAAGAGGCGCAGGACGGCGAAGCCTTACAACCAAACATTGCATATATCGCCCCCGGTGGTAAACAGATGAAATTGGTTGCTTCCACCGACGGCACAAACCGATTGATCAAAATCACCAATGATCCTCCTGAGAATTCCTGCAAACCATCCGCCGACTATTTGTTTCGTTCCGTTGCCGATTATTATGTAGGCCGGGCAACAGCTGTCATTATGACCGGTATGGGTTCTGACGGCACCAAAGGATTACAAATCCTCAAACAGAAAGGCACCTTGGTAATTGGGCAGAATGAGGCGAGTTGTGTTGTGTATGGTATGCCCAAAGCCCCTGCGGAACTCGGCTTGACCGATGTGGTGGTACCTCTGGACAAAATAGCCGGTGAAATAATCAAATCGGTTAAATAGCGGATTCCTTCAAATTACGGTCCTCATGCTTAAAATATCACCTGAAGAGATCAAGCTTATCACTAAATATATCTACGAAATTTCGGGGATATATCTTGATGAAAGTAAAAAGTATCTCCTTGAGACCCGGCTGAATACTATTGCCGAGGAACATGGATGCTCGAGTTACCAGGATTTTGTTAAGAAAACAAAAGCGGACGCGACTAAAGTTATCGAACGTAAGATTATTGACGCTATCTCAACCAACGAAACCCTTTTTTTCCGCGATACCGGGCCTTTTCAACTGTTACAGCACAAAATCTTACCGGAGTTGATCGATGCACGGGCCTCTAAAAAAATCGGCTTCAAAACCCCTCTAAAAATATGGAGCGCGGCCAGTTCTACCGGACAGGAATTGTATTCAGTTGCTATCGTTTTACAAGAACTGCTTGGTGACTTGTCCAAGTATGCGATCAAACTTTTGGGCACGGATATTTCGGACGCCGCCGTCGCCCAGGCCAGCAGCGGGAAATACAACAAATTTGAAATCGAACGAGGCCTTGCCAGGGATAAACTTACCAAATATTTTACCATGGCCGGTCAGACCTGGAAGGTGAATGACCAGATCCGGGCCATGGCTAATTTTCGTAAACTCAATCTCATGCTGCCCCTCATCGGCCTGGGGAAATTTGATATCGTGCTCTGCAGAAACGTCGCCATTTATTTCACATTGGAGGACCGGAAAAAACTCTTTAACAAAATAGCCGATGTGCTGGAACCAGATGGTTATCTGATCATCGGTTCCACCGAGTCTCTGACCGGCATATGCCCTCGATTCATTCCAAAACGCCATCTCCGGTCTATTTTTTATCAGTTGAAATAGCAGATACTGATCAAGCTCTTTTTAACGCTCTCTGGTGCGCCTATGAATACTATGACGATTCTTATTGCCGATGATGATCCGGTCATCCGAAAATTATTCGAAAAACGTCTTAGCAAAGAAGGCTATGAGGTTACGGTAGCCTCCGATGGCACGGAGGCCGCGAAATTGCTCCACGCTATGCCGTTTGACGTGGTCATCACCGATTTGGTGATGCCTGGGGATATCGGCGGAATTGAATTACTCAACCTTGCAAAAGAGAAAAGTGTTGAGATCGAGGTGATTGTTATTACCGCTCATTCATCGGTAGATACCGCGGTTGACGCCATGAAAAAAGGAGCCGTCGATTATCTGGAAAAACCAGTAAATTTCGATGAATTGTTTCTCCGCCTGGAAAGAATAGCGGAAGTCAAAGCGTTGATGAAAAATGCTGGGGATCTCAGGGAGGCGATGGATGTTACCGAATCCTCAGCGGCTCAAACCATTCAGAATCTTGAAATAACCAACAGCAATCTCGTCCGTTTACTTGACCGGCTTGAGGACATCCTTGGCGATAGCCGGCAAGATGAATTCCATCGTATCGAACAGGCTCTCCAGATTCTCGAATCCAGATGACCAGCACGGAATCTTCCCAGGACTTCCCTGCCTCCGACGCTTTCAGTCGCTTGCAACAAATTATAGTCACCTTGCGAGGTGCCGATGGTTGCCCATGGGATGGAAAGCAAACCCCGATATCTCTGAAAAATTATTTGGTCGAAGAATGCCAGGAACTGATTGAGGCTATTGACAAGGACCGAGGAGAAGATGTTTGCGAGGAAATCGGCGACGTTTTCTTCATTCTCACCATGTTGATCACCATTTATACCGAGCAGCAACGTTTCACCGTAGACGATGTCTTTGCACAAATAGTTGCGAAAATGATAAGACGCCACCCCCATGTCTTCGCTGGCGCCCCCGTCGGCAATGAACAAGAACTCCGTGCCCAATGGGAACGGATTAAAGAGCTTGAAAAACGATCTTCTCCCACTTCTCCCCGATAGGCCCCTTTTCCCTTGACATACTCTTTAGTTTCTTATTATTATGAAAAGCTTACCATACTAACCTTCTCGCTCTCACCGCCAGGATTGAAGCGAGGGCCACTATGACCACGAGGAGGAATCATGCGTCATTACGAAACCACGTACATTCTCCGCCCGAACCTGGGCGAAGAACAACTCACCGAAATCATTGATCGTACCAATGCCATTGTTACCAATGACGGCGGCGGGATTATCTGTCTCGACCGCTGGGGCATTAAACGGCTGGCATACGAGATCAACAAAGAAACACAGGGTTACTATGTGTATCTGAATTATGCGGCTCCTGGACACACGGTAAAGGAAATTGAGCGCATTTTCCGCATTGATGACAGAGCTCTTCGTTTCCTCACTGTCAAACTCGGTGATGCAATGGATGCAGAGGCTATCGAACTCGAGAAACAACGAATTGCAGACAAAGCTGCCGCTAGTGCAGCCGCATTGGCTGAAGACGTTGAAGGCGATGATTTTGATAGCGAAGCACTGGAAGACGAATCCGTCGAAGATTAAATCTCGCTCAAAGTCACTAAGGTTACCGAAGGAGAAGTATTATGGCACAACCAAAAAAAGTTTTTTCACGACGCCGCGTCTGCCGTTTTTGCACAGACAAAGATGTTACTATTGATTACAAAGACTCAAAATCGCTGAGGAATTTTGTTACCGAAAGAGGTAAGATCATCCCTAGGCGCATTTATGGTACCTGCGCTAAACATCAACGCCAGTTGACCGAAGCTGTTAAACGCGCCCGACAATTGGCCTTGTTGCCCTACATGGGGTCTACCCAGTTTTAACGTTTTAACCAAATAATGGTAACTATCGGGCCCGGGCTGAAAAAATATTTTATATCTCCCCGCCAGTTTCTTCTTTTCAGTGCCTTTTTTTTTATCCCGACCTTAAATCCACCTTTATTTGGCTGGCTCAATGGAATTGTTGCAATCCCTGTTTTTTATCTGCTGACCGTCAACGGATTTAAAGCAGGGACCACGCTGTTGCAAAGGTGCCTCCTTGTCGCTGGACTAGGAGCACTAGTAATGCACCGGTTGGAAGTGTTCCTTTTCTCGCTTACGCTGATCCCTCTGGGCTACACCCTTTTTAAGGACTCGGTAGATCAAAAATCTGCTGCGACCAGCGGCGGGAAAGGTATTGTCGTTCTCGGTCTGACTTGGTTGTTTTTCTGGAGCATTTACGGTGCTACCACAGGAGTTAACCCGTACAAATACCTGCTTGAGGTGCTTGATCTCGGATTTCAACAGTCTTTAGAATTCTATACATCTAAAGAAGCGGGACTGACTCAGGAAACGATGTACAATCTGCAGCAAGTTACCGAAAAAGTAAGGGAGACCATACCTAAACTTTTGCCGGGATTGCTGGCAGCGGTACTGCTTATAACGGTTTGGTTTAACATGTTTTTCAGTAACAGTTTGATGGGCCGTTTGCAGAAGGGCAATTACCCTTGGGGAAAATACGCTACCTGGCAGTTACCCGAACAGTTCGTCTGGATGCCTATAGCGGCAATAACACTTATGTTGGTCGGCCGAGGCTATTTCCAATATGCAGGCGGTTGGTTACTGTTGATTTCAGGGCTCTTGTACTTTTTTCAAGGTTTGTCCGTTTTCATAACCTTGATGGAACGATGGAACATTCCGACGTACGTGAGAGGCATTCTCTATTTTATTTTGATCATTCAAAGTTATGGCTTGATTCTTCTAGCCTTCCTTGGTCTTGGAGATGTCTGGTTCAATTTCAGGGAAAAACTGAAGGATCGCGAGCATCAAATGTGAATGGGACCTCGTCAAACAATAGGTCGCCTCATTTTTTTACAGTAAATTGTGAATAACTGATACATACGATACAGGAAGAGGTTAATATCAATGGAAATTATATTAAAAGAAACAATTGAAACATTAGGGCAGGAAGGCGAAATAGTCAACGTAAAGCCTGGTTACGCAAGAAATTTCCTCATTCCGCAACAAAAAGCGGTTTTGAAGGACAAGGCCTCGCTTACTCGCCTCGAAAAAGAGAAACAGGCGATTGCCGCGAAGTTGGCGGCGCAAAAAAACCAGGCAGATGGTTTGGCAGCGCAACTGGAAGGAAAGGTTATTATCATCAGCAAACGGGTTGGCGACGAAAACCGTTTATTTGGCTCTGTGACCAATAACGATGTCACCTCCGCCTTGGATGAGGCTGGGGTAACCGTCGACAAAAAATTCATCCTTCTGCCGGATAACATTAAAACTACGGGTGAGTACAAGGTGGCGATTAAAACCGGCTACCAGACCACCGCCCATATACTAGTTCAGGTTGTCCCGAAAGCTGTTGGGGATGCAAAATAACCTTTGTTGTTCAATAATCTGTTTTTTTGTTATCTCCCTTACCATTCTGTTCGGTTGTAGGTATTAGGCCGTTCCTTTTTTCAAAAAGATAGGCGCTAACCTCAAGGTTTTGCAGCATATTGTCCGAGTGCCTTTTCTGCTTACAGAAAAGGCACTTTCATTTTCAACGTGCCATTCCAAAGCGGTGACGTTATACTTGCGACAATCCCGTTGAGCCTTCTTCCACCCTTCAAAAAGTCATCTATGCAGTATTCTTCTTCCTCGATCACCGCACAATCGTCTCGAATACTTCCTCCGCAAAACATAGAAGCGGAACAGGCGGTACTCGGCACCATTCTCCTGCAGGATAAGGCGCTCCTAAAAATCGTCGAATTGTTGAAACCCGACGATTTCTATCGCGATGCCCACAAAACTATTTTTGCAACCATGCTCACCCTTTTTGAAAAACGTGAGCCCCACGACTTGATCACGGTTACCGGATTGCTTAATGACCATAACAAGTTGGAGGATATCGGCGGCGCAACCTATCTGGCCTCACTGACCGACATCATTCCCTTTGCCGGCACCTTGATTCATCATGCCACCATCATCCGGAAAAAATCCATCCTGCGCAAGTTGATCCAGACTGCTTCTGATGTGGCAGCCCGCTGCTATGACGCCCAGGATGACATCGAGTCCCTGGTGGAAGAGGCTGAAAAATCCATATTTGAAATTGCGCATTCCAATAAAGGCCAAGGATTTGAACCGATGTCGTCCGTGGTGCCTCGGGCCTTTGACCGAATTACTAAATTATTCGACAAACAAGAGCACATCACCGGGGTGGCCACCGGCTATGAAGAACTTGATCGGATGACCGCTGGGCTTCAACCTTCCGAAATGATCATTCTGGCGGCGCGCCCTTCAATGGGAAAAACTGCTTTGGCGATGAACATCGTCCAGCAGGCTGCTGTCTTCGGCAGCAAGGTGACAGTGGCGGTCTTCAGCCTGGAAATGTCCACCGAATCTCTGGCCCTGCGTATGCTCTGTTCGCTTGGCCGGATCGATTCGCAACGCATCCGCACCGGAAAACTTCATGAGAACGATTGGCCTAAACTAACCCGCGCCACCGGCATGCTCGCCGACGCCCCGATTTTTATCGATGACACCGCCGGCCTCACTGCTCTGGAAATGCGGGCCAAGGCCCGTCGGTTAAAATCCGAACATAATCTTGGATTAATCGTGGTCGACTATCTCCAACTCATGCAAGGGAAATCAAACTCCGAAAACCGGACCCAGGAAATTTCCGAGATTTCCAGATCCCTCAAAGCCATGGCCAAAGAACTCAACGTCCCAGTGCTAGCCCTCTCGCAATTGAACCGTGGCCTGGAAAACCGCACCGATAAACGGCCGCAACTTTCCGATCTACGCGAATCTGGTGCCATTGAGCAGGATGCCGACGTCATTATGTTCATTTATCGCGACGAGGTCTATAACCGCGCTGAAGATAATCCAAACCGCGGCTTGGCCGAAATCATCGTTGCCAAACAGCGTAACGGCCCCACCGGCATGGTAAAGATGACCTTTCTCGGCGAATACACTACCTTTGAAAATTACACCAACCGTCCGCCTGCCCCGCAATACATGCCTGACCAAGGCATGGCTGCGGACATTGATTTCAACTGACCACCACTTCCTCCAGTCAATCTTTACATCCGTATAATCCGTCATGCAAAACAACGATAAGTACGATTTTAAGACCATTGAAAAAAAATGGCAACAGCGCTGGGAACAGGAAAATACCAACAAGGTAACCCATCAAGGCGGACGTCCCAAATATTATGTCCTGGAGATGTTCCCCTACCCTTCCGGCAGGATCCATATGGGCCATGTCCGCAACTACTCTATTGGCGATGTCATCGCCCGTTACAAGCGGATGCAGGGATTCAACGTTCTTCACCCCATGGGTTGGGACGCCTTCGGTCTTCCCGCCGAAAATGCTGCCATGAAACGCGGCATTCATCCTGCCGCATGGACCTATGAGAACATCGACTACATGCGCGGACAACTGAAGGCCATGGGTCTGAGTTATGACTGGGACCGGGAATTAGCCACCTGCCGCCCCGACTACTATCGCTGGGAACAGCAGCTTTTTTTGAAGATGCTCGACCAGGGATTAATCTACCGCAAGGAAACTACGGTCAACTGGTGCAACGACTGCCAGACCGTGCTGGCCCGTGAGCAGGTGATTGACGGAACCTGCTGGCGCTGCGATCAACCGGTCCAGCCCAAGATTATGAACGGCTGGTTTTTCAAGATCACCAATTATGCCGAAGAACTGCTTGCGGATTTGAGCAAACTGAGCGGTTGGCCCGAGAAAGTTGTGACCATGCAGCGCAACTGGATCGGAAAAAGTACCGGCCTGGCCTGCGATTTCAAAGTTGCCGATAGCGACCAGACCATCACCATTTTCACCACCCGACCGGATACTGTTTTTGGTGTAACCTTCATGTCCTTGGCGGTTGAACACCCGCTTCTTAAAGCGTTGACCGCCGGCAAACCCCAGGAACCTGAAGTTAACGTTTTTATCCGGCAAACCATCATCGACAAACAACGCGCCAGCCTGGACCAGGAACAGGATAAAAAAGGTGTATTTACAGGCAGTTACTGCATCAACCCCTTCACCGGCGACCGTGTGCCGATCTATGCTGCCAATTTTGTGCTAATGGAATACGGTACCGGCGCTGTTATGGCTGTACCGGCCCATGACCAACGGGACTTCGAGTTTGCCCAAAAATATGGTCTGGCGGTGCGGGTCGTTGTTCAACCAACCGACGAACCCCTTGATCTGGCCGCCATGACCGAGGCCTCAGAGGAATCGGGAATCTTGATCGCTTCGGGACCCTTTACTGGTCTCGATTCGCAAGCCGCCCAACAAGCCATCATCGATTTCGCTGAAAAATCGGGGATTGGTCGCGCCCATATCACTTATCGGCTCCGCGATTGGGGTATCTCACGACAACGGTACTGGGGAGCGCCTATCCCAGTGATTCATTGTACAACCTGCGGTATCGTCCCGGTGCCGCAAAACGAACTACCTGTCCTGCTGCCAGGCGCCGGTGAACTAAAAGGCAACCACTCGCCGCTACATCAGCAGGAAGATTTCATAGCAACCACCTGCCCCCGGTGCGGTAAAGCCGCCAAGCGTGAGACCGACACGTTAGATACCTTCGTCGAGTCATCCTGGTATTTTGCCCGATACACTAATCCCGGCCTGACCACCGGCCCCATTGATCAGGAGGCCGCCGCCTACTGGCTGCCGGTGGATCAATATATTGGCGGGGTGGAACATGCAATCCTCCATCTGCTCTACGCGCGTTTCTTCACCAAAATGCTGCGGGATCTCGGTTATTTAACGGTCGACGAACCCTTCACCAACCTGTTGACCCAAGGCATGGTCATCAAAGATGGGGCCAAGATGTCGAAATCGAAAGGCAATGTGGTCGATCCCAACGAATTGATCGAACAATACGGGGCTGATACGGTCCGCCTGTTCTCTCTGTTCGCGGCACCACCGGAACGCGATCTTGAGTGGAATGCCCAGGGAGTGGAAGGCGCCTCCCGCTTCCTCAACCGGGTCTACCGGATAATCAGTCAGAACCTGTCTTGTTTTAAATCCTCCGCAGCAATCGAAGTCACCTCGCTTAACGAATCCTCCCGTCAGTTGTACCGAAAAACGCACCAAACCATTAGCCGGGTGACGGAAAACATTGAAACCAATTTTCATTTCAACACAGCCATATCCGGAGTAATGGAACTGGTTAATCTGGTAGCCGCAACCACTGGTGAACAAAAGGCAATCGATCCGGCGGTCCTCCGGGAAACCCTGGAAACTGTACTTACCCTGCTGTTTCCGATGGTGCCCCATTTCTGCGAGGAATTATGGCAGGTGTCGGGTCATCGGCAACCTCTGCACACCGCCTTCTGGCCGCAATATAACCTCGAGGCCGCCAGGGAAGAAGAAATTACCATAGTGGTGCAAATCAATGGTAAAGTACGAGCTAAGTTGCAGGTCCCTGCCGATATTGAGGATCAGGCCTTGCAGCAGGCAGCCGTTAACGATGAAAAAATAGCCAGTCTGCTGGAAAACAAGGTACCCAGAAAAATAATCGTGGTACCAAAGAAACTGGTCAATATCGTTCTTTAATCGATCAAAGGGATGAAATGCGGCGGACTCTTCATCAATATTACGAAGACAGCCTCAAGAGGAAAATCATGCTGAAAACTGGAAAATATGGACTAGGGGTCGTGGTGCTATTAACCCTGATACTAAGCGGGTGCGGCTATTATTTCCCTCATGTTTACAATGGTCCGGCCCATGTTGTTTACATGCCGAATTGGAAGAACCGCACCAATAAACTTGGGCTGGACAACAATATTTACCAATCTCTGGCCCGGTGGTTTCAAAAATCCCAAGCCATCGACCTTACCAAGGACAAGACCAAGGCTGATCTCACGCTGTCGGGAGAAATCATCTCCATTGACCTGCCCAGCGTTTCTTGGGATGGGGTGTCGGATGCTACCAGTACAAAAGTTAAACTGACTGTTCGCTATTCTCTCAAAGATATTAAAACCGGAGTTGTACTTTGGGATGTGTCGGGCAAGCTATATACGGCCGATTACTCGGTGAAAACGGCCAGTGCAGTTTCGGATGACCAGGCCATAGGTCAGATCATTGAAGATTTATCGGAAGATATCTACATCGGTACGCTGAGTAAAATCAGAAAACAGCAGCAGCAAAAACCCGGTAACTGATTTGTTGACAAGGCCTCTCGTACCAAGCGCAGCAGAGCGATCTGCAGCGCCTCTTTCGCTCCTTTTGCCATGAATACTGCCACCGGTTTTCTCGTTTCTCCAGTCACCATCGGGAGCTTCGTGCTGCCCTCCCCCCTGATTTTAGCGCCCTTGGCAGGATATACCGATCTCCCGTTCCGCCTGGTCTGCCGTGAAAACGGGGCCGCGCTTTGTTTTTCAGAGATGGTCAGCTGTCATGGGCTTGCCTATAGGCAGAAAAACACCGTTGACCTGATGCAGACTGTGGCCGAGGAACGTCCATTCGGCGTCCAACTCTTTGGCAGCGACCCGGAGCACATGGGTCAGGCTGCGGCCATCATTTCTACCCATCCGGTTGACCTCATTGATCTCAATATGGGTTGTCCGGTGCGCAAGGTAACCAAGAGAGGCTCCGGATGCGCCTTGATGAAGGACCTTCGGCTGGCGCAAACGATCATTACAACCGTCTGTGCCCACACCTCGCTACCGGTCACCGTCAAATTTCGCAGCGGCTGGACCGAGGATACCATCAATGGACCTGAATTTGCGGCCATGGCCGAGGCCGCTGGAGCCGCGGCGGTCACCATTCATGGGCGGACCTGGGCGCAAGGATTTGGCGGACTGGCGGATCGAAGGGTGATCAAGGCGGTCAAAGAGGCGGTCCGCATCCCGGTGATCGGCAACGGTGATGTTCTTACCTATGCCGACGGCATGCAGATGATGGCGGAAACAGGTTGCGATGCGGTAATGGTTGGCCGGGGAGCACTTGGCAATCCCTGGGTGTTTGGACCGGCGGGGCAGCCGGCCACCCTGCTTGACCGCTTACCGGTGATCCTGCGTTATCTGGAGTTGTCCAAACAGTATCTTCCCGTGACCAGGGTGCTTTTCAAGATAAAAAATCATACATCCAGATTCCTGACCGGCCTCCAGGGAGCGGCCCGGTTGCGCCAATTAATTTATGCCGCTGGCACGGTCGAAGAGATTATAACTCTGCTGCTTCAACATAATGACAGCGACCGCGATCCAGAGGACTAAGGCCCCGCTCCATTCCCAGCCTTTGCTTTGCTTGCACCGAATTTTTCCACCCGGTGAAAGAGCTCAACTGATATGGCCTGCGCCCGATTTAATTCTTCCCAGTTCATGTCGATCATCAGATTGTTGCGGTTGACGATGGCAAAGGAGTTTCCCTGGCTGGCGGACAGGGAGTACCAGGCATAACCTCGAGCCTTATCCATGTCGGTGCCGGTACCGGTTGCGTACATCAATCCGGTGTTAGCCTGAGCCATGATATCGCCTTGCAAGGCGGCCTTTTCATATAAGACAAGCGCCTTTTCATAATCCCGCTCTCCCCCCAGACCGTTGAACAAGAGATAGGCTAAATCATTCTGAGCGCTCAGGTTGCCCTGTTCAGCAGCCTTGGTCAGCCACTTCTTGGCTTCCAGATAATTAAGTGGGACAATCTCGCCGCGAAGATACATGCCGCCGATAATATTCAACGACTCCGGTGAAACCTTGCCCTGCTCCGCAGCCTGCAACAGCCATTTAAATCCTCCCCGTTTATCCTGCTCAACCCCCTGCCCCTGATAAAGCATCCCGCCAATGATAAACTGTGCTTCGACATCTCCCCGGTCAGCAGCCGCGAGATATAACCGGTAGGCTCGAGCATAATCGATTGGTTGCCCCTTGCCGTAATAGGACCGATAGGCCTCTGCTTTCAAGCGAAGCGTGGTATCCTCCATTTCCTGGGAGTGCGCCGTTCCCACCACCATAAAAATCGTCAAAAGTACAAAAAGAAAATGCCACCGCATAGCAGAGCCCAAGACAGGAGAAGTGGTTGATCCATATGGTCTGGTTAAACAACATGCCAGCCAGGGATTCAAGCGAAAACCTTGGGGTGAACCGAATTAAGGCCTCCTTTGATCCCAGGAGATGGAGGGGACGGAGAGGTGTGGTCAGGTGGTCAGGGTTCGATAGATCTCCGGCATCCGGGCCGGCAATCGGCCGACCTCATCGATAAAGATCGAGTTGACCTCGCCATACATATGGGCCATATACTCATGGGCCTGGCGATCGATGGTGATGCAGAAGGGGTGAATGCCTTTTGCTTTGGCTTCCAGCAATGCATGCCGGGTATCCTCGATGGCGTATTCTCCCTTGTAGTCATCGTAATCCTCGGGTTTGCCATCGGAAAGAATGATCAGCAGCCTGACCTTTGCCTCCACCTCAGCAAACAGTGAGGTCATGTGGCGAATAGCCGGGGCCATGCGGGTATATTCTTTGGGTCCGATGGCGGCGATCCGCTGACGAACGACCGTGGAATATCGTTCATCCAGCCGTTTGACCGGGAAAAGTTCACAGCGCAACCGTCGCATCCCGGAAAAACCATAGATGCCATAGCGGTCGTTGAGCACTTCCATGGCCTCGCAGATCAAAACCAGCGCTTCTTTGATCGATTGACCGACCCAACCGGCGGTAGAGTTGGACATGTCCACCAGAAAATAAACCGCAATATCGCGTTGTTCACGGGCCAGCCGAATAAAAAGCCGATCCGAAGGCGGCCGTCCCGCATGGATATCAGCCAAAGATTCGACCAAGGCATCAAGGTCGATATCGTTGCCGTCCCGTTGTCGGCGCACAAAATGCTCGTTAGTCTGGAGCAATTCAAACTGATGACGCAACCGCCGGATCTGCCCCTTGTACTGCTGCAAAGTCTGTTCAATGAAAGCGGTCTGCACCGTCGGCATTTCTCTTTCTGTAACCACGCACCAGTTTTTACGAAATCCCTTGCGGCGGTAATCCCATTCATCATAGACCACCGGAGCTGAGACGCCCAATCCATCGGCGGGACTTGCTGGGTGGATCGCGCTGAAGCCCTGACCGGCCTTGCCGGCGGCACTGCTGATATAGTCCTCGGGTAGAACACCGAGATCCTGTCGGATCTGTTCGGCCAGTTCGGTGAGTTCCTCGCTTAAGGCAACTTCTTGATTGTCGATCCGTAACGAAGTCAGGGGCTGCGGTTGGGACTTGGCTTGCGGTTGGTGTTCCGTCTCGACCACCAGGGCCAGATCCGCCCCTTGTTGGCTTGCAGCGATCTTAGGTCCGTCTTGGTCATCTGTCTTGTCAGCGGTCTTTCTGAGGGCGGCCTGCTGAACATGGATGGTCAACGCCTTGATAAACCGTAATTCCCGTTCCTGCCGACGTTTCAATTGGGCACTCCAGACTTCCTGCAGACGTAGCGGCCCTTGAAAAACAAGCGGCTTAGTGGTCAAAAAATCCTCATCGCCGGAAAGCAGCAGCGTGAGCTCGCGGACGGCATCCAGGCTAACCTGATTATCCGCACCGCGTCCCTGGCATCGCTGCAGCAAAGCCCAGGCCCGGTTCTCCGTTTCCGAATGGTCGGCGGCAGACAATATTCCCCGAAGCAGGCCCTGTTGCAATCGATCGAGCAGATTCGGCGCGGCAGCAGTGTCAGCGGAAATCGGCAGGCGCGGCAGCAAAGCAAGTGACTGACGCATCAGGCCCGGAAGTTCGTCCTTCAAGAAACTTAAGACCCGCCCGGTTTCGAAAAAATGATAGAGACACCGGGCATTGGCAGGGACCGCAAAATCAGCAAACAGTTGCTCCAGCGGATGGATGGCCGACTCGGATGGCGAAAAAAATCGCGGGACAGTAAAAGTTCCCCTCCGGATGGTAGCCCACTGAAAGGAAACCATCAATTTATAGAGAAGAAAGTTTTCTTCGTTACCAGCGAACAGCCCGATTTCATGGGGAAGGAAAATGCACTCCGTGTCAGTGTACGCCCTATCAGAGGCGATCAGCGGCAACTCCGTGCCGGCAAGACCGTTGACGTATGGCTGCAATCGGGAGCGGACCTCGATCAAGCGTAAACCTCCCTGCCCTCGCAGGTGGCGGACAAAATGTTGCTGTCCTTCATTCATGAACACCTGTGCCCCGTGCAACCCGGTGGTTTCATAACGATCCAGGAGGGTATGGACCCAAAGTGACAGTTCCTCCGGGGCCAGGCAGTGCAGTGCCGGACCGGCTGCGGCGAGATAGGCAAAGCAGAGGGAATGGGAAACAGGCCAGATCGCAGGAACCTGTGATAAAATATTGTCCAACTGGTCGGTATTTTCCGTGGCCAAGGCTGCCAATGCCTCCTCGACATCCCATTCGTTGGGCAGGCTGGGCGCTACCAGTTCATAGAATCTGGTTTTGAGTGCTTCAAGGTCCATGGCGGTTCAGAAAAGCGAGCTAACCATTTCATCAAGGGCGGCCAGCAACTCCTGATCATCGGTCAGGGCCTCACTGATCGCGGCCCGACAGGCGGTTGGTACCGGGATGCCCCTGGTGATCAATTTGCCGGCCTGGATGAGCAGACGGGTTGACGCCCCTTCCGCCAGCCCCGAATCCTTCAAGGTCCTGGTCATGGCCGCCAACTTGACCAGTGGCCGGGCGACCTCCACCCCCAATCCGCCTTCTTTACACACAATTTCGGTTTCTTTCTCCGGGATCGGGTAATCAAAACTCAGGGCGATAAACCGTTGCCGGGTGGAAGCCTTGAGATCCTTCAACACACTTTGGTAGCCGGGATTGTAGGAAACTGCCAGCATGAACTCCGACGGCGCGGTCAGGAGCTCGCCCCGTTTTTCGATGGGGAGCTGGCGCCGATCATCGGCGAGCGGATGAATTACCACCGTGGTATCTTTGCGAGCCTCGACAATCTCGTCCAGGTAACAGATGGCTCCCGAGCGGACCGCCATGGTCAATGGGCCGTCGGTCCACACCGCTTCTCCAGACCGGATCAGATATCGGCCGACCAGATCGCTGGTGGAGAGATCGTCGTGGCAGGACACCGTGATCAACGGACGTTGCAGCCTCCAGGCGAGGTATTGGATGAATCTGGTCTTGCCGCAACCGGTGGGCCCCTTCAACAGCAGGGGCACCCCTTCACGATAGGCAGCCTCAGCAATAGCGACCTCCTCACCGGTAGGTAAATAATAGGGTTCTTGTTCAATTCTGTATTCGTCGATTCGCAATTGTCGTCCTGGCATAGGCCTCTCCCTGAAATGGTATTTGCCTCAATAATAATTATGGGTGCCGTGGTTGACAAGCCAATGTTTTTATGGCGATTTCATTTGGTTATTGCACAAAGAAGTCGGCATGATTAAACTAATAGGCTATTAGCATCGGGATTTTTGCTCCCGGATATGCATTCCCCCTTCGTCCCTTACCCGACCTGTTCCCCATGTGTATAGATCTGCATACCCACTCCATCTACTCCGACGGCAGTTCAACCCCGGCAGAACTGATCGAAATGGCCGTGGCCAACGGCCTCGAAGGGTTGGCGCTCACCGATCACGATACAGTGGAAGGGGTCGAGGAAGTGCAACGACTGGGCAAGCAGGTCGGTATCACCATTTTGACAGGAGTGGAGATCAGCACAACCCTGCGGCAATATACCCTGCATATCCTCGGCTACGGCATTGACCCGTCTGACCCTGGCCTCCATCAATGGCTGCTGCCCTTGCAGCAGGGCCGGGCTAAACGAAATGCCTCCATTTTAAAAAAACTGCAGGACTTGGGGATTGCGATCACCGCCGAAGAAATCAGCAAGATTTCCTGCTGTGGTCAGACCGGCCGGCCTCATATAGCCAGGCTGCTGATTGAAAAAGGAGTGGTCGACACCTTTGATGCGGCCTTTCGTCAATATCTCGGCCGCAATAAGCTTGCCTGGGAGAGTCGCTTCAGCTACTCCGCCAGCGAAACTATTGATATGATCCATCGTTCCGGGGGGCTGGCGGTGCTGGCGCATCCGGGAACGCTGGACCAGGAAATGCGCGTCCAGTCGATGGTGATCCGGGAACTGGCACTCCGCGGGCTTGACGGTATTGAACTCTACTATCCAAGCCATACCCGAAAAATTCTGAAAAAACTTAAAGCCATCGCGGCTCAAAATAATCTGATTGTTACCGGCGGTAGCGATTTTCACGGTGCCACCCGGCCCGCCAACCGTCTGGCCGGCGACCGGGACCAAACGGTTTGTCCGCCTTATTCGATCATTGACGCCATCCTTGCCCGTCAAAACGGGCGAAACCGCAACCCTTCTTCTTTACTATAACCCTTATGCATACCATTCTAATTGTCGATGACGAGCCCAACTATCAGATCGTCTTAGCTGAACTGCTCAAAGATGAGGGCTTTGAGGTCTTTACCGCTAACAGCGGCTTGGCCGGCCTGCCGATCGTTTACAGCACCGACTTAGACCTCGTACTTTCCGACATGAAGATGCCGGGCATGGACGGCATTGAATTCCTTGCTAAAATCAAAGAGTTCAACAAAGAATTGCCGGTTATTCTTATCACGGCCTATGCCGAGGTCGAAAAGGCAGTGGAGGCCATGCGACTCGGTGCCTTCACCTATCTGGCCAAACCCTTTTCCAACCAGCAGTTGCTCGCCAGTACCCGCAAGGCCATCGAACATTATGGCCTGATCCGGGAAATCAGACGATTGCGGGATGAAGCGACCCCGCGCTCCGGTTTTGGCGGGATGATCGGCAAAAGTCCGTCGATGCGCGCGGTCTACCAGTTAATCGAAAAGGTGGCCCCGACCCCCTCCTCGGTATTGATCACCGGTGAATCCGGCACCGGCAAGGAGTTGGTTGCCCGGGCCATTCATAATCTTAGCCCGCGTAAGGACGCTCCTTTCATTTCGGTCAATTGCGCCGCCCTTTCCGAACATCTCCTGGAAAGCGAACTTTTCGGTCATGAGAAAGGGGCCTTCACCGATGCCATCGCCATGCGTAAAGGACGGTTCGAACTGGCCGATACCGGCACCCTTTTTCTCGATGAAATCGGAGAAATGCCGCCCCAACTGCAAGCCAAGCTGTTGCGGGTGCTGCAGGAAAAACGTTTCGAACGGGTCGGCGGCAATCTCACCCAGCAGGTCAATGTCCGCATCCTGGCCGCCACCAACAAAGATTTGAAGGATGAAGTCGAAAAAGGCCATTTCCGCGAAGATCTCTATTACCGGCTCAATGTCATTCATATCCACCTGTCTCCCCTCCGGGAACGGGTCGATGATATCCCCGATCTGGTGACCCATTTTATCGAGAAAAACAGCAAAAATTTAGGGAAGGAGCTCGACCTCTCCCCGGAAGCGCTCCGCTTGCTGGTCAGTCTCCCCTGGGAAGGAAATGTCCGGGAATTAGAGAACACCATCGAACGGGCCGCCATTCTCTGCAATGGTAATAAAATCGAACCCGAAGACGTGCAGCCGGATTCGAGCGAGTTGAGCAACGCCCATGAATGGAGTTCCGGCCTGGAACTCAACCAATTTATTCCTGAGAATCTGAGTCTGGCTGAAGTGTTGAACGGGATTGAGGAAAAACTGGTGCGTAAGGCCTTGGATGACGCCGCTTATGTCCAGGCCAGGGCGGCGGAACAGCTGGGCATCACCAAAAGCCTGCTGCAGTACAAGATGAAAAAATATAACCTGCAGCGCCGGAAAAAATAAACCCAGGGGTTACAATAACCGCCGTTTTGCTGCAGAGGTGGTGGGTATATCCTTAACAGTGTTTGCACACCTGTTCCGGAAGCGGAACATCGACGGACGCCCCGCCCCAGTTGAGCTTATTGCGCAGAATATTGAAATAACTTTTCCACGGAGAGCTGACAATCAAAAGCGGATGGGGTGCCTTCTGCACCAGTAGATAATCATTTTCCGTGATGGTCCATTGCAGCACCCCGTCGATAATCACCTTGACCTGCCCGGCCGGCGCCAGCAACTGGGTGGCAAT
The DNA here is from genome assembly GCA_019163135.1 of Desulfobulbaceae bacterium. Lineage (GTDB taxonomy): Bacteria > Desulfobacterota > Desulfobulbia > Desulfobulbales > Desulfobulbaceae > Desulfobulbus. The sequence continues at coordinate 4,497 of JAFLKR010000080.1, read as the reverse complement.
CTTACGCTCCGATCCCAGCAGTATCGGCCGCGACTCCAGCATGAACGGACAGATTGGAGTCAGCACCACCGCATCGAGTTCGGCATGCACCACCGGCCCTCCCGCCGACAGATTGTAAGCGGTGGATCCGGTCGGGGTCGCCATAATCAGGCCGTCGGCCCGATAGGTGGTCACGTATTCCCTATCGGCCCAGCAACGAAGCCGAATCATCGCCTCGGTACTTTTCTTGACAATCACCACCTCATTAAGAGCGCGAATCGACCGGCTGGTCTCACCGGTCGCTCCGCTGACATAGGCCGCCGAGAGCATAATCCGCTTCTCCATACGGACATCCCCCGACAGCAAGGTGGCTAGAGCCTCGTACATCTCATTCGCGACCACCTCAGTTAGAAACCCGAGATTGCCGAGATTCACACCCAACACCGGCAATTGGTAAGTGCTGGCCTCATTGGCCACATGCAGCAAGGTGCCGTCGCCGCCAAGCACGATCAGCACATCCATTTCAGGCACAATCCTGTTGAGCTCCGCTTTAATGTGGCGTTCTGCAAACCAAGCAACCACCTCCCTACCTATCTGTTCCACCTCCACACTTTCAGGGCGGGTGATGATGCCCGCGTAGTCGACCTTCATGCCCCTAACTCCCTGGAACGCCTGGTGGCTGCTTCAACCGCTCCCATGACCACCCCACGGAAGGCACCGGCCTCCAGCACCTGCAGGCCGGTAATGGTCGTGCCGCCGGGTGAGGTCACCTTCCCTTTCAACACGGCGGGAGGCTCCCCGGTTTCCAGGGCAAGTTTAGCTGAGCCGTAGACGGTCTGCAACGCCAATTGCTCCGCAATCGGCCGGGGCAGGCCGGCGAGCACGCCGCCGTCGATCAGGGCCTCAATGAAGGTAAAGACATAGCCCGGCCCGCTGCCACTTAATCCGGTCACCGCGTCCAACAGATTCTCCGGTACCTCGAAACAGGTCCCCACCGCCGAGAAGAGAGCGTCGGCAATCACGCGGTCTTCCCTGGTGGCCTGCTGGTTGGGACTGAAAGCCGAGGCTCCGGCAAGCACTAGAGCCGGGGTATTAGGCATCACCCGGATCAGACGAACAGGTTCGGTGAAATATCCGGCTAGCACCTTTAAAGGCACACCCGCCATAATAGAAATGAGCAGATGCTTGGGGGTAATGAAGGAGCGATAGAGGTTGAAGACCCGTTCCGACTGTTGGGGTTTGACCGCCACCACCAGGACATCGCTGGCCCGGCAGAGGGATTCGGCATGCTGGGTGCAGCCGACTCCGTATTGGCCCTGCAGATATTCGCATCTGTCAATATTGGGCTCCGCAACCATAATTTTTTCTTTGGTAACCAGGCCGGCTGCCAGGATGCCGCGGACCATGGCTTCGGCCATCTGGCCGCCGCCGACAAACCCTAGTGTACCGAATGATGCCGTCATAATGCTCCTGCTGTAAGAATATTTTTCTTGGAATTATTTAGAATGGTAAGCGAATGTAGCCGGTCCGTCGAAAAAAAGATCAAAAACAAGCTGTCAAATCTTCTATTTTAATACTGATTTCAGCTTAAACCGGAGCATACACCGACGATCAGTATAAGCCTGATCAGCATGACCGACAACAGTTGTTCATAATCAATCGAGCACGGGGCAAACAAAAAACCGCCGGGACAGGCGGCGGTTTCAAGAGTGCGGGATCCTGGAGTCCAGAATCAAGGCGCAGTATTTTTTACAGAAAATTTTTATCGATGTGCTGGCCGGTTCGCTCCATAAGCGAAATTCGAGATTATAACTTTAAACAGCACAATTCGGACAAGTCGCCATGGCCTCGCCGACTGATTTGAAAAAAGGGGAAAAACGATGGCCCGCAGCTTGGGTTGAATTGGAGACCTGACGAAAAAAAGCGTCTCCTTTTTGCGTATAGGTTACATACTCCCAACAATCCGGATTGTTGACGATAGTCTGCATAAGGCCGAGATGCAGACTGTGGCCAGAACGATCGGCAATGACATGGCCAAGCAACGGGGAACCGAGGAGCGCCATGTCGCCGATGACATCAAGCACCTTGTGCCGAATGAATTCATCATCAAAGCGAAGGCCATCCTCGTTGAGGATGGAACGTCGATCCCAGTGAATGGCGATGACATTATTAAGCGTGCCGCCCAACGCTAAACCGTTCTGCCAGAGGTATTCGACCTGCTCGACAAATCCAAAAGTTCGGGCGGTGGCGATTTCCTTGCAGAAGCGCTCGTTGGTGACTTCGACCGAGTAGCGCTGCTCATTGATACAGGCATCGTCAAAATGAATCCGACCGGTCACCTTAAAACCATCGTAGGGTTCGATCCGGATGGATTTATCGCCGACGGTATGGCTGAGCGGTCGGGTTATCCGTAAAATTTTGCGTAAAGCCTGCTGCCGTTGGCGACCACTGCTTTTAAGCAGATGGATGAAAGGCCCGGCACTGCCGTCCATGATCGGCACTTCGTGCGAATCCAGATCCACCAAGGCATTGTCGATTCCAAACCCCCGCAGCGCCGCCATCAAATGTTCGGTGGTTGCCACTTTATGGTTCCCGTCGCCGATGGTGGTGGCCAAGGTGGTATCGATGATTTTTTCGACCCGGGCCGGAATAATCGGACGACCAGCCAGATCAGAGCGCAAAAACTGGATACCGGAGTTGGCCGGGGCAGGCTTGATGGTCAGGTTCACGGTCCGGCCTGTATGCAATCCGACACCGCAACAACTGACCGCGCGTTTCAAAGTATATTGATGTGGCTCAATGGGTGATGCCATTTTATTGTATCCTGCCTGAGGGGAATGATATCCAAAATAATGAACGAAAATAACAAGGTATCGTTATATTTGCAATAAACAGACCACCCCTGGGACCTTGGCAACTATTCAGCCTTGTGTTAAAATTTGTACAATTATAGCAGGTTACCAAAAAAGTGAACCACCACCAGCAAATAGGACCGCCGGAAAAACGTGTCAAAAAAACTACACTTAGCAAAACTCTCTGGAAATGTTGAATTTTCGACACAGTCCCACCGGAATCATGACTGCTCACCAAGAGGGGATCCCAGCCTGCACCCGGTTAAGGACTGACTGCACTAAAGCCTCATCCACGGTCACTTCCATGCGCAATCCCAACAGCGGCAGGGGGAGGTCGGCGGCATAATCGCCAAGCTTCACCAAATCCTTTTCGGTGGTTACCAGAAACTTTGCACCTGCCTGGCGCGCCTGTGCCGCTATTTTTCCGATGACACCAAGAGTGTATCGCTGATGATCCCCCAGAGGAATAAAGCCGGCAAGGGTGCATCCGCATTGTTCCAGAGTAGAGCGAAAAGATTCCGGATTGGCGATGCCGCAAAAGCCGAAACACCGATCTTCGATCTGGAAATCCGTGTCGACCTCTTCAATCATGCCGTCTGTTGAAAGCCGAACCGTTGCGGCTACCTGATAACCGGTCAGGGCAAGGGGAATCTGCGGGAATCGAGCCTGGAGCAATGCGGCAAATTGCTGTGCCCGCTCCCGGTTCCGGTCATGGACACCGGTCAGAATGAAATTGGTAGCCCGGTGCAGAGCCGCCACCGGTTCCCGCAATTCCCCCCCCGGAAAGACGCGCGAATTACCGGCTAACCGGTCCGCGTGAAAGAGAACCATATTGACGTCGCGGGCGATCTGCATGTGCTGGAACCCGTCATCAAGCAACAGTACATCATACCCCATCTCAACCGCCATTTGCGCCGGTAGTCGCCGGACTATACCGGTCAGCACCGGGACACCGGGCAAGGTTTCGGCCAGAAACCGAGGCTCGTCACCGGCGACCCGGGCTTCGAGCAGCAGGTTGGTGCCATCCGAAACCAGATTGACCTTCCCCCTGGCTGAACCGCCATAACCGCGACTGATGATTGCCGGACGAAATCCATGGGCCAGCAGCAACCGCGCCAGACACTGAACCATCGGGGTCTTGCCGGTGCCACCCATGGTCAGATTGCCTACACTGATCACTGGCACATCCAACCGGTGCGACCTAAAAATCCCGCGGCGATAGCAGGTTTCCCGAAGGCGCATCGCGGCACTGTAAAGCGGGGCAAGGGGTCTACCCAAGGTGAAATACAATTTTGTTGTCTGCATCTTCGTTAACCAGATGGAGGGAGGTGAACCGAAATATATTTGAACAGAAATGCTTTGGCACCGCGCCTGGATCGTTGCGGCGACGGCGCAGTATAAATTGACCAGAAAAAGACTTGAAGGCGGAATCCATCCCATAGCATCGCCGCCTTTAAACGTAACTATATAAAATATATAAATTTTATCAAGATAAAGCTCGCCGTTTCACCCCTAGGCCCCGCCTCATTTTTTGTGCAAAAAAAAACTGAACGAGGTATGAAACGAAACACCACAGGCTCAAGTTGTTACCGTTATCCAGTCTGGCCGGAAGAGGGATTAGTTATGAAAGCCAAGGCAACTCGCCACCTGCTGCTTGCCTTGGCCC
>JAFLKR010000065.1 GCA_019163135.1 Desulfobulbaceae bacterium | reverse complement strand
TGAATCCTGCCGACACAGCGGTCCACGGTCTCGCAGGCGGCAACTGCGGCCGCCATCACCCCGGTATGGCCGACCATGTCGCCGTTGGCAAAATTGAGAATGACCAGATCGTAGGGCGTACCCGCCGCTTCCTGATCGGCCAGGACCTGCAGGAGTGTGTCGGTGACCTCGACGGCGCTCATCTGCGGTTTGAGATCATAGGTGGCCACATCCCGAGGCGAATTAATCAGAATCCGGTCTTCCCCGGCAAAAGGGACCTCGAGGCCGCCGTTGAAAAAATAAGTAACATGGGCGTATTTCTCGGTCTCGGCAATCCGCAATTGATGGCGTCCGTGCCGGCTGACTTCCTCCCCGAGAATACGAGTAAGGGTCACCGGCGGAAAGGCAACCGGAAAGGTAAAATCCGCCTCATACTCGGTCATGGTCGCCAAGTGCAAGAGCCGGGGGCGCGCGCCGGCATCGAAGCTGGTAAACGAAGCATCGCCGAAGGCATGGCAGAGTTCCCGAACCCGATCGGCACGGAAATTAAAAAAGATAATCGCATCCCCATCCGCAATCCGGCCCACCGCCACTCCATCCGCATCAACTAACACGGTCGGAGCGATGAATTCATCAGTCTCGCCACGGCTGTAAGCCTCCTGCACCGCGTGAACTGCTTCCGTAGCCATAGTCCCCTGGCCGCCGACCATGGCGTCCCAAGCCCTCTTGACCCGGTCCCAGCGTTTATCCCGATCCATGGCCCAATAGCGTCCGGAGACCGTGGCTACCCGCCCCCGGCCGATCCGGGCCAAGGCTGCGATCAATATCTCCATATAGCCGACGCCGCTGGAAGGCGGCGTATCCCGGCCGTCCATGAAACAGTGGATCAGAATCTCCCCTACCCCCTTGGCCGCTGCCAGTTCAATCAGGGCAATCAGATGACGAATGTGGCTATGGACGCCGCCGTCGGAGAGCAGGCCGCAAAGATGCAAGCGGGTTCCGGCCTTACACACTTCATCGATCACGCTGTTCAACACCGGATTGACGGCCAACTCGCCCAAATCCACGGCTCGGCTGATTCGGGTGAAATCCTGATACACGACCCGGCCGGCGCCGATATTGAGATGCCCGACCTCGGAGTTGCCCATCTGGCCCTCCGGCAGACCGACCATACCGTTATGGGCGATGAGTCGGGTGGCGGGAAATTCCCGGCTCAAGCGGTCCATATTCGGGGTATCGGCAACAAAAACCGCGTTGGCGGGCGTGGGGTCGCCAAGCCCCCAGCCGTCAAGGATGGTCAAAACTATCGGAACAGGGGTACGCATCTCAGGCCTCCTTAGCGGTTATGCCTGCGCCTCACCGGCCAGCAGTTCTTCCGGATCAATCCTCGGGGCATCGTGCCACAACCCTTCCAGATCGTAAAACGCGCGGGTTTCATGATAAAAGATATGGGCCACCACATCGCCGAAATCAAGCAGGACCCATAAGCCCTCGCGCATGCCTTCGCTGTGCTTGCTGCTGATGCGCTTGGAGCGGAGTTCCTCTGAGATCGCTTCGGCCAACCCCTGGACATGCCGGGTGGATCGACCGCTCATGATCACAAAATAATCGGTAAAGGAGGCCAGTCCGCGCACATCAAGCACCATCAGGTCCTCGGCTTTGGTATCCAGAGCAATGCGAACGCAAGCGGCTACCAGTTCTCTTCCTTCTTTATCGGCGTAGTCTTTTTTTAAATGTCTCATAAATTCAATTGGTATGACAGTGTAGTGTTATGTCTGTCGCAAATTCTGCCGCCACCCGAAATTTTTTATCTTTCCAGGAACCGGGCGTTCGCAATCAGCCGTTGCTGGCGTCTTTGTCCGCCCCTTTTTTCCCTCGGGGAGGGAATTCAAAACTGAGTTTTCCCTTGGCGTCAAGCAGTAGAAAGGCGTCAAAGGGTTTCTTTTTCTTGGAGATAAAACCGGCGATCAATTCGGTGCGGCCGATGGTCAGCAACTGGCTGATATGTTCCCGTTCCAGCCGACGATCGAGGATCACCTTGGAGATTCGCAAACCCTTTTTCTGATCCCCCTCCAGGGCCGATTCCGAAAGAAATCCGGCCGGGGTTTCAAAGACCCGGGTGTGATCGATGGGGGATTCGCCCAGGGGTTCCTGCTGCCGGATCTCGTCGAGATCAAGTTCGGCTGTCGAATCGGCAAAGAGGAATTCAACCTTGGAGTTGGTAATGCGGACCGAAGCGGTAAACGGCTTGCCTTTTTTTGAACGAAAATCGCTGAACGGTCCCAGGGTCTGTCCTTTGATCAGGGCAACGATCTCCTTTTCCTCCATGACTCGACCGCCAAGAACCTTACGAATCATCAGGGCTTTATCGGCGGACTCAAAGGCAGAGGCTGTCTCATAAAATTGAACGTCGCCTATCGGGGAAAACCCGGCCTCCTGCCGCTCGGCACCGCCGCCCTGCTTGACCTTATCGACAATGACGCTGGTCATGTCTCTAATTTCTTTCATAAACTGCGCCCTGGTCATGGTCCCTTTCAGGATCTGATTGAGCTTGTATTCCCAATCCCCGGTGAGTTCCGGTGAAGCCAGCACATCGATATGTCGAGCCTCGAGCAACGACAACAGTTCAAAAGCTTTGCCTGTGGGCACCAGGTCACGCTGTTCCCGAACCAGGTATTTCTCGTTGATCAGTTTCTCGATGATCGCCGCCCTGGTCGCCGGGGTGCCCAGCCCTCGTTCTTTCATGGCTTCAGCGAGTTCCTCGTCCTCCACCAATTTGCCCGAATTCTCCATGGCCGAGAGCAGGGTCGCCTCGTTAAACCGGGGCGAAGGCTTGGTCTGATGCTCCTGCTGGTCGATCTCATCGCAGCACACTGCCGTCTGGGGAGGCAGTGCCTGCAGCACCTTTTCACCCTCCTCTTCACTGGTCGCCCCGTAAATCGCTTTCCAGCCGGGCTCCACCAGAATCTTGCCTTCGGTGAGAAAGGTGTCCTCCAAAACCAGGGAGAGCCGCCGGGTATTATGATACACCGCCACCGGAAAAAAGGTCGCCAGGAATCGCTGCACTACCATCTGGTAGATTTTCAGTTCCGGTTCCGACAGGGTTTTCGGCAGCACGCCGGTAGGGATAATGGCGTGATGGTCGGAGATCTTTTTGTTATCAAAGATCCGCTTGTCTTTCTTGATATAGTTCTTCTGCAGGGCCTCGGCAGCGAACCGGCCATACTGCCAGTCCTGCTGCCGCTCCACCACCTTTTCGACAGTGGGCAGGTAATCTTCCGGCAGGCAACGGCTGTCGGTACGCGGATAAGTGAGCAGTTTATGGCGTTCGTAGAGGGCCTGGGCCAGGGACAGGGTATTCTTGGCCGAGAAGCCAAAACGACTGTTGGCTTCTCGTTGCAGGAGGGTGAGGTCATAGAGCGGCGGGGCGCCCTTGGTCACTTTCTTGCTAGATTCCTCCACTTTGGCCGGCTTGCCGAGGCAACGGGCAACAATCGCCGCAGCTCGCTCCTGCTCCCAGATGCGGTTGCGGCGGCCATGAGATTGCTCGTCGTCCTTGACAAAGGCGGGATCGATCCAAACACCCTCATAGTGAACCGCCCCGCTACTGAACCGGGCATGCAGTTCCCAGTAGGTGGCGGGGACGAACTCGCGCCGCTCGATCTCGCGCTTGACCAACAGCGACAAGGTCGGCGTCTGGACCCGGCCGCAAGGTGTTTTACGAAACCCGCCGAAACGGGAATTGTAACAGGTCAGCGCCCGGGTGGCATTGATGCCGATCAGCCAATCGGCCTCGGAGCGGCAGAGGGCCGTGTCCTCCAGGGGCAGCATTTCCTTATTGTCCCGGAGTTTGCTCAGGCCGTCGCGGATTGCCTCCATGGTCATGGATTGCAGCCACAACCGTTTGATCGCCTTGGCATCCACCGTGCGATTGGCTGCCTGCTTGAGGATATATTTAAAAATGAGCTCACCCTCGCGCCCGGCATCGCAGCCGTTGACGATGACATCAACATCCTTGCGGCGGATCAGCTTGGTCAAAGCGTTAAACTGCGGCTTGGTGTCTGGCAGCACCGCCAGGGGGAAAACCTCCGGCAGAATAGGCAGGTTATCAAGCGTCCATTTGTGCAGTTCAGGATTGATTTCCTCGGGATAGGCGATGGAGACCAGATGACCGATGGCAAAGGAAACGATGTGATCGTCACTTTCAAAATGGGTCTTGGCTTTGGTGAATTTTCCGGGGAGCGCCTTAACAATATCGGCGGCAACGCTCGGCTTCTCGGCAATGATCAGAGTTTTTCCCATGAAGAGCAGGCTGGCCAGTTACTGTAAAAGGTTGGTAAAAAAATCCCGCAGGCACGCATGCCAGCGGTCCGGTTGGGCCAGATAACAAGGGTGGGGGGCATCGGCAAATATTTCTCGCTTGGCCCCAGCTATCCCGGCCAGCAGGATATCACTGTTAGTCAGTGGCGAGATCTGATCTTCGCTTCCCCAGACAATCAGGGTTGGGGCGTTGATGTCGGCCAACGCGCTACGGTGTTCTTCGACGCCGACCGCCCCGACCAGCACCAGGCCGGCAAGGTGCTGCGGATAGCAAATCCCGAATTCCAGGGCGACACGCCCCCCCATGGAGGGTCCGATCAGCACCACCGGCCCCAGATTCAATTGATCGATCAGCCGGTGCAGCACCTCAACCGGTGCAAGTTGGTCGGCCGGGCTTTGCCCAAAACCCGGCAAATCGACGGCCAATACATACGCACCCACTTCGGCAAGCAGCGCCAGGGTACCAAGTTCCCGCCAGGTTTGGGCCTGGAATTTCATGCCGTGCAGAAGTATAACCGGCATTCCCTCAGGTTCGCCGCTCTCCAAGAAATGAATTGCGCACTCGCCAAGATCGATATTTTTTGATGTGATTGCCGTCATTCAAACTCCTATTTAATGACAACCGCTCCGGATCAAGTGATTCATCCAAGGTTGCAGGCTGTCACAGAAGTAAGCGACCTGCGCCCCTTTGTCAACGGTCCGAAGCCCTCTTTTCTGCTCATTTTGAGTGGAACGGCAAGAAATACCGGAGAAAAGACGAAATCTTCTCGATCGGAAAAAACAGAGGGGATCCGTGCAAAAATCCTGCATGGCTGGCCATAGACGATGGCCCGGGGCCGGCCTCAATACGTGGATGTTATATTCCTGAAGAATCGACGTCCAGTATCTTTATCGGTTTCACGAAAACAAAGTTTACCAGGCAGAAACTGGACTCCGCCTGTAAAATTCAGGCCCCTCCCAACCGGTCCTCACAAGGCCCCGGTCCCCGGACTAGGATTGGCGACATTGGTAACCGGGGGCACATAGGCGCCTCCCTTGACAGGAGGGACTGTCGAAGGAATCGAGCCGAGGGTTTTGAGTTCTTCTTCAATCCGACTCAGGTTACGCTGTACCTTTTCGTTCAGCCCTGCCTGCGGATACTTGGTTAGAATACCCTGGAGCAGTTCACGGGAAGAGAGCAACAGCTTCTTTTTGCTTTCCTGGTCACGGGTGCTGGTGGAACGAACAAAGAGATCGGCAGCCTTCTGTCGATCTTCCTGAGCACCGAGTCTGGAGGCTTCCTCAATCTGCGTACGGGCCTTATTGCCAAGTGGCGTCTTCAACAGCTTGGAGAATCGCTCAATCGCCTTATCATACTCCTTGGCGGTGAGATGCGCCACGCCACGATCATACTCATCCTGCAGTGCCTTTTCATTACCGACTTCCGTCTGTGCAGTGGCAGCCTGGTCGCCAGTTTTTGTCACCTCCTGGTTTGCCGGCAGCGCAGCATCAGCGGGACCCTGACCAGTCGTGGCCGTCGGTTCCTGGGGTTTACGCTCACCCGCCAAGGCCTCTATCCGCTTGATGCCCTGATTCAACCAAGCATCAGCCTGCTCCCGGGTGGTTTTATGAATGGTATTGACGTTGGCGACCAACCGCGACGCCGGGAAGGTGAGCAAGAATTTCTCCGCCTGTTCGGCCACGGCATACCCATCGCGTTTGGGGGTGTAGGCTAGATAATTCTTCAGCAACACACTATATTGCTTCAACTCCTCCGGGGTTGCGCCACCGCTCTGCAGGGCGGCAAGCTGCAACCCGACCCATTCCTCTTTCTGGCCCCTTTCAGCCACTATTCTGGCCACCTCTTCATATAGTCGGCGCGCGTCTTCATACGAACCCAGGCCAAAATCCAGATCAGCGACAACCTGCATCAAGTGTAAGCTCAATAGCTCTTGCCCTTGCTGCTGGCGCACCTGACCCAGCAGATCGACCAAAACCTTATGGGCAACCGCTTCCTGATGATTCTTGAGCAAGGCCCGGCCGTACTGGTAAGTGGTTTCATAGGCGGGAATCGATCCCGGTGTCAAGGCAACTTGCCCGTAGAGGGTAATGACCCGGTCGTAGTCGGTGCTCTCGAAGGCGGCCTTGATCTGAGGATCGGCACTACTGGCGGCAACAGTGGGCTCCGGAGCGACTTTAAGCTCAGCCAGCAACTTGCTGCAACCGCTTTCCAAGTAGTCGATATCCTGCTGATTAAGCAGGAGAAGAGAATCTCCGATCTGCAACTGGGCGGAATCGGCCCGATTATCCTGCAGCAGCTTCATTTGGAGCGCACTGTATTCGTAAAGAATATTCTGTAACTGGGCCCTGCATTCATTAATTTTATTTGCTTTTTCCTGAGGCATCGGCAAAAAGGCTATTTTTTTCTCTACCCCTTTCCACTCCTCAACTTTCTGCCCGTAGGTATAGATACGGTTATTGATTGAGGTTAACGCCGGGGTCAGCAGATCCCGCCGGGCGGCATTGGCAGGCTGTTGGGTAGTGCTCTCCTGCTTCAGGGCGGCTTGTCGTTTTTCACGGGCCTCAGAGGGGTCGATCATCCCGGTCCCGGCGGCACAACCGGAAAGAAGCAGACCGCAAAGACAAGCAACCAGGGACAATCGTTTGGAATCGAAAAAAGAAAGGCGCATCATGATGGACAATATATTTTATATGTTGAGGGGTATCAGATTTTTCGGCTTACGAAAGTTTCGACGCCGGGCTTCAACCGATTATTGGTTGCTTGCTGTTAAGTTTGACGCAAGCGATAGCGACATGGATGAAAAAAACGGGGCACCCCGGTGATCAGCAGAATCACCAGAGAGCAACCGGCAGGAATCCCTGACAATAAAAAACTTTTACCGCCCTGCCACCTCCCGAAGAACCGAGGCAAAATGTGCAGGACAAAAGATACCAAACAAAGAAGCCCGGAACAATTTCTTTCTTTGATCACTTTAAAAACCTTCAAAATTCCGGGTGGAAAGCATGCGAAGAACGAGTCCAGGGCAAAAGGATCCCGTCTTTGATTTCCTAGAAAACGCTTATCGATTTTTCCAGAAGGGGACAAAGAGACGCTCCGGTTCAAACCGACCGCTTTCGGTGATCTCACCAAAACCAAGGCTGGCCGGCCTAGACGGCGGCGTCCGTTGACGTAAGGCGGGAGAACCGGACACCACCGCACCTCCCTGGCGAGGATCAACCGGAACAAAAACCTGTTTAACATCGGGATATTGCAGAGCCAACCCGTTAAAAGTAAGATCAACCGCATCGAGGCGATCACCAATTTTTTCCACATTCAGCAAGGACTGGGCGATGTCGCTCCAAGCCGGCAACGCTCCCAGGGAACCGCTGACCCGGGTCGCCCCTTTGACCATGGGTTGATTGGTGTCATACCCTGTGTAGACGCCGACCGTATAGCCGCCTTGCAGGCTCAATATCGCTTGATTATCCGAGGACAGAACAGGGACATAGCCAATAAAGGCGGCATTGCGGTAATCGTTAGCCGTCCCGGTTTTACCCAATAGCGGATAGGCCTGATTCATCTTGGTTAATACCTGTTGGCGGGCCGGATCGCTGCTCTGGAGCCGAACATGTTCCCCGGCATATTTGCCAGTGCCAAACGGGATGACGTTCTGGAGAATATTGCTGATAGCCGCCGAAATCCTGGCATCGACTACCGGGGTTTTAAGTTTTTTCCGGGAGTAGACCACCCGACCTTCCGGAGTTTCGATGCGCTCGATGATCGCTGCGCCGTCCTGATCAAAATGGCCGTCGGCCTCGATGGCGGCAAGGGTTTGGGTATCAAGGACATCATGACGGTTACCGGTAATCAAAGTTTCGTACATCCGGGTGATCTCGGAGAGGGAGACGACATTGGAACCGAGCGGCAACGACAACACCGGCTCAAAGGTGCTATTGATCCCGCACGCCTTGGCAAGGCGTACCAGGTACTGCATGCCGAGCATCACCCGGAAATCGCGAACCTCGCTAAGCACTTCGAGCGAGTAAAGCTTATCGGTGCCATAGTTATTGCGCTCGATTTTCATCTGCTCGTCCACCTGCTGCAGGGTCGCAGCGGAGATAACCCCGTCAAGCTTAACCTGTTGCCGCCAGAAGGAGTCGGCTTGGCCAGGGTCCAGGGAGGCCAGATGCTCGGAGAGTTCCTGCGGCCCGATCTCCATCCAATTGGGGGGCAACTCGCCCCGCAGTGTGTAAATGAATCTGCCGACGGTATCCCGGACCAACCGGCCTTCAGAGGTTGCCGTCGTTGCGCCGGATTGGTCAAAAGCGCTGTCCGGATCGATTAGGCCAATTGATGACTGCAGGGACTGCTTGTACGCAAGCAACTGGGGCAACAATGCACGCAGGCCCATATAGCCGGAATCATATCGCAGTCGCGCCAGTTGGTTATACTCATCGGTGCGGTTATCGAAGACGAAATCGGGTTTCAGCACGCGGACGGCACTGCTGAAGGCCGCCTGATCAAGATATTCCCGCGACATAATGATGCCGAATTTATCCCTAATACGTTCTTTATAGCGCTGGTAGCTCTCGGGCTTGCCGTCCTCGATACGCGGCGCCATATCCAGTTGGGTTGCCAGTTCCCTGATCATGGGCGGAGTCAGGTGATCGGTGAGGTGATACAACAGCCAGACGGCGGCTACATTTTCAGAGGTGACCCCTGCCCAACTCAGGGAAACCGCACTGAAAGGACTGTCATGGTCAGGCTGAGGGGCATACGGCCGGTTCATGAACATAAAGCTGTCCCGATTGTTGCTGAGCATATCGACCGGACTCCAACCCAACTGCAGAGCTGCGGCAAAAACAAAGGTCTTGAAGGTCGAACCCATCAACCGTTTGGCGGTGGTCGCCCGGTTAAAATTGAGATTCGACATGCCGCCGCCCATTCCCCGGATGGCGCCTTCCTGAAGGACAAAGGCTGCCCCTTCCACCAACGGATAGCGTTCGAGGTCTAAGAGCAGTTGGCCTTTGTCGTCGGTTCCACGAACACTCACATATATCTTGTCACCGGTCTGCAATTGTTTCAGCAGGGCCTTTCGATCGACTGGACCGGCGGTAGCCCCGGGGCCACGGCTGAATTTAGCCAGGCTATCGGCCAGACGCGCGATTCCTGCAGTATCAATCAACCCCTCGACCTGATTGCTGTCAAACTGCACCCGCACCGCCAATCCTTGTTCACGGGTATCGCCCACTTCCTTGATCGTGCCAAAAACGAAAAAGCCGGTGATCATGTCAGCATCCCCTGGATAATCGAGAGCCCGATATTCCGTCTGGACCAGCGGTCGATGATAGCCACGCAGCCGTACATCAAGTTGGGAAAGTTGGCGCCGGAGGGCGTAGAGCGTTTTATTCTGTATCTCTTTATCAAGGGTGGTAATAACGCGAACACCGGAAGTAGCGGCATTAGAGATACCGTTTTCCTCCAGACTTTCGACAATGAACGGCGCCCCCAGGCCTTCCTTGACCAAGTCCATGGCCGTATTCTGGGTAAAGGCCATTTTCCCCTGTTTGAAGACAATGTCAGTGGCCTTGAGGCTCTGATACTCGTCCTCACCAATCATCCCGGCTTTCAGCATCTTGCCCAGGACATAGCCGATTCGTTCATCAGCCCGTTGCTTAACCTCGTCACCGTTAATGATATTTTTTTTGAGAAAGGGATTGTAATAATTCGGCCGCTTAACACTGCCGGCGATAAATGCACATTCCAGCAGGCTCAGTTCCTGAGGTTCCTTGTCAAAAAAATATCGGGCGGCTACCCCAAGTCCATGGCCGTTGCCGCTCACAAAAAATTGGTTGCTGTAGAATTCGAGAATCTTTTCCTTGCTGTATTTGTGTTCAAGTCGCAGGGCAAACAAAAGTTCCTTGAGCTTGGCCTCAAGACTCCGTGACTCGCGTTTAAACAAATTTTTTGCGGTCTGCTGCGTGATTGTGCTCCCCCCCTGCACTATCTTGCCGGCTTTGAGGTTAACAAGCATCGCGCGGCCGATACCTGGAATATCGATGCCGAAATGGCGGAAAAACTGATCATCTTCGGCGGCAATCAAGGCATTGACAAAATTTTTAGGAAGCTCGTTGTATTTGAGATATTGACGGTGAATGCCTTCAAAAAGCACACCCAGTTTGGTCTGGCCGTCATTATAATATACCGGACTTTCGCGACCGAGGATTTCGTTGATGTATGACTCTTCCATCTCAGGCCCCTGGACAACAGCAACCAGATAATAGACAGCGCCAGCACAGATCGCCGCAGCCACCATGGAGAAAAGAAAGAAGGAGACAAAGAGGTATTTGAAAAATTTAGCCATTATATCAAGATTTTAGAAGCTCAAAAGGAAGGGTAGGCACTCTTGAAAAAAAAATAAGAGGCGTGAAGAAACCTCAACCCGTTAGGTATAATAATATATTCGGGGAGATAGTTGGCAATCCAAAATATCTGGACATCAAGACCAGTGGAAAGAGGAATATCACCTGAAATCTGTAGAGCTGCTTTTATCATGTTCAGAAAAAAAAGAGTTCTTTTTTTGTTGTCTCCAAAAACATACTCAGCCGTTTTCTAACTGGCCCCATTTGATTTTACCGGCAAAAATAAGCGTTGGCTTAAAAGGGAAGACAGCCAAAACCAGCTTGCGAGACAACTCACAAAATAACAAAAGGTTATATTACCGACGGCCAATGACTGACTAATCTTGCCACCACCAGCAAACTCACCAAACGAACTATTCCGAAAAAGCGGAGAAAGTCAAAATACCCCCAAAATTGTAACAAAAAAACCACCCTGTATTTAATAAAAACAACGGAATCAAATAGTTTTTCTTGTCTTCCCTTTTATTATCATGTTAAAAAGATGTAATTTTGGATCTTGGGTTCAAAACTATTGTTGTTTGCAGAAAAACAATATCATTTCAATGCAATATAAGGTTGCACAAACCCTACTACTACATATGAAAATATTGCCCGATCTGCTTTATCGTTGTTTTTTGGTTCTTATTTTGGTGGCACTTTCTGCCTGTTCCCCGCGCACCAAACAATCCAACCTGCACCAAATCTCGGAAGCCGACCATGCTCCTCAAATGGAGGAGGTTTCCACCATCGTGGAACCCGAGATAACGGCGCAAGAGGAACTGGCAGCCCTCAAACAGCTCGGCGTTACCAAGGAAGGGGAACTGGCGCCCTTACCCGAAGGGTTGAACCTTTCTCATTACGATTTTCCCGTCACTATCAACAAACAAGTGCTTTACTATCTTGATTTGTTCCAAGGAAAACAAAGGAAATCCTTCACCATCTGGTTAGCTCGCTCCACCCAATATATCCCCTCCATTCAAGATGAATTCAAAAAGGCGGGGTTGCCTAGGGACCTTGCCTACTTGGCGATGATCGAATCCGGTTTCAACCCCTCCGCCTATTCACCCGCCGAGGCCTCTGGCCTCTGGCAATTTATAGCAGGGACCGGCCGCAACCACGGTCTCAAAATTGACACTTGGGTAGACGAGCGTCGTGAACCGGACAAGGCCACCAAGGCGGCAATCCGTTACCTTTCCAAACTTTATAAAGATTTTGACGACTGGTACCTTGCGGTGGCGGCCTATAATGCTGGCGAGGGCAGGATAGAATCGGCCTGCAAGAATTACAACACAGAAAATTTCTGGGAGATTGCTGACTCAGAGGGTATTTACCTTGAAACCAAACGCTATGTGCCCAAGTTAATAGCCGCTATTCTCATCGCCCGCAATCCTGAAAAATTCGGATTCACTGATATCAAATATCAAAAATCCTCCCCCTTTGATGTCATCGACGTCCCTGGCGGGATTGCCCTCGAAGCTGTTGCTGTAACCGCCAATACCTCGGTCAAACATCTGCGGGTGCTGAACAACGAATTACAGAAGAATCAAACGCCGCCAAAACAAAAAAATTACACACTGCGAATTCCTGCCGGCACCAAAGAACTGGTTGCCAGCAATCTTGACAAACTCCATCCAGTGACCTCCATTGCCTACACGACCCACACCGTGACCAATGGAGAAACCCTGACAATGATCTGCAGTCTCTACAATATCAGTAAAACAAACCTGCTGAAGGCAAACAACCTGCGGACTGCTACGTTGACAAAAGGACGGCGTCTTCAAATCCCTGTAACTTCGACCAAATACGTCCTGCTCAAGAACGGAGAACAGCCCGAAGACCGCTTGGCTAAGGCTATTAAGGACTTAAAGGAGCAACAGCAGACTAAGGAACAACCGCAGATAGTTCGTCACCAGATGAAACCGGGGGAAACTTTAGCCAAAATTGCTGAACAATACCAGGTACCGGTGAAAAACATCTTACAGTGGAACAAATTGGCCAGCCTGAGTCAGGTGAAAAAAGGTCAGCAGCTAACACTCCACCTTGACCGTCGTCCCGCTCCTGAGGCAATGACGGTTAAGGCTCAAGCGACAAAGGGAACCATGACCGTGGACTCTGGCAGTATCCCCTCGCTGGAAGCAACCAAGAAACAAAGTGTAGCCAGTTTTCCTGCACAACGGGCCCAAACCAAACAAGGGCAACAGATTGCGCTCTCACTCGATCGATCCGCGACTGATACCAAAAAAGTCGCGGCTCGAGTGACAAAGGTGACAACTGTTGAAAAGCGGGAGGCTCCTCCTACTCTAGAAGCGACCAAAAAACGTAGCATCGGGAGCGCCTCACCAGCACCCTCTCCTCAAGTAGCGGTTGTCAAACCAGACCCTAAGTCGCAACCGAAAATCTGGTATGTGGTGAAAGATGGAGATTCATTAGGAACCATTGCCAAAAGATTTCAAATTTCCGCTCAGGATCTTCGTCAATGGAACAATCTCAATGGCGGTAATCTGCAAGCCGGTAACAAATTGATTGTAAAAAAAGGTTGAATGATGTTTTTTGGGCCGACCACACCGTCATGTTTAATCGGCTTGTTCACTCCAGCAGTGCCTCACCGCTTTCAAATCGGTTTACTTTCAGGACAGGTCTGACCATTCCCGACGTACTTGCCTGTTCGGCATATTCGCTCTGTCGACGGCAATTTCCATAGACAGGAAACCACACACACCATGCAACGCGTCTTACTCACCGGAGCCACAGGTTATATTGGCAGACGCCTGGAAAGGGCCATCCGTGAGCGAAACGACATCTCCCTTCGCTTACTGGTCCGCAACGCCAAAAAGCTCACGGCTAAGACCCGCCGACACGCCGAGGTTATGGAAGGCGACAGTTTCCATCCCCCCATCCTGCGAAAGGCACTTGCCGGTTGTGACACCGCCATCTACCTTATCCATTCCATGGGTACAGGGCGAAACTTCAGTCAACTCGACCGAACCAGCGCTGAAAATTTTTACAATGCCTGCCTGGCTGAAGGTGTCCGGAAAATAATCTATCTCGGTGGCCTGGGTACCCGAGAATCAGCCTCGCCGCATCTAGCCAGCCGGATTGAAACCGGCGAAATTTTGTCAAGCCGCCCTAACCAGATCCGCACCATCTGGTTCAGGGCTAGCGTAATCATCGGATCTGGCAGCACCAGTTTTGAAATCATCCGGCATTTGGTAGAAAAGCTACCGGTCATGATCACACCTCGCTGGGTCAACACGCTGACCCAACCCATCGGGATCGATGATGTCATCGCCTACCTCACCGAAGCACTTTTCCTCAATCCTTCAGAAAACCTGCAGGTCGACATCGGTACCCCGCCGATGTCCTTTCTTCAAATGATGGAGCAAACGGCCGCGGTCATGGGATTACGGCGATGGCTCTTGCCCGTGCCATTCCTGAGCCCTCGTCTGAGTTCTTACTGGCTGACGCTGGTGACGCCTGTTCCTTTTCGAGTGGGGTCCGCCTTAGTCGAAGGGATGAAGTCGGAAACCCTCGTGCAAAACGACCATGCCCGACAATATTTCCCGGCCATACATCCTGAATCTTTTCAGCAGGCCGTGCAGAAAGCGATCAGCGAACTGGAACACGATCTGGTCGTCAGTCGCTGGTGTGATTCCAGCGCCGGCGCCGTTTGCGATATCATGGAACCGGCCAGCCCAAACCAATCGGTTTTTCGTGACGTGCGCACCGTGTCATTTGCCGATATCCCCGCTGAGCAGGTGTTTGCCGCTATCACCAGCCTGGGCGGCATCCACGGATGGTTTTCCTTCAACTTTCTCTGGAAAATTCGCGGCCTGATTGACAAGGCCGTGGGTGGATACGGATTAAGCCGCGGGCGCAGGCAATCAACGAATCTACGTATTGGCGACGCCCTGGACTTCTGGAAAGTAGCTGACCTGGTCCCCAATAAACGACTGTTGCTGCTCGCCCAGATGAAGCTCCCCGGCAAGGCCTGGCTAGAATTTGATCTGCAGCACGACACCCTGACTCAAACAGCACATTTTATCCCCCACGGGCTCTTGGGACGATTATATTGGTATTCGGTGCTCCCTTTTCATTTTTTTGTCTTTAAGGATTTGAGCAAGAAAATCGTTCAGCAGGCCGCCCAGGGGCAGTACAGCCCCCCCCCTTTCGACGAGTGACCGTTCGCCACTTTTTGCGCCTGTTCCTTTGCTTGCACCTGCCAAAACCCAACGAATTCATCGGATTAATTGCCAAAGTAGAGTACAGTAGCCGCATGCACCTATCCCTTACGCACTTCCTGTACATAACACCATGACAACACCCTCCTTTCCGGCCCATCAGTACCCCGACGATGTCGCTATCATCTCCCTTGACGAAAAGATCATTCTGCTGGTTGGCACTGCCCATATTTCCCAAAATTCGACAGATCTGGTCAAATGCGTCATCGACCAGGAACGGCCTGATTCGGTCTGCATCGAACTGGATGAAAAAAGATATGCGGCGCTCTCGAAGCAGCAGAACTGGGAAAATCTGGACCTCAAACAGGTCGTCCGCAAGAAACAACTGGCCACCCTGATAGTGAACCTGATCCTCGCAGCGTACCAGAAAAAACTCGGCGTCCAATTGGGGGTCATGCCTGGCACGGAACTTCTGACTGCTGCCCAGACTGCTGAACGACTAGGCATCCCGGTCGTACTTTGTGATCGCGATGTGCGGGTCACCCTTCGCCGGGCTTGGCATGCCACCTCCTTTCTCAAAAAAGGCTACCTGGTGGTTACCCTGCTGGCCTCACTGTTCGATAAAACGGAACTGGACGAAGAAAAATTAGCTCAAATGCGCAATAAGGATGTGCTTTCCGAACTGATCAAGGAACTCGGGGAGGCACTGCCGCATACCAAGCAGGTGTTGATCGACGAGCGCGACATCTATATGGCTGAAAAAATCAAAAGTTCCCGGGGAAAACGCTTGGTTGCCGTGGTCGGGGCTGGCCACATGGAGGGCATTAAACGGGTAATCGTACAGGATAATCACACCTTGCTCGATACGATCACTGCCGTTCCTCCGGCCAGCGCGGCCTGGAAGATTATCGGCTGGCTGGTCCCGATCCTGATCATCCTTTCCCTAGTCTTGATCGGACTGCGACAAGGGATCGCCGAATTCACAGCCAACGCGGTCTATTGGATCATGTCCCATGGCATTCCCTCGGCCCTCGGCGCACTCATTGCCTGTGCCCATCCAGCGACAATCATTTCCGCCTTTGCCGCCGCCCCCATTACCAGTCTATCGCCGCTTATCGGAGCGGGTTATGTCTGCGCCCTCATTCAAATCATCACCTGCCCGCCGATGGTCAAAGAATTCGAAGAGGCCAGCAAAGACATCGGAACCTTCAAGGGTTGGTGGAAGAACAAACTGCTGCGGATTTTCCTCGTGTTTCTACTCACCACCTTCGGTTCAAGTCTCGGCACCTGGATCGGAGGTTATCGAATCGTAAGCACTTTGTTCAGTTGAACGGACCTTACTCTTCTTATTTTCTCCATCCACAATAACGAACTATTATTAACAGGAAATTTTCATGAGCCAATCGACAGAAACCATCATCACACTGAACAATGAACAAAAAAAATCGCTGCGGGGGATGGGACACCACCTCGAACCCGTTGTCTATGTGGGCAAAGAAGGGTTCTCGCCAGCCCTGCTTAAATCAACAGAGAACGCACTGAAAGCTCACGAACTGATAAAAATCAAATTAGGGCAGAACTGCCCAGTGGAACGAAATGAGGCCGGGAGCGATTTGGCACGGCTTACCGGGGCGGTATTAGTGCAGCTTATCGGTCGGATGATCCTGCTCTATCGCCCTAATCCCGATTTGCCCGAAGGAAAACGGCTCACGGTATAAAGGACGATAACCAACAAGCGTTTGCAACCCAGACAACACAAGGCGCGACGGATAATAACAGGCGATCTTTTCCAAGTGCCCCCACCACCGCTTGCGCCTGTATGCGGCCAAGGACTATTCCTTAAAAAACCGTTACCTGAAAATTAGAAAACAGCCTGGTTTTAAGGTAACGGTGCAGGAAAGCATGGTTAAAAATATGATCAGAGATCACCCCGATCAAAAAGATCCCGGCGGTCTTCGACAAACCAGTTGATAAATTTTTCCAAACCGTTCTGGAGAAATCGATCGAAGTCCCACGGATCGTTGGACAACATATCCCGACAATCCTCCTTGATCGCATAGGCGTAGGCCTCTTCGAAAGAACCATCGGCCATAGCAACCTGGACCACAACCCGTTCATACTTGTCACCTTCGAAGGCATCAAGTTTGTCCATAACCTTCTCATCCAATCCCCAATACAGTTTGCCCGTGACCAAGGCATCTTGCCGTGGGATAATTCCCGGATATTCCGAGGCGCGCACCCGGAATCTCGCCCAGTTATTCAACACGGCTTCTTTACCGGAAAAGGATTGGCCGGTGACGGCCTTCATCACAAGTGGCGACTGCAATGTTCCATAACAAAATAACGCTCTTTTATCCATGGTTCTACCTACCTGGTGATTCGATATCTTTTCTAAAATACTTAAGGCCCGGACGTTCACAGTAGAATGTCAAGGCCGTGCGGCCACAAATGTCTGGTTCCCTTGCCAACTTCAACGCCACCCTATCGCCCCTCAAAATGGGCGGTCTCATTCCCTGCCGAACTAACGCATACAATTCGACGGGTATCTTAGTGGTACTTGCCCGTAACAGTCGCGAAACAACGCACTTCGACCGATCGGGCATGACCAAAAAACGATTAATGATAGCCACGTTTCGAGCAGATAAACGATTAAAATACCCTACTGTCGCTCTTTTTCCAAGAACAGAAGCGAGGAAACAAAGAAATTCTGTCGACGAGACGCCCCGGCGAAACCGTGGCCGCCAGTTGACGGGTATAGGCCTCTGCAACCTGCCGGAGCGAATTGCCCCTTTCATCGTCCGCTAACGGCTAACAGTTCGACAAACACCTGCAGCGTACCTGTTGAGTCCAGGAATAATTGGCGCGGACGTCTGGTTTCATCTAAAAAACACCCTCGTTAACGTTTTAGCGCCACACCGATTCGGCCATCCCACGGAAAACATCAGCGCAGAGTCTGCTCAAGAAATTCAGCAAACCGATTCCAGGATTTCTTATCGGCATCCTCACGGTACCGATCGGTCCCAAACACTGTGAAGCCATGGGGCGCGCCGCCATACGTGATCATTTCGTGCGCCACGCCTCGTTCTTCAAGAGTATCCGCCAGGGCGGCGAATTGTTCCATGCTGACGGCACTATCGGCGGTTCCATGTAGAATCAGCAATTTTCCTTTGGTTGCCTTGTAATCCTGCCCCTCAGGGGTTTCCAGTCCGCCGTGAAAAGAAACAAATCCTTTAAGGTCAACACCGGACCGGGCAAGTTCCAGAACCGCCGCTCCACCAAAGCAATACCCCATGGCCACACCGTTGGCGGTATTGCCTCCCTGTGCTTTCGCGGCTTCCAGTCCGCCACGCAGCAGTAAACGCATCCGGCCACGATCGTTATACAAGACGCTGGTTCGCTGTTTTTTTTCTTCAACAGTGTCGGGCCTAATTCCAGCGCCGAAGAGATCGAC
Source organism: Desulfobulbaceae bacterium (assembly GCA_019163135.1). Taxonomy (GTDB): domain Bacteria; phylum Desulfobacterota; class Desulfobulbia; order Desulfobulbales; family Desulfobulbaceae; genus Desulfobulbus. The sequence goes on along the minus strand of JAFLKR010000065.1, from coordinate 27,274 downwards.
GGCAAAGACGGCATACCCCAACCCGGCGAGCATCTCCGCCCGTTTAATTTCATAGGCGGTCAAACCGTCCCAGTCATGCACAAGCAGGACCAAGGGCGCATGTGCCGCGGGACTGAGATAATACCCCTCAAAAGTTTCCCCCTGCACCTGATATCGTACCGGCCCATTGGCTGCAGAGACGTCACCGACACAAAGAACACATAGAAAAATAAAACAGAGAACTCGCATGACACACCTCCTGAAAGATAAAAGGAACAAGAGAGGTCGACACCAAACACATTTGAATTGACACTAAGAAACGGCCTTCACCTCATATATCTGACAAAATAAAGTGGGGCACACAGAAAGCAACAAAGAATCAAGTTTTCTTTAATAAATCACTCCCCGCTTCAAGTATATATTTTGTTCTAAATTTAAATTACTTATCAGATTTAAATTACTTGTCGTCGAATACCCGCCTGAAAATCCCACGTCTTCATACAACTTTATGCTGTTCAACTGACAAAAGGTTGATTAATATTTAAGCTTTTCGTCGCGGAGTACGCACAAAGCTCTTAACCGGGGTAGTTATTCCTAGGCAATGCCAGCCGACGTCCAACCGATTCGGCGCGCTCCCCTGCGCAAAAAGTCTCCTGCGATATCGGAGAGTCCCGGTTATCGCGGCGCCTATTTAATTTTTCCCGGTCACATGCGTTATCCTGCAAGCATGCCGGTAACTCTATGACACAGAAGGAGTCAACATGAACTATTTGGAAAAGAAAGATCCGGAAATTTTCAACCTGATCAAACAGGAAGAATGGCGCCAGAAAAACAAAATACGCCTTATTGCCTCTGAAAATTATGTCTCTGGGGCGGTCATGGAAGCGACCGGATCCGTGCTCACCAATAAATATTCAGAAGGATATCCTGGCAAACGATATTACGAGGGCCAGCAGTTCATCGATCAGGTAGAAAGCCTGGCTATCCACCGGGCCAAGGAATTATTCGGTGCCGACCATGTCAATGTCCAGCCTTATTCGGGTTCACCGGCGAACCTCGCTGTATATTTGGCCTTCATCAACCCCGGCGATACCATTCTCGGCATGGCCCTGCCCCACGGCGGCCACCTGACGCACGGGGCCAAGGTCTCCATCTCCGGCAAGTATTTCAATGCCGAATCCTATTCGCTCGACCAGAACACCGGTCTCTTGAATTATGACACCATCCACGAAAAGGCTATGGCCTGCCGCCCCAAGATTCTCATCGCCGGGCACTCCGCTTATCCGAGAGTCCTTGATTTTGCCAAATTCCGCGAAATCGCCAACGCCTGCGGGGCCCTGCTTCTGGTCGACATGGCACATTTCGCAGGTTTGGTGGCGGGTGGCGCCCATCCCTCCCCCATCGCCTATGCTGATGTGGTCACCACCACCACCCATAAATCCCTGCGCGGCCCCCGTGGCGCCATGATCTTATGCAAACAGGAGCATGCCCAGGCCATCGACAAGGCTGTCTTCCCAGGACTCCAGGGAGGGCCGCACAACAATACCACTGCTGCTATCGCCGTGGCCCTGAAAGAGGCTTCCACCGAGGCCTTCAAACAGTATGCAGCTCAGATCGTCAAGAACGCTCAGGCCTTGGCCGCAACCTTGATGGCCAAAGGTTTCAATCTGGTCACCGGCGGCACCGACAACCACCTCATGCTGATCGACCTCACCAATAAAGGCGTGACCGGTAAAATAGCGGCCAAGGCCCTAGATGCGGCTGGCATCGTCCTCAATTACAACGCAGTACCTTACGACACCCGTAAGCCCTTTGATCCAAGCGGCATCCGTCTGGGATCGGCGGCGGTCACCTCCCGCGGTTTCCAGGAGGAGCAGATGGTACAGACCGGCAAATGGATCGATGCCGTCATCGCCGACCCTAGCAATACCGCATTGCAGGAAAAAATCGCCGGGGCGGTTGAAAAGCTCTGTTCCTCTTTTCCGGCACCGGGACTGGAACATTTAGTGTAAACAGGCTCGCCCGACGACGCATTAAAAAAAAAGGGGATCCTCTCATGAGGGTCCCCTTTTTTAATGTATTCCATTGTTGCGTTACAGTAGGGTCTGGACCACGGCGCTTGCAAAATCGACGAACTTGGCCGGAAGAGTTCCCAGCATGACTATAGCGAGCACCAAAATCACCCCGGCTGCCTGAATCGCTGGATGCACCTCTACCGAAGGACGACTACCGGGTTCGGCTGTATAGGCGGCTTTGACCACACAGAGATAATAGTAGATGGCAATGGCTGTATTAATGGCAGCCAGGCAGACCACCAGCAAATGATCGGCGCGCAGGGCCGAGGCCAAAATCATGAATTTGCCCATGAAGCCGACAAAGGGCGGAATACCAGCGAGGCCAAAAAGGCCCACCGCAAGGACAAAGGCCAGCACCGGTTGCCGCTGATAGAGGCCGCTAAGGTCCTCGATCAGCAAGTTTTCGCCTTCCTGGGAGACATTGCTGATCACTAGAAAACAGGCAAGATTCATCAGCACATAACCGGCTATATAATAGATGGCAATCCCATACCCCTCGCTGCTCATGGTCAGGAGCCCCAAGGTGATAAAACCGGCATGGGCAATCCCGGAAAAGCCCAACATCCGCTTGATATCCTTTTGCACCAAAGCGCTGAGATTGCCGTAAAACATCGAACAGACCGCCACCACCGCCAGCAGTTCGGTTAGAAACTGGGGATGCCCGGTCGGCACGGTCAACAATCTGATCAGCAGCGCCACCGCCCCCAATTTGGGAATGGTGGCGATAAAACCGGTGGTCTCGTTCGAGGCCCCCTGATAAATATCCGGAACCCAGAAATGCATCGGGAATACGGCCAGTTTATAGAAAAAACCGCCCAGGGTCATAAGTACGGCCACCACTACCGCCGGCTGTAGATTCCCTTTCGATAAGAATGCTATAATATCTTTAAGATAGGTGGTTCCGGTCAGGCCGAACAGATAGCTCATGCCGTACAGCATAAAGCCGGTGGCCATCACTCCGAACAGAATATATTTGATGCCGGCCTCCATCTGCACCCGAATCCCGGTACGATCATCTCGCATGGGTACCAGGAGATAGAGGGCAAACGAAGAAAGCTCAAGGGAGATAAAAATGGCGATCAGTTCAACCGAACTCACCAGCATCATCAGCCCGAGAACGCTAAGCATCAGAAACAGGTAATATTCAGGCCGCACCCGGTCAGCAATCCCTTTGAGATTTTGTCCGACGACCAGAAGCATGGCCAGAGAAAAACCGATCAGTATTTTAAACAACTGGGAATACTGATCAACGGCATACACCCCGTAGAAAAGCGTTGCCTGCGAATGAAAGGAAAGACAGGCGGCGAGGAACGTTGCAAAACCAAAAGACAGTGCCGTGAATTTCGCCACTTGGGGATTGGGCATCTTGCCAAGGCTGATCACAAAAAAAGCAAGGGCTCCGATCAGCAGCACCAGTTCGGGAAGGATAACCATAGAAATCGCCTTTCTTTTTGTGTCTTCAACACCGGCCGCGTATTGCGGCGGGCAGGATGTTAGCAGGGTTTGCAGGAATCATATGCACTCGTTAACGCCACAGAACGGTTGCGGCAATCTGATGCTGTTGCTGCCAGTTGTTCAGGTTTTCCAACAGCTGGCTCACCGAGGTATGAATCAGATCGATAAAGGGTTGCGGCCCCAATCCTATCCAGAACACAAAGAAAAGGAAGGGCGCAAGGATAACAATCTCGCGAACCGAGAGATCCGAGAGATAGGATTGATCGGGATTAGCCGTCCCGCCCCAAACGACTTTTTGCAGCATCCGCAGGGTATACGCTGCAGCGAGAACAGCACCAGGGATGGCAGCAAGCGCCAGAATGGTATTCTTCTCAAAGGTGCCAGCCAGCACCAGAAATTCTCCGATAAAGGAGTTGGTGCCGGGAAAGCCGAAGGAGGATAGAGAAAAAACCGCAAGAAAGGTCGCGAACCAGGGCATGTATTTACCAACCCCGCTTGCCATCGCCAGTTCCCGACTGTGGGTGCGTTCGTAGATCATGCCCACGCACAAAAACAGGGCGCCGGTGGTAACGCCGTGGTTGATCATTTGCAGGATTGCCCCTTCAACACCGCGAGAATTTAGCACAAAAATCCCCAGAGTAACAAACCCCATGTGCCCGACCGAGGAATAGGCAATCAATTTTTTCATGTCCTGCTGGGCGAGTGCCGTGAAACCGCCATAAATGATCCCGGCAATCGAGAGCCACAGAATCGGGGTGGCCAGGAGCATGGTGGCATCCGGGGTAATCGGCAGGCAGAAGCGCAACAGACCGTAGGTCCCCATTTTCAAAAGCACCGAAGCCAGAATAACCGATCCGGCGGTCGGCGCCTCGACATGGGCGGCCGGCAGCCAGGTGTGAAAGGGAAACATCGGCACTTTGATAGCAAAGGCCAGGAAAAACGCGAGAAAGACCAACACCTGAAAGGTGAGCGTATACTCCTGCCACATCATCGAAGGAATGAAAAAGCTTCCGGTCTTCAGGTAGAGAGCAATGATGGCCACCAGCAGGAGCACTGAACCCGCCAGCGTATAAAGAAAGAATTTGATCGAAGCATAAACCTTGCGAGGGCCACCCCAGATCGCGATCAGCAGATACATGGGGATAAGCATGAATTCCCAGAATATATAGAACAAAACAAAATCCAGGGCGACAAAAACACCGATCATGGAGGTTTCCATGATCAGTAGGCAGAACATGAAAGGTGTGACCCGGTTCTTAATATATTTCCAGGATGCCAGGACGCAAAACGGCATAATAAAGGTCGTCAGGATCACAAGGAGGATGGAGATGCCATCAACCCCGACGATATAATTGATATGGAACCGGGGAATCCATTCGTAGGCCTCAGCGAACTGATATTTCGGACTGGCCGAGTTAAAACCGGTAAGCAGGAGGATGGATACGACTGCGGTCAGCGAGGTGACGACCAAAGTCCACAGACGGGCGAAGGATTCCCCATGATAAAAGAGGAGAACCAAGGCCCCAGCCAGTGGCAGGAAAATCAGCAAAGTGAGCAGGGGCAACCCCTCTTTGATAAGTAACAGATCCATTCTCTACTTCCCTTTAGAGCAGCTGAAAAAAGATGAAGGTGACAAACAAAATCGCAGCGAGGGAGAACGCATAATAAAGGGTCATTTGGATATGGCCGCTTTGCAGCACGCGAACCTTGCCGCCCAGTCCACGAACAGATCGGGCAATACCATCGACCACTCCGTCAATGGCGTGCCAATCAAACCAACTCCAGAACCGGCTCAGCGTCATCAGGGAAGAGAGTCCCACCACTCGATAGGCTTCGCCCCAGGCGGTATCACACCATTGCAGAGGCCCCTTCACCAACCAGAGAAACCCACCGCCGGCCTGGCGATACAGCCAGTCGATATCGAGACAGATGCGATCAACCGGTTCTACATATTTCTTGAGCAGAAAAAAAGCCAGGGTCGCAAACCCCAGCAACTGCAGGGTCTCCAGCAGATGGTAGGCTGTGTAGGGGTTGTAGTTCATGGTATAGGGCAACATGGCATAGAGAAAACCGGGGGCAATACCTACGAGAACACAGAGCGTGGCCCCCAGTGTCATGGCGATCAGCATGTTCCAGGTAGGATCGCCAGCCTTTTTCCAGGTAGCCGCACTGCAGTTATTCGGTCCGAAAAATAGAAAATAAGGTAATTTTAATCCGTTATACATGAAGGTGCCGGTGGCCCCGAACATCAAGAGCCAGGAGGCCCAGTTAAGATGACTCTCGAAGCCCGCGCCGATGATCATTGACTTGCTGACATAGGCGGCAAAACCTGGGGCCGCTGAAATTGACAGGCAGCCGATGATCGTAAAGAAAAAGGTCGCGGGCATTTTCCGATAAAGTCCGCCGAGTTCGGTGAATTTGGTCTTGCCGGTCATGTAGAGGACCGCTCCCGTCCCCATGAACAGCAGGCTCTTATAGAGAATATGGACCACGGCATGGGCAACCGCCCCGTTGATGGCCAGGTCTGTCCCTATGCCGATACCGGCGACCATATACCCGACCTGGGAGACGATCGACCAGGCCAGCAACTTGCGTATATCGTTTTCCATGACCGCGTAAATGACGCCGTACAGGGCCATGATCACCCCAAGCACCACGAGGATGTCCATGCCGGCACAAGCACGTGCCAGGGTATAAACTGCGGTTTTGGTGGTAAAGGCACAGAGGAAAACCGCACCGTTGAAAGAGGCCTCGGAGTAGGCCTCTGGCAGCCAACTATGCAGCGGGACCATCGCGGCATTAAGCCCGAACCCGATCATTATCAGCCAGGTGTAAAGCTCAGGATGGGCAATATCCATCAGCTCAAAGGTGATATTGCCGACCGCCTGATAGCGCAGCAGGATGCCGGCCAGAAGAACGATGCCGCCGATGGTGTGAATGAGGAGATAGCGGTAGCCGACGCTCAGCGACTGTTTCCGGCGGCGGAACCAGACCAGAAAGGCCGAGGAAAAGGCCATCATCTCCCAGAAAAAAAAGAGGCTAAGGTAATCTCCGCTGTAAATGGTCCCCAGCGATCCGGCGGCATAGATCCAAGCGGCCATATGTTCCCCGGCCCGATCGACATGGAGCCCGTACAAGGTGCCGATCACCGCCATCAACGCCATGATCAGGGCAAAGACCGTGGTGAGTTTATCGATGCGGCCGAAGACTAGTTGCCAGTCGAGAAACAGGACCGTGGCAAAATTTCCGGTCAACGTGGTGTTCAATACCACCGCCCCCAGAGCCAGCAGAGGAACCAGGAAAAGGTACGGTTTGCGCAACGGCCCCTGGATAAACGGTAACAGCAGCGCACCAAGGATCAGCAGCAGCGACGGATGAATAAAACTGGAGGCCATTATTCTTCCTCACAGGGCGTAGAATTGGAGACTTCGTAAAAATCGACCGGGGCCTGGATACCGGAACCACCCAGCCAGCGAGCAACGCCAATGATCACCGCAGCGGCGCTAAAGCCAAAAAAAGACCAGAAAAAAGGTACATGCTGCTCTACCCAGGTGTGGGCATGGCCTGTGTCGACCAGCAAGGATGATGCGGCGACACCGGCCAGCACGACAAAACAAATCGTCACCACTGCCTTGAGGCGGGCTTGGAGATATTCAATAAGATTCGTCATCCTGTTACCATCCAGACAAATTGCATCATGAAATTGGGATAAATACCGATGATCACCGAAACCGTTACGGCAATCAGCAAAGGAATCAGCATGCTTAGCGGCGCCTCTTTAATGCCAGTCTCCGCTGCCCCTTCCGGCCGTTTGCCGAAAAAGGCCTTGTAGGTCACCGGCGCGAAGTAGCCGACGTTAAGCACGGTGGAAGCGATGAGGATCACCAGGATGCCGACCTGATGCGCCTCCATCGAACCGACCAGGAGATACCATTTGGAAACGAACCCGGCAACCGGCGGTGCACCGATCATGGACAGGGATGCTACGGCAAAGGCCCCGAAAGTAAAGGGCATGGTCCGCCCCAGTCCGCTCATCTCCGAAATGTATTTCTTGTGGGAGGCAATATAGATAGCGCCAGCGCAGAAGAACAGAGTGATCTTGGAAAAGGCGTGATTGACAATGTGAATCAGGCCACCCTCGATGCCGTGCGGGGTCAACAGAGCCACACCCAAAATGATGTAGGAAAGTTGACTGACCGTGGAATACGCCAACCGAGCTTTGAGATTATCTTTGGACAAGGCGATTACCGAGGCCATGAGGATGGTAAACCCGACAAAATAGGCGGTGGGAATCCCCAGGTTGAGCCGATCCATGGTTTCCACCCCAAAGACATAGAGCATGGTTCGAGTGGTGCAGAACACGCCGACCTTGACGACTGCCACCGCATGCAGCAGGGCCGAGACCGGGGTTGGCGCCACCATCGCTCCAGGGAGCCAATGGTGGAACGGCATGACCCCGTTTTTGGCAAAGCCGAGGATGCAGAAGATATAAAGCATGGTCACCATCCAGTCGGTGGCGGTGGCGGGGATGATGCCGGTGTTGATATTATGGGGGAAATCGAGGTTGCCGACCAGCACATAGATGAGGATGAGCGCCGGCAACAGAAAAAATTTTGCGGTGGTGGTCAGATAAATAATGTATTTTCGCGCCCCTTCATAGGATTCCTCATCCTGATGATGGGCCACCAGCGGATAGGTGCAGACCGAGACAATCTCGTAGAATAGGTAGAGGGTCAGGAAGTTATCAGAAAGGGCCACCCCGATAGCGCCAAAAATTGCCAGGGCGAAACAGGCATTGAACCGGGTCTGGCAGGGCTCGTCGTGGGCGCGCATGTAGCCCATGGAGTAGAACACCGCGATCACCCACAGCGAGGAGGCGACCATCGCAAAAATCATCGAAAAACCGTCGGCCCGCAGGGTGATGGACAGTCCGGGCAGCAGTTGGAAGATCGGATAAACCAGGGTTTTGCCTGCCTTCAAGGCCGGGATGAAGGAAAGGACCATGAAGAAGAGCAGAATCGAAGAGCAGGAAGAAACAAGTTCCCGCAAATTAGGATGATTCTTAAGAGTCATGACCACCAGACTACCGAAAAGCGGGATCAGCACCGCCAGCAGCAGGTTGGAGTTTTCGACGATATGCGCAGTGGTAGAAACGGTATCCATGGTTATTTCTCCGGTTACCCCTGTAAATCAACGAGATCGTCGGTATCAATCGTCTTGAAATTTCGGTAGACGGCAATCATTATGCTGATGGCGATGGCAGCCTCGGCGGCAGCGATGGCCATGATGAACAGGGTGAAAATCTGGCCGACCACAGGGTCCGGGGCCAGAAATCGGTTAAAGGCCATGAAATTGGTTGAGGCGGCAGCCAAGATGAATTCCGAGGAGATCAGCATGCCGATCACGGTTCGCCGAACGACCATGCCGTACACCCCAAAAGAAAAAAGCGCCGCACCGATGACCAGATAGGTCGACAGACAGTTGTAGAGATTGAGCAGTAGCATCGGTTAGTTTCTCCCCCTCTGGGCAAGGACCAGGGCCCCAATGATGGCCAGTAAAAGGACAATGGAGATGAGTTCGAAGACCAGGGAATGGGTGGTCAACAGGGCCATGCCGACCGCCTTGATATCAAAAGTCCCTTGACGGGGAAAAACCTGCCACTGGGTTTTCAGCCCCAGCACGGTCAGGGCGGCAAACATCAGAGCGCCGGTGCTGAAGGCTAGCGGGCCGGCCAGCGGCGAACGATTTTTCATCCCGACCCCCCGCTTTTCCTCCGGATCGGCCATCATGATGCCAAACGCTATCAGGATGGAGACTGCGCCGACATAGATCAGCAGTTGCATCATGGCAAGAAAGGGGCTGAGCAGAAAATAATAAACTCCGGCCAAGCCAGTAAAACATATCGCCAGTCCGGCCACGGCCCGAACGAGGCGCTGGGCATTGACTGCGATTACCGCGCCGGTTAACACCAGGGTCACGGTCAGCAAGAAGATGACCCCGACCATGCCTTCCGCGGTAAAGAGCGCTGGGGCGGCCGTCGTCTGGCAGACTATTGTTTGCATCTGTTCTGATCCTCCAACCGTTTCAGCAGGTCCATGATAAAGTCATTTTTATCGAAACTGGCCAGATTGTATTCCTTGGAAAAACGCAGCGCGTTGAAATTGCAACTTTCCACGCAAGAACCGCAGAGACTGCACTTGGTGAAATCGAGCATGTAGCTGATCAGCACCTTGCCTTTCCCCCCCTCTGCCTTCTTGCCGTCCAAACTGATACATTCGGAAGGGCAGGCCCGTTGACACATGCCGCAGACCACGCAGTTGGGCGCTCCGGTTTCCTCGTTGCCGATGAGTTCGATGTGTCCCCGGAACAATGGGGTCATAGTCGGCACTTCGTAGGGATACTGCTCGGTCACCACCGGTTTGAAAAATTCCCTGGCAGTGATCAGCAGACCGGTGACCAGGCTCTTACTGCCGATGAAGATATCACTCCAATAGCCATTCATATTCAAAACACCTTGATCAGGGCTGCGGTAATCAGCAGGTTGGCCAGCGAAAAGGGAATAAGTATTTTCCAGCTCAAGTTAAGCAGTCGGTAGATCTGGGTACGCGGATAAGTCCAGCGGATCCAGATAAAGGTAAATATAAGGACATAGATTTTGATGAGGAACCACCATACCCCAGGTGTCAGGCCGAAGGGGCAGTCCCAGCCGCCGAGAAACAGGGTGGCGGTCAGACAGGCGCCGACTACGATGTTGAGATATTCCCCCATCATGAACAGGCCAAACCCCATGGAGCCGTATTCGGTCATGAATCCGGCCACCAGTTCACTCTCTGCCTCAGCCATATCAAAGGGGGCCCGGTTAGTTTCGGCCACCGAGCAAATGAAGAAGATGATAAAGGAAATCCACATGGTGAGGAAATGACCGTTTTCCAGACGGAAAATATTCCAGTGCCAGAAGCCGCCCTGCTGATCGATGGCGATCTCGCGCAGGTTCATTGAACCGGAGATCATCACCACGGTGATCACGGTCACCAGCATAGGGATTTCGTAGGCAAGGTTCTGGGAAACGGCGCGGGCCGAGGAAATAATCGCATACTTGTTTCCCGAGGCCCAGCCGCCCAGCAGGATGGCGAGCATACCCAGCGAGGCAAGGGCAAAGAGGAGCAGAACCGAGAGTTCCATCGCCCGAGCTTGAATATTTTCGGAAAAAGGTATGACCACCATGGAAGTGATGGCCGGAACCATGGCCAGCACCGGTGCCAGCCGGAAAATGATGCCATCGACTCCCTGAGGCACAAGCAATTGCTTGCTCATCAGTTTGAGGCCGTCGGCCAGGGGTTGCCACAAGCCGCCATATCCGGCCTCACATGGCCCGATCCGTCGTTGGATTCGGGCGGCGCCCTTTCGTTCGCACCAACCCAGATAGGCGGCATTGAGGCCGGCAAAAGCCATTATGCCCACCAGATAGAACAGGGCGCGCCAAATACTTGTATCCATATCGTTCCCCCCCCCTCGATTAACGGTCAATCTCGGGAATAACCAGATCCAGGCTGCCCATGAAGGCCAGCGCATCCGCCAGCATCATCCCCTCGGCCACCTCGCCGTACAAACTTAAATTGGAAAAGGTCGGGGAGCGCAGTTTCAGTTTGTAAGGGTTTTTGCCGCCATCGCAGACCAGCCGATGCCCCAGGGACCCCCGCGCGGTTTCCACGGCGGAATAATAGTAACCCGCCTCGGGTTTAAGCATTTTGGGGGCTTTGCCCATCACCGGACCGTCTGGCAGTTTATCAAGAGCCTGTTCGATGATCCGCAGCGACTGCTCCATTTCATGCATGCGAACCATATAGCGTGCCATAGAATCGCATTCTTCGAAGACCGGGACATCAAAATCGAATTCCGGATACACCGAGTAGGGCTCGTTCTTACGGATGTCATAGCTGATCCCAGAGCCCCGGGCTACCGGACCGGTAGCGCCGTAACGGCGGCACTGTTCCGGGGTAATGATGCCGATATTCTTGATCCGTTTGATCAGGATGATGTTGTGGGTAACCAGATCGTGATAGAACCGGGGCAGCCGACTGCGGAGACGTTTGATGAATTCACGGGTGCCGGTAATGAATTCGTCGTCGATATCGTTGTAGACCCCGCCGAAACGCATGTAGCAGTAGGTCAGGCGAGACCCGGTGACCCTTTCGAGCAAATCGATAATCTTTTCACGGTCGTCAAAGGCATAGAGCAACGGCGTGAATCCGCCGAGATCAAGCAGGAAGGCGGCCCACCACAACAGGTGGCTGGCAATCCGGTTGAGCTCAACCGTGATCACCCGAATAAATTCCGCCCGTTCCGGCACCTCGATACCGGCAGCCTTTTCGACCACCAGGGCATAGCCGTGATTGAAGGCTAAGGCGTGCAGATAATCCATACGGGCGGTATTGGGCATGAACTGGGCAAAGGTACCGCCCTCGGCCATTTTTTCGTGCATGCGGTGGATATATCCCAGCACCGGTTCCGCCTTGACCACATACTCGCCGTCCATGGTCAATTTGACCCGCAAAACGCCGTGGGTGGCGGGATGCTGCGGCCCCAGGTTGAGGACAAAGGTTTCATCATGCCGCAGGTGTACAGGAACGGTCATGGCATAAAATCCTTTAAAAGTGGATGAAAATCGGCATCTTCCGGCAGGAGAATCCGGATCAGGTTGGGATGCCCCTGAAAATGCACCCCATAAAAATCGAAAGTCTCCCGTTCGTGCCAGTCGGCTGCGGGAAAAACCCCGCAAATGGTCGGCACCACCGGTTCGATACGGGGTATCAAGGTACGAACCGTCACCCGACAGTGTTCGCCGCCTAGCCGGTTGTAGTCATAAATGACTTCCAGCTGTTGCTTATCAAGCCAGTCGACCCCGGCAATAGACTCAAGAAAAAAGCCTTCGGAATCCATGATCTCCGCCACGGCCACCACTTGTTCCGAGTGGCAAAGAACATCTAGATGACTGCCGTGACGGGCAAAATCCTGGGACACCACGCCCGCCAACCTTGGCGGGAGTTCCTCCTGATTGGAGCCCTCAGCAGCAACAGCGGCCGCCACCACGGGTTCAGCCGGAAAAAGTTTCGCCAATGCGATTCGGGTCTGTTCTTGTCGTTCCATTGCTCGCTACTCGTTCAGCCCACGTGTACCCGCGGCCAGCGTCGTTTTCCGGTAATTTTCTCCTCAAGGGTCATTATCCCCTCGAGCAGGGCCTCAGGACGCGGCGGACAACCGGGAATGTAAACATCAACCGGGAACAGTTTGTCGGCCCCTTCCACCACGTTATAGTTTCCCTTGCCCTTGAACGGCCCCCCAGAGATGGCGCAATTGCCCATGGCAATCACCCATTTGGGTTCGGGCATCTGGTCATAAAGAGTTTTGACCGCCATCTCCAGTTTTTTATTGATGGTACCGGCCACAATCATCACATCGCTCTGCCGGGGCGACGGGCGAAACACTTCGGCGCCAAAGCGGGAAATGTCAAAACGGGAACCACCGGTGCACATCATTTCAATGGCACAGCAAGCCAAACCGAAGGTCATGGGCCAGAGCGAATTAGCCCGGCCGAGATTGAGCAGTTTGTCAAGTTGGGCGAACTGCACTATTGAGGAAGGTATGTTTTCCGTTCCCATGTAAACACTCCTTTACACCAGGCATAGACTATAGCTAAGGATAAAATGGCGACAAATATCAAGATTTCAAAAAAATCCCGGAAACCGAGTTCCGGGCTATTGTAGGCGACGGCCACGGGAAAGAGAAAGAGGACATCGACATCAAAGGCGAGAAAAATAAGGGCGTATTGGTAATACACGATGCCGAACCGAATCCAGGCGCTGCCGATAGGCTCCATGCCGCATTCAATCAACTGCTCCGCACGTCCGGCACTCTGCCGGGTATGAGAAGACGGACTGAGCAGATGGACGATAATGATCGGCCCGAAACCAAACAACAAGGCACCAATCAAAAAAATAGTCACATAGATGATATTGGTAAGAACAACCTGGTCCATCCCGATCTCCTGAAAAAGTGCCACGTTGACATCAATCCAACTGATACTATTTATCAGCACAACCTATTAAACTACTGAAAAGCGAAACTGATGTCAAGAGCATAATTCCAATGAATGATTATTCAATCTTTTTCCGTCATCCCCTGAAATATTCCCGTTCGCAACCGGAAAGTCATTGACCAATTTTTCCGGAGTGTTAGTTTAGCGTATCTTCAATTACGATCATAAGTATATTCAATCAGGCTGATAAGAACGAAATTTATGGCTATTACCTTCCGGCAACTAGAAATATTCATTGCAGTCGCTGAGACCCAGCAGGTCACCCGGGCAAGCAAGAAACTCATCCTCACCCAATCGGCGGTCAGCATGGCTTTGGGCGAGTTGGAGAACCAATTGGGCGGCCCGCTTTTTGACCGTCACGGCCGTAGTCTTCTGCTCAACGACCGCGGCCGATATCTCCTGCCCCTATCCAAGGCCATCCTCCACCAGGTGGCCAATATTGAGACCATACTGACCGAACAGCAGGGTGTGGTCGCTGGTGTCCTGGAAATCGTCGCCAGTTCGACCATCGGCAACTATGTCCTGCCCTACCTCATCGGCGCGTTCATGCGAATGCACCCCGAAGCTCATATCAACATGCTGGTGGTCAACACCATGACCGCGGAAAAACTAGTAGCAACGGGTCAGGCCGATCTCGGCTTCGTTGAGGGGGATATCAATGTGGATGCATTGATTGCGACCTCCTGGTTTGAAGATGAGCTAGGTATCATTGTCAGTTCGACCCACAAACTGGCCGGACATTCAACCTTTAAGATACCGGAAGATCTCAAGGAAACCAGTTGGGTCATGCGGGAGGAAGGATCGGGAACCGCTGAAATTTTCACAAAAAAATTGGGACGTCACGCCTCTCTGCTCAAAGTGGTTACTAAAACCGGACACACCGAGGCTATCAAGAAGGCGGTGGAATCAGGGGTGGGAGCCGCCTGCCTTTCGATGTTGGCGGTCTGCCGGGAGGCGGAAGAAGGATGGTTGAAAATACTGCCCATAGAAGGGATGGATATGAGCCGACAACTCTGGATCATCCAGCACAAGGACAAAATCATCACCCGCCTGATGGCTGAATTCCTCCGATTCTGCGAAGTGGTCGCTGCAAGTCATCTAGGGCGGGAATGCCTCGCCTCTCCATGGAAACTGCAATCCTTGCTGGAAAAATACAAAATAGACCAGGAGAGCAGCCGTTCTTCCGAGGGCAGCCGAGACATAACCGACGAGTGACGACCTCTTATGCGCAGTCATATTTTAAGGCCGCAGCAACAGCGTGGTGGCTGTTGCTGGTTACATACCGGACAGGGACACAGTCTCCTGTCCGGACAGAATTTATCGCAAGGCGGCGAGCGCCTGCCGGATCCGTGCCATCCCTTCCTCGATAACCGCCATTGAGGTGGCAAAGGAAAAACGGATAAAAGCGTCCGCACCGAAAGCAGCGCCGGGCACGGAGGCAACCTTGGCTTCACTCAGGAAGTAATCGGCAAGGGCGACAGAACCTTCAATCACCTTACCCTGGAAGGTTTTGCCGAAATAGGCCGAGAAATTGGGGAATACATAAAAAGCCCCCATTGGGTTCACACAGGTCACCCCCTTGATGGCTTGCAGTTCTCTCACAAAAAAAGCGCGGCGGGGCAGGAAGGCCTCCCGCAACTGACCGGGAAAATCCTGCGAACCGGTCAAGGCAGCTAGGGCTGCATACTGGGAAGGCGCGGCGGGATTCGAGGTGGACTGACTCTGAATCTTATTCATCGCCTTGATCACCTCGATCGGCCCGACGGAATAGCCGATACGCCACCCGGTCATCGCAAAAGACTTGGATACACCGTTCGAGAGCACCACCTGCTCTTTTAACCGCGGGTCGATGTTGAGAATATGGGCAATCTTCCCTTCGGTATAGGTGAGTTCCTCGTACATATCATCGGAAACCACCAGCCAACCGTTATCAAAAGCCATCTTCGCCACCGCTTCAAGGGATGCCTGGGAGTAGACGGCACCGGTGGGGTTTGACGGGCTGTTGAGGATAATGGCCTTGGTTTTACTGGTCACATATTGGGCAAGCGCCACCGGATCAAGGTCAAAATTGTTTTCTTCCTTGAGCGGGACGATCACCGGTGTGCCACCGGCCAGTTGCACCATGGGAGGATACGAAACCCAGTAGGGGGCGGGGATGAGGACTTCATCGCCGGGATTGAGAATCGCCTGAAAGATATTATACAATCCATGCTTGCCACCACAGCTGACCTGCACCTGATCCGGCGTATAATCCCAACCCTGCTCTTTCTTAAAACGAGCGCATACCGCCTCACGCAATTCAAGAATGCCGGCCACTGGAGTATAACGGGTATGGCCATCATCGATGGCTTGTTTCCCCGCCTCGCAAACGTGGGCCGGAGTCGACATATCCGGTTCCCCCACACTGAAATTCAATATATCCGCCCCAGCGGCCCTGAGAGCTTTCGCCTTGGCATTGACGGCAAGAGTCGGCGAGGGTGGAACCTGCAGGACCCGATCCGCAAGCGTTAATTTTTCTGGCAACATCATTGTACTCCTTCCGTGAATCGTTATCCGATTGATAAAAAACAGTGCGCTCTAACGCTTTTGGATGATTATAACAAGAACAATCAAAACAGAGCCGGAACAAATTCATCCGAAAAATATTCCTTATGGCTCCTTGAACACCGGGCAGGGACGCTTCCAATCATAATCGTGATAGGCGGGATCGTCGGTGCCGGCATGGCAGTCGAGGCAGAGACCGACCCGCAAAATCCGCTGCAGTTCCTCACCATTAAAAGGCCGCAGATTCTTGCGCGAACCATGCTGCAACTGGGTTCCCTCAATGGTCACAAAATTATCGAACCCCGGGGTCCGTCCAGCCTCATTCTCCACCCCGCGGTCCACAGGGAAAAAATGCCATTTCCCCTCTTTTTTGACCACGGTGCCCTCACCAAGCCCGATCGTTTTAGGTGACGTGTGGCATTCCTTGCACGTCCGGCCTTTTGCCTGAATAGTGTGCGGATTGATGGCGGCCATGGTGAAACGATTGAAGCCCCCCTCGCTAGCCCCCTTCTCATCGATCAGGGTCACCAGATCCTGGCAACCGGGAGTGACGATCACCACCTTGTCGGCCCAGACAGCCAGCATCGGCTTCTCGTAGCGGATATACGACCGTCCCTCTTCCCACCAGCCCGGAGTTTCCTGCAGGGTCAGTTTATCGAGATGCTTTTCGCGCTTGTCCCGTTTGACATGGCAACCGTAACACTGCGGCACCCAGGTGGAGTGACAGGCGGCACAGGTAATGCGTTTATGCCCGGGATAACTGCAGGCCCGCTCATCGGGGGGATGGAGCGGTCGCTGCTTACCATCGATTTTACCGGTGAGCACGAACAGCCCTTCTTTTTCCGCCACATTGGGCAGTTGCTTCTGCTTTCGCGTTATCCCCGGCTTTTTATCGTGACAGGTCTGACAGGAAATCTCCAGAGCTTCTTCGTAGTGGGCGTAATTGGTGCCGTCGCCCATGATTTCATCGCGGGTATGGCAGTCGATACAGGCCATCTTTTTGACATGGTGAATATCTTCTGCAATCTTGAGGTAAAATCGGTCGCCGGCAAGCCGCTGCGAGGAGTGCTCGCCCTTTTCATAGGGCGTTCCGTAGCCCTCCGCCTCAAAGATGCCGGTATAGGAGAGACCGGTCCGTCCGGAACGGTTATGGCAACGAATGCAGTTCTCCTCAGGAACCTGCTTGACCACCCGGGGATGGGGCCGGTTTTTCTTTTCCTCGGCGGTCAACTCGGGGATTTCGATAGTCACGGTATTGCGGGGTACCCCTTCCGGTAAAACATAATGACAGGCTGAACAGCCTCCCCCTTTATCATTAAAAAAGGCAGGCGCTCCAGGCAAATCGTTTTTTTGCTTCCAAAGATGGCAGGTGGCGCAAAGCTTGCGGTAATAATCAAGCGCCAGCGAACTTTCACCGCTTTTGAGTAACTGCTCCACCGTGACATCGGCATTTTGATGTTCCCGTTCCCCCCAGTAATACAGCAGGGTAGAAAGAATACCCCGATTGGTCGCCATCAGTGAATTTTTCACTTTGTGAACATCGGCCGGATGGCAGCCCTCGACCGCGCAGGTCTTGGCGACAATGCGCAGATCGCCTGGATTGAGCACCATGCCTGCATGCGCCTTGCCTTTATCAATAGCCAGAGGATCCCCGAGATGGCAGGGAGAACAGCCGACCACAAGCCGGTCATGGGCACCGTCCAGATGCTCAGTGGTATGGCAACTCAGGCACATCTCCACCAATCCGGCGGTGGTGATGGACAGTTGCTGAGGCCGCTTGGTGGCCTGTTCACGAAAAACGAGGTACCCGATCGACAGGACAATGACCGGCACAAACAGGAAAGCAGCAATGAGACTGCGGGGCGGGCGAGCCATGTCTCGTTTTGATCGTCTCGGATAGAGCCTGGCTGCAACAGCAACTCAGGCGGGGGATGAAAAAAAAACAGCGGCGTCAAAGCGGCTGCCCCAAGGGCGGAACGCGGCCGGGCTTAAAGCTTCACTCCATGAACCCCTGCACGACTGGATAGCGGCGGCCTGGCCCGAAGGCCTTGGTGGTCACCTTGATGCCCAGCGGTGCTTGTTTGCGTTTATACTCGTTTAACTTAATCCGCCGGACAATATCCCTGACCAGTTGCACATCCACCCCGCCTGCTGCGATTTCCTCGATTCCTTGATGCTCTTCCAGATAGGCATGGAGAACAGCATCGAGCACTTCATAGGGGGGCAGATCATCCTGGTCACACTGATCCGGTTTGAGTTCAGCGGTCGGCGGTCGAGTGATAATGCGCTCGGGGATCACTTCTTGATCTTTATTCATTAGGCGTGCCAGTTCATACACCATGCCTTTGGGAACATCGGCAATTACCGCCAGCCCACCGCTCATGTCGCCATACAACGTGCAATAGCCTACGGCCATTTCTGACTTGTTACCAGTGGACAACAACAGCCGGCCAAATTTATTAGACAACGCCATGAGCAGATTGCCCCGAATCCGAGCCTGAATATTCTGCTCAGTGGTATTCTCCGGGAGGTTGGCAAACAGCGGCGCCAAGGTGGCCTGGTAGGCTTCCATCGCTTTCGTGATACCGATAATTTCGAACCCGCAGCCGAGATTTTTCGCTAGGTCCCTGGCATCATCGATGGAATGCTGGGAGGTGTACGGCGAGGGCATGGCAACGCAGAGAACGTTCTCCGGGCCCAAAGCACGGCAACCGATCACGGCGGTGACAGCCGAATCTATACCGCCGGACAATCCGAGCACCGCCTTGGTAAACCCGCTTTTATGCAGATAATCCCGCACTCCCAGCACCAAGGCCTCTTCGACCTGAGCCACCGAGTCCTCAAGGGTTTGCTCGCTGGTTTTATCCCAGGTGTTACTATCCACGATCAGCATATCTTGAGCAAAACCGGCGGCAACTCCCGAGAGCCCACCGGAACCATTGATCACCATGGAATGGCCGTCAAAGATCAGCCCATCCTGCCCCCCGACCTGATTGACGTACAGCAGGGGCAGATTGTTCTCGTGGCAAAGCTGACTAAAAATCCGCTGTCGTTCACCTAATTTGCCGTGATAGTAGGGAGATGCTGAAATGTTAATGAGGCAATCCGGGACAATAGGCCCAACAGCTAACCCCTCAAGGGGATTGGTCTGATAGGATTGCCTGCGCCACCAGATATCCTCACAAATGGTAAGGCCACAGTGCAGTCCTTGCAAGGGAAACACCGTTGAAGTGGTACCCGCCTCGAAATAGCGTGTCTCGTCAAATACATCGTAGGTAGGTAGCAACTGCTTGCGGGCCCGATAGACTATCTTATTTTTTTCAAGCACAAAAGCCGAATTATATAAAGGCTTTCCGGGCCCGCTCCGTCGCTCAAGCGCCCCGATGATGCAGGTGATGCCATCAAGCTGGCGGACCAGTTCAACCAGGACGCGATCGTGGGCATCAAGAAAGCTGGGGCGTTCCAGCAAATCCTGCGGTGGATAACCGCACAGGGATAATTCTGGAAAAACGACGAGATCGCACCTTGCATGCTTCGCCTTCTCAATCCAGCCAAGGATTTGCCGAAGGTTATGGTCAAAGGCACCGACTACCGGATTGGTCTGAACAAGGGCGATTTTCAAAGCTGATTAAACCTATGGAAAACGTGACGCACGAAAGGCGGCGCTGTCACCTTGACACGTATCAGGTCGCTTGAATCCACCTGACAGCAGAGAAAGGAACCGGATCGAAAACCTGCACGAATTTGTAAAGGGAGAATAAAGGCTCCGCACCGTCCACAAACGATAAACCCGGCAGATAAATTACTACCGGGTTAAAGCATACTGCGAAACTATTGTTTCAGGACATTAGCGGCTGCCGGTCCTTTGGGCCCGTCAACGATTTCATACTGCACCTTATCGCCTTCATTTAATGTCTTGAAACCCGATCCACCGATGGCAGAGTAGTGGACAAAAACATCCTTGCCTGCTTCCTGCTCAATAAAACCGAAACCCTTAGACTCATTAAACCACTTCACTGTTCCTTTCAACATTGCTCCCTCATTCTCCTTAAATTGAGCTGAATGTTTTTCCATGCAGAACTACGCGATGTTTCTAATTATTAACGGTAATTAAGAACTAAACAAGCATTAATACTACATGGCCTACCCTTGTCGCCGAACATAACACTAATTTAATTAAAAACAAGAAAATTGATGCCTCTTTTTCCTTGCAATATATCAACAACCTTATCGTCACATCCAAGATAAAATCGGCCCGGGGAGCGGCTTTGCAGAAGACGCAAGGCAGGTATTCGTCCTACCGAACCTGACCGGTTATCTCAATCTATCAATCTATCGATCGATCGATCGATCTATCGCCCCCGCTGATAGATCTCCACCGCCCGATTATGGTCAGCCAAATTATTGGAGAAAAAATGGGTCCCATCATTTTTCGAGACAAAATAGAGGGCGTCGGAATCGGCAGGATGCAGGACGGCTTCCAAGGCGGCACGACCGGGATTACAAATCGGGCCGAGCGGCAAGGCAGGAATAACATAGGTATTATAGGGGGTCACCCGTTTGAGGTCAGACTTGGTCAGGTTCCCGTTAAATTCGCGGATACCGTAAATAACCGTCGGATCCGATTGCAGGCGCATCTTTTGGGCGAGTCGGTTGAGAAAAACCCGGGCGATCAACGGTCGCTCCACTGCCGCACCGGTTTCTTTTTCCACTACCGAGGCGAGGGTGACCAGTTGATGCAGGTTTAACCCATGGAGATCCTCCGTCTTTATTTCATTCCAGACATGCTGAAATCTGTTGACCATCATCCGGGTTACTGAAATCGCGTCGGTTTCCTGGCGGCTCAGTGTGTAGGTCTCCGGGAAAAGATACCCCTCCAGTTGCGGGGCATCAACACCCAACCTGCTGATATAATTTGCATCATGAACAAGTTCAAGAAATTGGGCTCGCTTGACCCAACCGTCCTTCTCAAAAATGGCCGCCATCTGTTCGGCGGTGGTTCCTTCCACAATGGTGACATGATGACGAAGCGTAGAACCATTGATGAGTAACCGTAATACTTCCGGCGGGGTCAGGCCTCGGGGGATGCTATATTCCCCGGCCTGAAGCCTGGCGGTAAAGCCGGAAAAATAAACCAGCAAAAGGTAGCGGATATCATTGCCCAGCAGGCTGTTCTTTGCCAAGACTTCCCCAACCCCCCGAACTCCTATCCCTTTGGCGAGGACAACGACAACCTCCCCACTCCCTGGCGATACGGTCGTCAAGTATGACCGATACCAGAAACCTACGCCACTGGCAGCGACAAGGATAAACAACAGAAAAAAAAGGAGCAGATTACGCATGGGCGGGAAAAACAAAAATAGGTGTACCGCGAATTGAAAGGCCTACGAGGGGGAGCAGTCCCTCGGGAACAAGGGAAAATAGCCCCTGTCCCCGAGAGTACCAATCATTTTTCTTCTTTGCCGGCGACTTGTCGCTGATGACGGCCGAGCTTGGAGATTTTCCCCAGGGTCAGTTCAATCACCTCATCCATATGCTTAACCGGGAAAAAGGTTATCTTCTTACGAAGTTCTTCTGGAATCTCGACCAGATCTTTCTGATTCTCATCCGGGATAAGCACCTTGGTTATACCCGCACGGAGCGCAGCCAAGGCCTTGTCTTTAAGCCCACCTATGGGCAGCACTCGGCCGCGCAAGGTCACCTCACCAGTCATAGCAATCCCCTTTTTAACGGCCTTGCCGCTGATGGCGGAAAAAAGCGCGGTGGTCATGGTGATTCCGGCCGAAGGACCGTCTTTAGGAATGGCGCCGGCAGGAACATGGATGTGAATATCGACTTTTTCAAAGTAGTCGGGTTCCACGCCCAAGTCAGCACTGCGACTGCGGCAATAGCTCAACGCCGCCTGCGCCGATTCCTTCATCACATCGCCCAACTGCCCGGTGAGCAGCAGTTTACCCTTGCCCGGCAGCACCGAGGTTTCAATATGGAGGAGTTCCCCGCCGACTTCCGTCCAAGCCAACCCGACCACGAGACCGGGTTGGGCGCTGGTATCCAGTTCGGTTTCCGGAAGGAACTTAGGCGGCCCCAGATATTTTTCCACGGTATTTTCCGAGATCACATACGGACCTTTGCCCCCCTCGGCGACCTTGCGCGCTATTTTGCGGCAGACCTTCCCCAGGGCGCGCTCGAGATTCCGGACCCCGGCCTCGTGGGTGTATCTGCTGACAATGATCTCCAGGGTGGCGTCGTCGAGTTTGATCTGACTGACCTTAATGCCGTTTTCTTTGATCTGCCGAGGCAGCAGGTATTTCTTGGCGATGACCATTTTTTCTTCCAGGGTATACCCGGAAAGTTGGATCACTTCCATGCGGTCGAGCAGTGGTCCGGGAATGGTATCGCTACGGTTGGCGGTGGTAATGAACATGACCTTGGAAAGATCAAAGGGCAGATTCATGTAATGGTCGGAGAAGGTATTATTCTGTTCGGGATCCAGGACCTCGAGCAGGGCGGATGAGGGATCGCCACGATAATCATCGCCGATCTTGTCGATCTCGTCCATCATAAACACCGGATTATTGGTGCCGACATTTTTCAACCCTTGGAGGATGCGTCCCGGTAAAGCGCCGATATAAGTCCGGCGATGCCCCCGAATTTCCGCTTCATCACGCATACCGCCCAGAGAAAGGCGGTAAAACTTGCGCCCCATGGCCTTGGCAATGGCCTGACCGAGCGAGGTCTTGCCCACGCCGGGGGGGCCGACAAAGCAGATGATCGGTCCCTTGGTATCCTGATTGAGCTTACGAACTGCCAGGTATTCAAGGATGCGCTCCTTGATCGTATCCAGGCCGTAATGATCCTCGTCCAGGATGTCGGCGGCGACCTTAAGGTCCAGCAAATCCTTAGACGACGCCCGCCAGGGGAGGTCGAGAAACCAATCGAGATAGGTCCGCACAATGGTGGCCTCGGAGGCGTCCGGGTGCATCATCTCCAGTCGCTTCAGCTGTTTGCGCGCCTCTTTCTTGGCGTACTTCGGCATTTTTTTCTTACGCAACTGCTTACTGAGGTCTTCGATCTCCTGCGAGTAGCCGTCCTCGTCGCCGAGTTCCCGTTTCAAGGCCTGAATCTGTTCCCGGAGAAAATATTCCCGCTGACTGCGCGACATCTCCTCCTTGGCGTCCGACTGGATCTTGGCCTGTACCGTAGAGACTTCCAGTTCCTTATGGAGCAGGTCCGCCACCAGGCGGAGACGAGCGGTGGGGTCGATGGTTTCAAGAATCTTCTGGGATTCCGATATCTTCAAACGCAAATTAGAACCGACTAGATCCGCCAGCCTTCCTGGTTCCTCGATATTGTTGATGATCATCATCAAATCGGAGGAGAGAATGCCGCGCAACGACATAATCTTTTCGGTCTGCTCGCGCACCGTCCGCATCAACGCTTCGGTTTCAACGGTGATTTCCGGTGTTTCCGGTTCCTCAATCAGGTCGATTTCGACCTTGTAAAAAGGCTTTTTCTGCAGATAGGAACGTACCTTAGCCTTGGAAAGGGCCTGCACCAGCACCTTGAGCCGACCATCGGGCAGTTTGAGAGTCCGCATGATCATGGAAACCATACCGACATCGTAGAGATCCTTTTCTTCGGGATCGTCCTTGGTCGGATCTTTCTGGGTCACCAGCATTAACAACTTGTTATTGTTCAAACCATCGTTCACGGCTTCAATAGAACCAGGCCGGCCGACAAACAGCGGGATGATCATATAATTAAAAACTACAACATCCCGGACAGCCATCATAGGCAGAGATTCCGGGATCTCAAGATCCTGGGCCTGCTCCCCGAAATCACCCATGCTGGTCGATAATGAATCGTCAAATTCCACGTTATTCCTCCTTAAAATCGCCTGGAACGATTATATTAAGCTCAATAATCCTTCGATAGTAAACATAACCCTATCTGAAGTCAAGGCGGCGTCTTCCTCCATCCGGCAAAGAAGATATCGCTTGAATAATTCTATACGCCTCAATATAGAGAGACTAGTATTGTGCCGTTTGTTCCCCTGACTGCCAAGGAGCCGATTATGCTGACCACAGGGTCATTTTTTGATCTGAACGATTGCCCCTATACAGATTTGTTTGCGGATTGCGCCAACGTCTGGGATCCCTTAAAAAAACTGAAAGACTATGTCAGCGCTAACACCACCCCGACCTTTGTGCATGTCTGCCTGACCGACGGGGTGCCACTGGAGAGCCCATACATTTCCTTTAACGGCAAACTGCGCAATGCGCGGGAATGCATTATTACCTACGGCGATGCCACCAAGGGCGGACTTACTGTCTGGGAAAACGGGCAGATCCTGGAAGGTGCTTCGGTGATCATGGCGGGTGCGGTAATGGTGGGCCGAAACATTAAAATCGGCAAAGGGGTACTGATCGAATCGGGGGCGCTGATCAAGTCGCCCGCCATCATCGGCGACTATTCGGAAATCCGTCAGGGGGCCTACCTCCGCGGTTACTGCCTGATTGGCAAACGATGCGTAGTCGGCCACACCACCGAAGTCAAGCACTCAATCTTTCTCAACGACGCCAAGGCCGGGCATTTCGCTTATTTAGGGGATTCCATCCTCGGCGGCAATGTCAATCTAGGGGCAGGGACGAAATGCGCCAACCTGCGGTTCTTATCAGGTAATGTAACGGTCCGGACTCCCGACGGCATCGTGGATTCCGGTTTAAGAAAATTTGGCGCCATCTTGGGCGACGGGGTGCAGACCGGCTGCAATGCGGTGACCAGCCCCGGCACTATTATGGGGCCGGAAAGCCTGCTTATGCCGAATACTACCGCACCTTCCGGATTACATCCTCGAAAAACCGTGATACGCCAGAGCTACTGTCCATCTTGACATCCTCCAGGGGTTGCCCCTGCCCGCCATATTCGTACAAGGCGAAAAAAAAGGCGAAGAGGATACCGACAGTGAAAAAAATCCGCAGCAACCTGTCCCAGGGGGGCCACCCGCTCCCTGAAAGCCTGCGGAACACCACTGCAATAATATAGGTAAACCCCAATGCGTAGGGTGCGGTAAGCAGCATCTGATAGACCGTGCCGTAGACGATGGCCCCCGGATCAGCGCCCATGCGCAGATGAAAGAGTAAATAGGCCAAGGCCGTCAGCGTAAATGTAATTTTTTCCCGTAATGTGCCCATATATGAATGATATCATTGCCTGTGTGTTTCCGGAAACCCTCCCCGACGAGGCGCTCCTTTTCCCCCTTGTACAGGTTTTCGGACAGCTTGTCTATATGCAAGCAGCCGAGAACGAACCACTGGATCAAGACCTGTCTACCCCTTTGATCGAGACTCTTCTACGACACGGAAGACTGCAACTGCACACTCCGATCCCCCTCGGCGATCAGCGCCAGCGTTTTCTTGCCCTGACAGGCGACATCAAAAACCGCCGGGATGACTACGCCAGCCAGCTCAGCATGCTGAGCCTGGCAGGATTGAGCCGCCGGGAACCAAAAGAAACAAAAAATTCGATCCTAACCGAGTTGTTGCAAAGCGGTAACATTGACCGTTGCCAAGAAGAAGAGGAATTGCTGCTCTGGCAGTCGCGCCTGATGTTAAAACTGGGGGAATTCTTCGATATCGAGCAGGCCGATCTGGATTCGGCGCTTCGAAAAATAACCAACCGCCAGGATGCTCTGCTGGTAGCACTGCGAGAGGAAGAAGATACTCTTTTCACACCGACGACCGCGCAACAAGCGACCGGCCTCAACACCGAAGCAATGCTGCGACATCGCCTTAAGGCCTGGAGCCGCCTATATTTTTACGGGACCATGCCGGTACAGCCTCAGGTCTTCATCACCCGGCATGAAGCAGCATTTGAAACCCTGCAAGAGGCCTTTGAGAAAAACTATCGCCAAGGCCCCCGACTGGTAACCTGCCTGGAACTGCCCGCCACGGATACCGCTGCAGCAACCTTCTCGCCACAGGTGCCCCTGGTGGAACAATGCGCCGGCCTGCAGACCGCGCTGACCACGTTGACCAATCCTGATTCCTCTTTTAATATTCAGGAAACAGGACTGACCGCCCCCTTTACGGATTGCGCCGCAGCATGGTCACAACTTGTCAACAACCATTATCCCGCAGCAAAGCACGACCGTTGCCAACTCGACCTCTTCCTTTTTCCGGAAATTTCGGCCCGGCAACTGTTTTGGGAAAGTTTTACAGGAAGCAACCCCCCCGTAGCCGACAAGAGCCAGCACTCCTGCCGGGGCACCTTGGTCGGCTTGCTGAAAAAGGCTCGCAAGGCATGACGGCTATCGGCAACGCTGGTAGTGGTGGTGGCCGAGATATCCTAAGGAATTTGACCATAACGGAAAATAACCGGTTCGAATTGTTTGATGCCCTCAAAACCACAAACCCGAGCGCACCGACCACCTCTTTCTTTTTATTATATAAATGCAGGTGCATGACGACGCACGATTCTTTCCCGTGGTCCAGGATATCCCAAAAAATCGGATTACCTGTTTCAACGACCCGGCGCATCAAACTGTGAGGGAACAGTTCTTCCACCACCTTCCCAATCACCGCTTCCCGCTGCAAGCCTAACAACTTCAGAAAACGCTCACTGACCTATGCAATACGCCCATTGCAATGAACGATAAGGGTCCCATCAAAAATATCGACGAAACCGGCAAACGATTTCCTCTATTCGGGCGCAACAAATTCTCTCTTGAAATCAAGTGGCAGCGATGAACGAGCCTTCAACAAGCTGCCTCCTCAAGGTAATACGCCAAGATCAGGCAGGTCTATTTTCATAAATTGCCTATCGTGTGTCCGCTGCAACGATTAATGGGGGAGACGGTGGGACGTTGCCCCACTCAAACATTGGCGACACAAAAACAGCGCAGGAAGGTATGCACAAAAAACATTGTATAATCAGAAAGTTACCATCGACAGCAAGGACAACCGGTGACTCATTTTGAGACAAGGTGGTCCACTATGAGAATAGGGAAAAAGAAATACGAGCCGAGGGGGTTGACCTTAGCGCTCAAGCCGGCGCTTAAAAACCCCCTTTGAGAGGAAACCGCCTGATAATATATGAGATTTGCAAAGGAATCAGCAGGGAACCC